>NZ_JAHHPM010000451.1 GCF_024606345.1 Endozoicomonas sp. YOMI1
TCGCATCATTGATGCCCTGCGTGAGCCCTTTAAACCCGTGTCGCTGCAGATTTGTGCCCGAAACTGTATTCGTGCAATCCTGATGCGGCCACAGATGACCCCGAAAAAAAACCTGGCAAAACCGCTGTCAATAGCCTCTCAACGCCTGCCGTTGTCAGATCCTTTGACAAAATTTGTGTCCAACCCACTGACTCTTTAATGAAATGTTCTCAAGCATCAGACAATGTTCATCTTCCCGGGATGACACTGCCAATCCGGAGGAAACGGCCGAGGGTTCCAACGCACAGCCAGTACCTTCTCTCCAGCAACCCGTTGCCAGCGCAGAAAATATTTCAGCACGTGCGGTGGCTTCCCCGGGCAACGGGAGCTTATATCCACTGACGTCTGATGTCGATTTGCGGGGCTTGGGCAATCAACTGGCAAAGGCAATCAGGGAGCAAGACCTGCCAGCCGTCAACAACCTGCTGAACCTGGTGCAGGATCTGGGGATTGACCCCGATCTCTGCGACCGGGGAGGCCTCTACCCGCTCTATTGGGCCAGTTGCGTGGGCAGAGCTAACAAAATTCTCAAGACCCTGCTGGACAGGGGGGCGAACCCCAATCTCTGCAACATTGATTCGTGGAATGGAAAAAGGAACATACCTCTACATTGTGCCGCCGAAAGGGGCAGTTATGAGGTCACCAAGGTCTTGCTGGAATATGGAGCTGATCCGCAAGCCCGTGACCGTGCTAATTGGACGGCGCTGCACTGGGCCACAATGGAATACAAGACACAAAGCGTCATGCTCCTGAAGTGCCTGCTGGATCACGGTGTCGATATTAATGCCCGTAGTAATTTTTTTGGACGCACCCCGCTGGGTAATGCCATCATTAGCGGCGAACTTCCGGTCGTTAACACCCTGCTGAGCGAAGGTGCCGATCCCAATATTTCTGATATTCAAGGTAGTACCGCGCTGGATTATGCAGTCTCTAAAGGGAACACCGACATGGTCGATGACTTGCTGGCTCACGGTGCCAATCCTGATACGCCCGGCGACAACATCTACGACAGCTACGGGTGGAGCAACGCACTTTGTAAAGCATTAAGTGAGCAAGATACAGACATTGTGGATATGCTCCTGGCTTACGGTGCCAATCCCAACAAGGTGAGCAAAAAGGGCGATACCCCGCTGCATC
>NZ_JAHHPM010000452.1 GCF_024606345.1 Endozoicomonas sp. YOMI1
AGACGGGGTCGCCTAGACGGGGTCGCCTAGACGGGGTCGCCTAGACGGGGTCGCCAAGACAAAAAATCTTTTCCTCCGTGCCTCCGTGGCAAAAAAAAATTACCCCGCCCCACCAAACAGCGAAAACGTCAACAAGTCCGGATTGGTCAATGTCAACTGATGTCGAACGGACTCGCTATACCACTCATCCAACACCTCAGCGGCAGCCTTCATTGCCGGTGGACGCCGTTTGGCATGATGAGCATCTGAAGTCACAAACTGCACCAGCTCATGGTCCAGTAACCAGCGGGCAGTGTTCTGGGCCTTCTCACCAAAAAAGCCGGGAATACACCCGGCGGTCACCTGCAGCAATGCACCTCGTTCTACCAACGGAAAGATCCGTTCAGGGTAAACCATCAGCTCTTTATTCCTTTCCGGGTGAGCAATTACTACCCGCACCTGCTGGCGATCCAGCCATTCCAGCATTGGTTCAATACCCATCGGAATATTGCCATGGAGCATTTCCAACAGCATACAGTCGTAACCGTCCCACTTACCGATCATCGGGATACGCTTCTGGCACAGCTGGAACATCAACTCATTGCTGAAGCGCACTTCCGCCCCCATGGCCAGCTGAACACCGATACCGGCTTGCCGTACATGACCAACCAGCACATCAAAGGCGGGGGCAATGGTGGTGATATCGTTATCGTAACGGCCGGGATGCATATGGGGTGTACAGACCATCCGCTGGATATCATTGGCTTCGGCTATACGCAGCAGTTCCAGGGATTGCTCCAGAGTGTCCGGGCCGTCATCAATGGCGGGAATAATATGGTTATGAATATCTATCATGTATGCGCTACCCGCTTCCCGCTGCCCGCTTCCCGCTGCCCGCTTCCCGCTGCCCGCTTCCCGTAAAAGCACCCGACTTATCTTTTTCGGGTAACGGGAAGCGGTCTTTTTAAGTGCTGTGTTCCAAAACAATCACCCAACGCCAAAGTCCTGACAGGGGATAATTGGGTATATCGCCATTTAATGCCACTGGTCAGCTCCGCCCGGCAACACCATCCTCCACGAATACAGTTAAGGAAAGGTTAAAAGAAGTACCTTCATGGAGGAAGAGATGTTGTATTCTCCCGGGCTGCGCTCTGCAGCTGGTTTTCTTTTACTAATGCTGATGCTGTTATTCCCGTTACTGTCTCCGCCCCTTTCGGCCAGCTCTCCGGATCAGTGCAATATTGGCAACCGTTACCTGGTGGGCCATCTGGAAACCGTAACCCGTATTGACCATCAGTTTGATACCCATCTGCCTGCACTGATTGACTCCGGCTCCACCACATCCTCGCTGGATGCTCGGGATATAACGTTCGAAACTTTAGGCACTAATCCCCACTGGGTAAGGTTTAAAATCCTGACAGAGCGAGGCGGCCATGGGCGGGAAGTGACCCTGCTCAAACCCGTTAAACGGTATATCCGTGTGCAAACCCATTCCGGGAAACCACAGCGACGTCCGGTGATCGAAGCCACCATTGAACTGGGCAATATAAAAACCACCACCGAGTTCAGCCTTACCT
>NZ_JAHHPM010000453.1 GCF_024606345.1 Endozoicomonas sp. YOMI1
CATCACAGCCGGTTATTGTCCGCAGTTCTGGTATCAACGAAGATAGCTACGGCGATGCCCAGGCAGGCAAATACCTCTCTGAAGTTCAGGGAGAAGACGATGTTCTTCGCACCTGCCTTAAGGTGATGGCCTCAGGTTACCGGCCTGAAGTATGTCCCGGGGGCATACCACAACCTATGGCACTGATTATCCAGCAGTGTATTGACTGCCTATTTGGCGGGGTAGTCATGAGCTTTCAATCACCTGAGGATAATACCATCAGGGTTGAGTTCACCCCCGGCCAGCCCAGGGGCGCAGTGGCAGGGCAGTCCGGTATCACGCCCCACCGCATCGATATTTCTCGCAAGGATGGCCAGACAGGCGCTGACAACACTCAATACTTTCCCGGTACAGTACCAAGCCACTTCATCCTGCGCAAAAACAGGGATAATACCGGCTATTCGGAAACACCGGTTGATGCGGGTGTCCAACCAGACGGTGACGGGCAACGACTCACTGATCACACGATTTCAATGCTCACGCAAGCGGTGAAATTGCTGGAAGACCTATTGCTCTGCCCCGTGGATGTGGAGTTTGCCATTGATCGTCAGGGTCGCCTGTTCCTGTTGCAGGTGCGCCCGATTACCCGACTGTCTGGCGGCATGGATTTTGCCATGCCCATACCCGAAGAGACCCTGGCCAGTGGCGAGGGCGTCAGCGAAGGCTATTGCACCGGAACTCTATGGCTGGCCAATCAACAAACAGCAGACACTATGCCAGAGGGAGCCATTGTCGTGGCCCTACACCCTGAAGTGTGGATGCTTGAGCCGGAGTTCCTGAAACGGGCAGGGGGTTTTGTTGTTGCCGCAGGAGGATTCAATGACCATGTGGGGATCCTCATGAGGCAGATAAAAATGCCCTTAATGGTGGCTGGTGACCTGTACCCGGCTGTGGCTGGTGACCTGTACCCGGCTGTGGCCGCTCAGGTTGGCCAACAGGCTACGCTGGCCTGCGCGCGCTTTAACGGTGAGCCCGGTGCCTTCATTGTGACCGGTGACCTTACCGAAAAACTGGCCAGTCACGGGAGCCTGTCCTCTGCTTTTTCTGATGTGCCGTTAGCAAGAGCCATTCCGTCATGGGATGATTTGTCCCTCCCGGACGGCGCATTCTGTCAGGTTGCCAGCGGTTTTCAGTGGCTCACGGACCAAAATGCCCGCCTGCTGGCACT
>NZ_JAHHPM010000454.1 GCF_024606345.1 Endozoicomonas sp. YOMI1
TCGCCGTAGCTATCTTCGTTGATACCAGAACTGCGGACAATAACCGGCTGTGATGCGTCCAGTTCCGAGCGCAGCACCCTGATCTGTCGGGCCGCTTCAGAATGTTCAACCTGTTGGTAAAAGTCACTACTGGCAACAAATCTCGCCAGACCTGCCAGCCAGTTATTCCTTTTGGTTTGCTCTTCAGGTGGTAAGGCATTGAGGTATTCCGTGATTTTCACCAGGCTGGTCTCCGCCCCCAGTGCATCGACGATATCGGGGAGATAGGGGGCTAAGCAATGGATATCCAGAGTGTGTTGTTCAAGTGCATTCATTACCTGTGCTGTAACACATCTGAACGGTGGGACCGACAGATTTTCTGCCTGCATGCGATGCAAAAACATTCCCTTGCCCCCAAGTTGTTGCCGGTTGGGGGGAGGATAGTCAGGAGGCTGATGTAGTGGGGCTGAAAGAGATGATTGGCAGAGGCGGTTGGTTAATGGAGTTTTGTCGGTCAGAATGCCACTGGTATCAGAATGCTTGATAAAACTTTTGGATGAACTTTTGGCCCCGGTACCCGGGTTTGGGTTAGTTATCGGGCTTTGGTAATCAGAAATGTGGACCTTGGCGTGTAACATTAAGATATCCCTCTAATGTAAATTTTCATCCATGATTTCAAGGCTGGTGCCTGATTTTTTGAGTGATCGTTCGGCTAAAAAAATCGTACATGATGAACATTTATACAAGGTTGTTTTTAAAAAGTTCACAGGACAAAATCCATGGCAAGGTTTTCTCTTTACTGGATAAAATCGGAAATGTGCAAGTTAATTCAGGACAGTTCCTTAACTGCGGATGCATTGACGAACTTTGGGGTTTCTCAGGGTTGCTGAGGAGATAAAGGTATTATCAGTTTTAAGTTTGCGAGAAGCATAAATAAAAGCACGGTGATCATGTTTAATTAAGTCCAGCAAATAATCGCGATCATTAAGTATCTTTTCACTGGCATAAAATAAGTGGTTAATATTATCAGCAATAAACATATTAATCATGTCTTTATCGCTTCGAAGTCTTTCACTTGCATACATCAGAGAGCTTGGCTCCTTTGCGACAGCGGCCATTACAATGTCATCATCATTTTGAAGTTCCGGGCTGGCACGTTCCAGCTCCTCGCCTTTTTGAGTGACTGCGGCTCTGACGACATCTTTATCATTCTTCAGTGCTTTACTGACATATTTCAGGTCCTTTGGATGTTCTTTAATAATTGGTAATACAACGTATTTATCATTTCGAACCTGTTGGCTGGCATATTTCAGCCCATGCTTCTGCAAGGCATTCTTGACCTTTTGTTTATGATCCGAAAGCGGCTGACCCGGTGGAACTTCAAACTCCAGGTTGTAACGGTAGGTTGGTTTGATAACAAAGTATTGATTTTCCAAGCCATACATAAGCTCTGCCGCAGGAGTA
Source organism: Endozoicomonas sp. YOMI1 (assembly GCF_024606345.1). Classification (GTDB taxonomy): domain Bacteria; phylum Pseudomonadota; class Gammaproteobacteria; order Pseudomonadales; family Endozoicomonadaceae; genus Endozoicomonas. The sequence goes on from NZ_JAHHPM010000454.1 coordinate 1,444, forward strand.
GCGTAATCGGGATCTATCAATAAAAGATGATGTAAGAGTTCCCTGCGGGTATTCTCAGCGATCTCATCACACATTAACATTTCCCGAAGATTGTCCTCCTGCTTTTCCTGTTTGCACTTTTCCAGCCGTTGAACATGATTAATAAACTGTTGGTGGTGGTTGCTTAATAACTGGCAACAACCGGGGGTAATCTTCCAACCCCCTTTGTAAAACATTGAGAAAAGGCAGTGTTGCAAGGCGAATCTATCGGCTTCTGCTGAAAAATCGTTATTAAGTCGTTGTGCAAGCAAGTTAAAGTTCCACTGATT
>NZ_JAHHPM010000048.1 GCF_024606345.1 Endozoicomonas sp. YOMI1
CCCTGCCCTGAAACCGGACTTTCAACGGCAACTGGAAGCCGCCATGCACGGTGCCGCTGATCTGCTACAAGTCACTGGCAACAATCGTAAAGACTGTCGGTGGCCGGATTCCTATGTTCAGACTTACCAGCTCAAACCTGATAACAAGGCGATCACCGAGAAATTTGAGCTGACGCCCTTGCCACTAAAGAACATGGAAATATACCTGGATGATAATGTCCGGCGCTATATTGCCAGCCGTGCAGGCATTCACACCTGTAAAAGTTCTGACCATAAAGATTGCAAAACTAATCGCCGAAACGGGATTTCCCGTGGCATCCATAATAGCTTTCATGATCTCAGGCAAGTCAGAGTGCCAACAGGGATGACCCGTCTGGAAAAGATGCAGTGTCGCCAGGGTTTCAGTTTATTAAGTATGGAAACACAAGGAGCCATCGCTCAAGAGGTACAACGACTGCAACTCAAGGGGATACTTATGAGCCTCGGCACATTAACCCAGGAAACCCTGAAATCACGTCAGGCAAAAAGAGTGCTTGTGCAAAGAGGATTTGCAGTGGTCAGTAACAAGCGCTTCAGGGGATATAATGACAAAGGCGAGATAAAAATGCAGAAAATGCTAGTACCTGTGCGAATTCGTCCAAACCGTGAAACTGTTGTTTAGCCAATAAGGAATGAAGCGAAAACGCAAGCAGCATGCTGGAATAGAGGCAGCAGCGCATCTTAAGTTGGTGCATTGAACATTGTGGGTCGATTCGAAACGGCAACGGTTTCTGCTTAAGAGACAGGATGAGCGAATGCGGATGCTGCGTGCGGGCCAGTCAGGTGTATGGGCAGATGTGGGCAAAGCTCAGGCCGATGTTATTGGTAGATGTCCTTCCTTGGGATAACACCACTCTGACCGATACAACGCCCATAGGGAGAGATCAAATGCAGGGTGTCCGGGAGTGGTGATGACAAAAAGGATAATCAGTCACAAGGATCCGTTATGGCGGCGACTGTCCGGCTGGATGTGCGAACGTTTTCCACCGGTAAACGCCTTATTGTTTTTTATTCTTTATCTCGCGTGTGCGCTGGTCGCCCGTCACGGGACAGAAAACCCGGGTATACAGTGGCTGGATATCCCGGCCTGTCTGGTGACCTGGTGGCTGTTTCTGCTGATCCGTATTTTTGACGAGCATAAAGACTACGCCATTGATGGGATTAACCACCCGCAACGGATACTGCAACGTGGCCTGATCACTTTATTCCATCTGAAGGTTCTGGGCGCTGTGGCCATTGTCGTGCAACTGGTCTGGTCCTGGCTGATGGCCGGTGAAACCGGATTATTGGCCTGGGGGCTGCTGTTTGCCTGGCTGTGCCTGATGGGCGTGGAGTTTTTTTGCGGCCCCTGGCTGGAAAAACAGTTGCTACTGTACGCTCTGAGCCATATGGCCATTATGCCGCTGGCCGTTTACTGGCTGGCGGTGCTCGCCAACCCGGAAGTCCGGTGCACTCCGGTATTGCAAGCCATGATGAGTCTGGCCTTTATCAGTGGTTTCTGTGCGGAAATCACCCGGAAAACACGGGGGCCGGAAGAAGAGAGGGAGGGCGTGGATTCCTACACCCGAATTCTCGGTGTGAAAGGTGCAATCACCCTGGTGCTGGTGCTGGTTTCCGCCATGGTGGTTAATCAGGTAGTGCTGTTATGGCTGGCCGATATCGACGGATTAGCCGTTTATTGCCTGATGGCAGCCGTGGTGTGGGCAGTGGCCGTGGTGCCGTTATTGCGGTTTGCCAATGCACCATCGCTGGCCGGTCGGGAAACCAACGAGAAGGTGGTGGCCGTGACCCTGCTGCTGGGCTATCTGCTGGTGATTATCGGTCTGCTCAGGGGAGGTGCCCTATGAGTAATGCCTCCAGAGTTCGCGGCGAAACCTGCCATGCCTTTGGTCCGGAACACCGCTGCGATATTCGCCTGAAATGTGGCGGACAGTGGTTGACTGCCCGAGCGATAGAGGTATCGAAAAGTACCCTCTGTGTGCAGCTCAAACCGGACAGCTTATTGCCCACCGGGACGGTCTGCACAGAGTTGCAACTGACGCTCAATGGCCAGCGGTTTACCCTGTACCAGCTGCAGGTCAGCAGCACAGACACCGGCAAAGACGGTGATTCTCCACAGCTGTTACTGAGCAATACCGGGGATGACGGGAATAGTGAAGAACAGCGCGAAGAAAATGCCCGGATCCTGTGGCAGCTCAGTTATCTGTTGCGGCACCTGCCCGCCAGCAACGAACCGACGGCCTACGATATCAGTACCTTACCGAAGATACCGGCCCGTGGTCTGTATACCGAAGCGGCCCGTCAGCACCGTCTGGCCTTTGCCCGGGCAAACACCGGCGCTCCTCTGGACGAAGTTGCCCACACCCGGCTGGCACCGAAAACGCTGGTCAGCAATGTCGAAGCGTTTATTGGCTCGGTGGAGGTTCCGGTAGGGCTTGCCGGACCGCTGCATATCCTGGGAGAGCATGCCCATGGTCTGTTTTATGCCCCCATGGCCACCTCTGAGGGGGCGCTGGTGGCCTCGGCCACCCGTGGCGCCACGGCCATTTCCCGTTCCGGCGGCGTGCGGGTCAAGGTGCTGGGGCAGCGGATGCTGCGTGTGCCGGTGTTTGTGCTGAAAGATTTAGCCTCAGCCCTGTTTTTTACCGAGTGGGTCAAAGACCATGAGCAGGAAATCACTGAGCAGACTCGAAAATATTCCAATTATGCCAATCTGGTGGAAGTTCATGCCGAACTGATGGGGCGCAGCGTCCACCTGCAGTTTTGCTACGAAACCGGTGATGCGGCCGGTCAGAATATGACCACCACCTGCACCTGGCAGGCCTGTCAGTGGATTTTGCAGCAGATGCAGTCATTCACGGCCATTGAGTTTGACAACTTCCTGATTGATGCCAACCTCTCCAACGATAAAAAAGTGACCTACAACTCTTATCTCCGGGGCCGGGGGGTGCGGGTACTGGCAGAAACCCTGCTGACAGAAGCCGTATGCCAGCGGGTGTTGAAAGTCAGCGCACAGCAGTTGGTCACCGCTTACAACCACCTGGTCGGCGGCAGTATTGCCGCCGGCATGGTGGGGGTCAATGTCAATATCGCCAACGTAATAGCGGCTATGTTTACCGCCACCGGTCAGGATATCGCCTGCGTTCATGAGTCGGCTATCGGGCAGTTGCTGATGGAGCTGACCGAAGAGGGTGATGTCTATGCCAGCCTGCGGTTACCTTCACTGGTGGTGGGTACCGTTGGCGGTGGCACCGGTTTGCCGCAACAAAAAGAGTGTCTGGAGTTGTTGGGCTGTGCCGGGGCGGGGTGTGCCCACAAGCTGGCGGAAGTGATCGCCGGCTTCTGCCTGGCGCTGGATATCTCCACCCTGTCCGCCATCGCCAGTGATCAGTTTGCCCGGGCCCATGAAAAGCTGGGACGTAACCGCCCGGTCACCTGGCTGCAACAGACAGACCTGAACCAGGCATTTTTTGCCCGGGTGCTGGCTGAGTCCGGCACCGGAACCGGGGTGCGTGAACTGCACCCCTTGAAGATGTCGGATCAGGGCAGCAGCATTATCACCGAATTAACGGCCCACAAGATTAATAAACTGGTGGGGCATTTCCCATTCCGGGTCACGCCGGAGCAGGGGGATGCGCTGGAATTGATGGTGAAGGTAAAACCCCTGGATGATGAAGTCATTCTGATGATGAACTCCATGGCGGCCATGTGTGATGCCCGCCTGGCCCATGCCTATAACGAGTTCAGGAATCATCTGGATTTCAAGAATTGCCATCGTCGTGAGTTGGCGGTGATGAGTCAGCAGGATGAACGATTCTGCCATTTTGCCCCCAGAACCTTGATGACCTGGGAGGACCGCGCCCGGGAAGCCTACGTACTGGTGCAGGAACACCTTACCGGCCTGGAGCTTATGGATTCCGCCGATGACACCCGGGGCTGGCAGCCAGAGCATTTTAATGCGGCCGTCGATGGCATTGCCCGGGTACACAGTATCTGGTATGGCCGGGAACAAGAGTTACAGGCATTTGACTGGCTGCCGGATCTGCCCTCCACCAAGGCCATGGTGGCGAAAACCCGGCTGTGGCTCCTGCTGGGAACCCATGCCCAGCAGGAGTTTCCCGAATGGTTCACTGAGCAGGATATGGCGCGTTTTCGCCAGCGGGTTTACAGCCTGAAATCCTGGTATCCAACCATCGACAGCATGAAGAAAACGTTGATTCACAACGATTTCAACCCACGCAATATCGCTTTTCGACGCCATGGCTCACAGCTGACCCTCTGTGCCTATGACTGGGAACTGGCCACGGTACAACTGCCTCAGCACGATCTGGCGGAATTACTGGTGTTTACCCTGCAACCGGATTTTGACCACCGGCTGGTGGAGCAACTGATTGAGCGTCATCGTCTGACACTGCAAGCCGCCAGCGGCGAGGTGATTGATGCCGAACAGTGGCACCTGGGATTTATCCTCAGCCTCTGGGACCTGGTCATTAATCGTTTACCCCAATACCTGATGGCGCACACCTTCCGCCACTATCCATTTATGGAACGGGTGGTCTGCACCGCCCGCAATCTGCTGGATTTTTGTGAACAGGGCGAAGAGCGCAGGGAGAAACCGTGACCTGCCATGATCAGCAACAGGCCGGCCTGCTGGCAGACGCCCGGCTGGGGGGCAAAGCCCATAATCTGGCCTGGCTCAGCCGACATGGCTTTAATGTGCCACGCTGGTGGGTGGTCCCGGTGGAGGCCTTTCAGTACCAGTTGCAACAGCAGGGGCTGGGCAACTGGATTGAGCAGCAACTGGCACCGTTTGCCGCTCAGTCGGAGGTTGGCAACCAGCAACTGGCGCAGGTTTCTGCGGCTATTCAGCAACGGCTGCTGGCCGTCGGTTTGCATCCTGAGATTGCTGCCGCTATTCGTTCAGCCATGTCGGTGGAGGCGCTGAACCATGAACGGTGGGCGGTGCGATCGTCGGTGGTGGGGGAAGATTCCGTTGGTGCCTCGTTTGCCGGACAGATGGATAGCTACCTGTACCAACAGGGAGAAGCCGCCATTCATGATGCTGTGCTCAAGGTCATGGCCAGCGCCTATAACACCCGCGCTTTAGCCTACCGATTGCAGAAAGGGCTGGGCATCACCGATATTCAGGCGGCAGTGATCATCCAGCGGATGCTGGATGCCAAGGTCTCCGGGGTGATGTTTACCGCCAATCCGGTGAATGGCAACCGTCGTCAGGCGCTGATCTCTGCCACCTGGGGATGTGGCGAGGGGCTGGTATCCGGTCTTTGTAATGCCGATGAAATCACCGTCAATCTCTATGATAATGACATCCACAGCACCGTGGCCGATAAAGATATCGCCCTGCGCCAGGGGCCGGACGGTGGCACGATTGAGTGTGCCGTAGCCGCCGGGCAGCGTCGACAGCCCTGTCTCAATGACCGGCAAATTCTGGCATTGCGGGATATCGGCCGGGCCATCGGCGAAAGCTATCAGGCCCCTCAGGACATCGAGTGGTGCCTTTGCGACCAGCAGATTTATATTTTGCAGGCCCGGCCGGTGACCTCCCTGCCGGAACGTAACAGTGAGCAGGACCGGCTTCAGGTCTGGGATAACGCCAATATCCAGGAATCCTATTGTGGTGTGACAACACCCTTAACCTTCAGTTTTGCCAGCCGTGCCTATCACACGGTCTATCAGCAAACCCTGCGTTTGGCCGGGGTAAAAGAGCCCGTGGTGCAAGCCCATCAGGGCATGCTGGCCAATATGCTCGGGCTGATTCGGGGCCGGGTTTATTACAACATCAATAACTGGTATCGCGGCTTGTTGTTCCTGCCATCATTCAGCACCAATAAAGCGGATATGGAGCGCATGATGGGGTTGCAGGACCCGGTGGATATGATTCGGGACAGATCCCTCAGTACCATGGAAAAACTGGCACGCCTACCACAAATACTCCGCGCACTGGTGCTGATGCTCAGCCATTTTCGCCGGATGGAACAGCGAGTCTCCGAGTTCCAGCAACTGTTTGCCAAACAATACAACCGAATACAACGTCACCGTCTGCACACCTATACCATGGACGAGCTGATCGCCCTCAGTCGTTCACTGGATGAACAGTTACTGCAGCGCTGGACCACGCCCATTGTCAACGACTTCTATGTGATGATGATGAATGGCCGGGTGCAACGCTGGCTCAGCCGGTTGTCGCTGGACCATGAGGAACTCAACGGGGAACTGGTGCAAAACAACCTGCTGTCCGGTGAAGAGGGTATCGAAAGTACCGAGCCCACCAAATACCTGCTGCGCCTTTGTGATCAGGCCCGGGCTCAGCCAGAACTGCTGGCGGTGTTGCAGCAGGTAGACAATGACCAGCTGTTGGCCCGGCTGCAACAGCAGTTTCCGGCGTTCCACCAGCAATGCCTGGACTATATCGAGCGTTACGGCGATCGCACCATGGGTGAGCTGAAGCTGGAGTCACGCACCTTACGCCATGACCCCTCGTTTATGTTCGCCGTGCTGAAAAATTTTCTGGCCCGCGATGATCTGACGCTGGCAACGCTGGTGGAAAACGAAGCAAAATTCCGTCACCAGGCGGAACAGCAAGTGTTCCCGATGCTGCAGCAAACCCTCGGTCGCCGGGCACTGAAACGCTTCAGAAAGGACTTGGCCAGACTGCGCAGAGCGATCCACCACCGGGAAAATATGCGTCTTGCCCGTACCAGACTGTTTGGTCTTTACCGGGATATTTACCGTCAGCTCGGTCAACAGCTGGCCTTTTACCGGCAACTGGATGCAGCGGACGATATCTTTTATCTGACGGTGGAGGAGATTTACGGTTACGCCGATGGCCGCAGCGTTACCGCCATGCTGAAGCCACTGGTAGCTGCCCGCAAGGCGGAGTTTGCCGCTTATCGGGCAGAAGAAGAACCAGCCCATCACTTTTATACCCGTGGCGTGGTGTATTGCAACAACGACTACCGCTATCCCCATGAGCAAGAGAAGGCTTGCTCTGCAACAGAGCTGCAGGGCACCGGCTGTTATCCGGGGGTCGTGGAAAACAGTATCCGGCTGATTTTCTCACCGGATGATGCTCTGGATCTGAACGGTCAGATTCTCTGTACCGTGCGCACCGATCCGGGCTGGGCACCGCTGTTTCCCTCCGCCGGTGGCATTCTGGTGGAACGCGGATCCACCCTGAGCCATTCAGCGGTGGTGGCCCGGGAGTTGGGTATTCCGGCGGTGGTTGGGGTTCCCGGACTGACCTCCACCCTGAAAGACCGGGAAACCGTTCGCATGGATGGCAGTACCGGCCGGATCGTTCGCATCCACAGTGACGCCCATGGACAGGAGGAGAATGATGCAACTGCCTGACCCGTTTTTTCAAATCGCTGCCGATGTTTACCGGCAGGACGAATTCTGGCTGGGGGAAGACCCTCAAGCAGTTGCCGCCGTTTTTGCCGACGACAGCCACTACTGCAGGGCCGGTGGCCGGGTCTGGGCCGAGTGCCTTGAAGGCAGCCGCCTGGCCGGCTTTTTTGACCCGCGGCTGCGGATTGATGGCCAGCCGGTGGCCTATTTTGGCTATTGGGAAACCGATAATAACCGGTTGGCCAATGCCGAGCTGTTCCATCGCTTTGAAAGCTGGGCTGCTGCCCAGGGCGCAGTAACGGTCTACGGCCCGATCAATGGCAATCTCTATGGTATGAACCGGATTCGTTTGTCGGCACAGGGGGACGGGGCCCAGACAGCGCCATTTATCGGTGAACCCTACAATCCCGACTATTATCCACAGCTGCTGTCCGGCCTTGGTTATCAGATCCGTTATCGCTATTACACCCAGATCAATAATGATCCGGATGCATTGGTTACTTTGCTGGCACCGCTTCTGCACCAGGGGAAAGCGGCACTGAACGGGCAGTTCCGGTTTCAGCCCCTGACCGGCGATATCTGGCGCGAACGCTTGCCCGAATTATACCCCCTCACTGACCAGATGTTTCGTGGCAGCTTTGGCTATTCATCCATCAGTGAACAGCAGTTTATCGCCACCTGCGGAGATGGGTTTGCCCGGCGTCTGTGTCCACACAGTTCGGTACTGGTGACCGGAAAACACGATGATATTGCCGCTTACTTCCTGGTTTTTCCCGATTACAGCCCCCTGATCCGCGCCGGTCAGGTATCGGCAGACAGCGTGAATTTTTCGGATCACTTTGATCGCCTGACCAATCCACGGATGGGGGTGGCGAAAACCGCTGCAGTGCATCCTGATTATCGCCGGGCGGGCCTGTATACCCTGATGTCGATGCAGTTGTCGGTATGGGGTGGGCCTTACTATCAGCGAGGTGCCGCAGCGCTGGTGCGGGAAGACAACCCGTCGCTGTCATTTGGCCGCCGGTTTATCAGTGACGATCAGCAACGGGTCTATGCGTTGTATCAAAAAAACCTTGGTACTGGGCAGGATTGTTAATGACAGACAATTTTAGTCGCCACTTTCTATTGCAGGCCCGGGCCAATCCGGACCGTCTGGCCCTGCGGATTCCCCGTATGCAGGGACTGCGCTGCCTGGGTGAAGAGACCATCACCTATGGGGAGCTGAACCGGCTGGCGGGGGCCCTGCAACGGCACTGGCTCAATAACGGTCGGGCGCCGGGTCAGGGGCTCAGGGCGGGAGACCGGGTGGTGGTGATCGCCCAACCCTCAACCGCACTCTATGCCGTGGTATTAAGCCTGCTGGCCAGTGGCCTGGTGGCGGTGTTTATCGATACCGGTATGGGCAAACAAAAAATTCGCCAGGCACTACAGGATGCCGATGCCAGCGCGATTGTCAGCGTCCGGGCGCTGCTGCGGCGGCGCTGGCTGGTACCGGAACTGCGTCGCCTGAAAAGCTGGTCGCTGGACGGTGGTGGCCTGTTCTTCCGGGCCCTGCCCATGGCGGTGCAGGCCAACGACGAACTGCAGTTAATGACACCAGTGAGTGGCGATCACGGACTGATCTCTTTTACCTCCGGCAGCACCGGACGGCCCAAAGGGGCTGACCGCACCCACCACAGTCTCGATCAGCAGCATTTTGCCATCCTCCGACACTGGCCCAACGGTGATGGCGAGGTGGACAGCCCTTGTTTTCCGGTACTGGTGCTTCATAATCTCAGCTGCGGTATGAGCACGGTGCTGCCCAGGGTGGATCTGGCCACGCCGGGCAGCGTAGCCGCTCAGCCGCTGGTAGAGCACTGGCGGCAGCATCAGGTGGTGCGGGTTAGCGGTGCACCGGCTTATTTTTCGGCGATCTGTGCTTACCTGCTGGCTAATCACCAGACCCTGCCCCAGGTGACCGGCCTGAGTATTGGCGGTGCGCCGGTCTCCCTGTCCCTGGCAGCACAGCTGCGCCAGGCTTTCCCCAATGCCCTTGCCCGTATCGCCTACGGCTCCACAGAAGCGGAGCCCATCGCCGTACTAAACATTGACGATTATCTGAACGGTGCCAACCCCGAACAGGGCTTGTTGGTAGGCACGGTGGTTGATGAAGCGGAAGTCCTGGTGGCCACCGTCAATGACCAGGGTCAACCCAACGCGTGCCTGCCGAACCAACAAGGTGAGATTCTGGTGGCCGGTAACCATGTATTGCAGGGCTATTATCGGAATGCCCGGGCGGACATGGCCAATAAAATTCCCCGCCCCGGGGGGGATGTCTGGCACCGTACCGGGGACGTGGGCTATTTCGATCAGTGCAATCACCTCTGGCTGACCGGACGACTGGCCGATGCCGTCCAACTGGCGGATGGCCTGAGCCAGCCCTTACCCCTGGAACAGCAGCTTGACAGGCTGGACAACGTTGTCCGCAGTGCCGTGGTGCAATGTGGCGGGCAGCTCTGCCTGTTTGTTGTCTCGCCCCTCGGGTTAGCACAGCTCAAGCAGACATTGATGACCTGTTTACCCGCCGGGCACTGGCAGCTGATTCGTCTGGACACCATGCCGGTGGACGGTCGGCATAACAGTAAAATTGACCGGCCGGGATTGCGTGCCGGGGCCTTTCATGCCCTGGAACGGCTGATGCTGGAACAGGGAGAATAATAATGGCATCGCCGTGGTTAATTCGCCTGAACCGGGTGGACTGCATCACTCTGATCAGCGTGCCCCTGACCTTGCTGGCCATGCATGAAGCCCTGCAGCACCGATTCATGTCTGCACTGGCACTGCTCTATCTGGCAATGACCACCGATGCCCTGGATGGCATGCTGGCGCGGCGTTGGCAGTTGACCCGGAATTTTGGCCGCTATCTTGATGGCTTTATGGATGTACTGATCTATCTGGTTACGCCAGCCCTGATCGTCATGCAATGGGGAGACAGTGGCGTTTTGCTGTTTGCCCTGATGATCATGGTGGCCTGCGGCTGTGTGCGGCTGGCTGTCTTTAATGAAACCGGCAATATCGGGGATGACGGCACAGATAGCACCAATGAGCTGGCCTATCAGGGCATGCCGGTGTTCTGGAGCCTGTTTATTATTGCCCCGGTGATCTGGCTGAACACGCTGGGTATTTTACCGATGGTGCTGGCGCAATGGCTGCTGGTAGCCGCATTGCTGATCTTTAGTTACCGGATGGTACGCAGGGGGCGTTTCTTTAAGTTTTCCTCGTTGAAACACATTCTCCCCCTGACCCTGGGCGGTTTTTTGTTATGGATGTCTGCCAGCGCTGACACGGGTCAGGCCAAGGCACTGATACAGGCGCTGTACCTGCAGATTCCGTTAGTGATTGGCGGCATACTGCATATGGTCGTGGTCAGCCGCGATGATTTTCCGGCGCTGGCAAAACCCATCTGGTACCGGGCATTCGGGGCCAACAAAACCTGGCGGGGGCTGGTCGTGGTTCCCTTACTGACGGCCGCCGGGGCCTGCCTGCTGTATCCGCTGGAGTGGCTGCTGGGTGCAGCTTCGCCATTCTCAGGGCAGCCGTTATGGCTTAGCGGCACCTTAGCTGGGTTGGGGTATGTACTGGCAGAGCTGCCCAACTCCTGGGTGAAACGCCGCCTGGGTATTGCGGCTGGCCAGTTACCAACACAGGGCAGGGTCATCGCCATCGCCGCAGACCAGCTGGATTCTGCCATTGGTGTGGCCGTGGTCTACGCACTGTGGCTGAACATCAGCACTGATATTGTGATGTGGTGTATCGCCAGTTTTCCGCTGTTGGCCCTGCTAGTCAAAGGCTGGCTCCACAGGCATGCATTGAAGAGTCACGCCAGGTGACTCATCGTGTTGTAGTGGCAAGACATATTGTTTTTGTTTTAACCGGAAGGTTTTTCCCTTGTGCTCAGGGCCTGTTGACGCTTCATGTCCGAACAACTCATTCTATCTTGGCTCATTTGAAGCCGTTTTGGGAGCGGGGCGGACCAT
>NZ_JAHHPM010000455.1 GCF_024606345.1 Endozoicomonas sp. YOMI1
TCAGGATGAACGGAGATCGAGTTCAAAATGTTGAAATTAATTCGGGACAATTCCTTAGCTGTTGGGTGTTGGCTGTCACGGCATATCTCGGAACAGCCAGCAGCCAGCAGCCAGCAACCAAAAGCCAGCAGCCAAAAGCCAAAAGCCAAAAGCCAACAATAGATGACAGCGGTAATGAGAGCAGTATTATGAACAGGGTTGGGAAAATCGGGTGGGCAGGATGGTTGCTCATTGTCATGCTAGGGTATTCGGTGGTTGCGGCGGCAGCAGTCACCAATCTGGGGGTCAATGAAGCGAAGACGCTGAAATACCCCAATAAAATCGACACCGTATTTATTGCCAATCCCGAGGTGGCTGATTATCAGGTGGTAAAAGGCAATCGGTTGATTATTTTCGGTCATGAGGTCGGCAGCAGTTCCCTGGTAGTTATTGGCAGTGATGGCAAGGTGATTGATAACCGGACGCTGGTGGTGAATAAAAGTCTGGCCATTATCCGCCAGCAGTTAAAATTACGCTTCCCCGAACAAACCATTGAGGTTTTTAACCTGGGTGATCAGGTGGTCTTAACCGGTACGGTGCCTTCTGAGCAGGTAAAACAGGATATTTACTACCTGGTGGGTGAACTGCTGAACAAAGATGTGGAAAAAGAAAAACTGACCTGGGAAACCGATGACCGGACGTTTGATCTGCGCTTTATTGAAAAGCGGGAATACCAGGGTGTGGTCAACAATATTGAAGTGTCAGAAGCAAAGCAGGTGAATGTGAAAATCACCATTGCTGAGGTCTCTCACTCTTTTATTCGTCAGCTGGGTTTTAAATGGGGTACCCGAAATGGCGGTTCTTTTGTAGCCGGTGAATTTTTTGATTTACTGGGACAGATCAGTTCCAACGATATTGCCCGCTATATATATGCTGCTGATGATGACACCATGGGGCAGGTGCTGGCCGAGCCTAATCTGTCGGTTATTTCCGGTGAGACCGCTTCGTTCCTGGCCGGTGGTGAAGTGCCTATTGTCACCCGCATAGACGATACTTATGAAATCACCTACAAAGAGTTTGGTATTCGCCTGCAACTGGCGGCAGAAGTTCTGGAAGACGACAAGATTAATATAGCCATGGAGCCCGAAGTCAGTGCCGTTGATACCAGTTACGGCAACAACCAGCTGAATATTCCTTCCTTTAGAACCCGCAGGGCAAGAACCACGGTGCAACTGGGCGATGGTGAGAGCTTTGTATTGGGTGGACTGCTGAGCAGTGAAGACCGCGAAGCACTGTCAAAAATCCCTATGATTGGTGATGTGCCCATTCTGGGTGCACTGTTCCGCTACACCAAAAGTGAAAGAATCAAATCGGAGCTGATCATTGTTGCCACTGTCAATCTGGTCAAGCCTGTAGCGCCTGACCTGGTTGAGCTGCCGGTGATGAGTCGCAGCAATACGTTGATGCGTTACTTCCATATAGAAAAAGATGCCAAGTCACCCGTTCGCAGCAATGCCCGGTTGATTCTGTCTTCAGGAGGATTCAAGCAATGAGAGTATTACTCCAATCAGGATGTATCCTGCTGACAACATGCTTGATGATAGCAGGTTGTGACAGTCGCTTTGCCAGTTATCAACCGGCCACTGCCAAGGTGGTTGCCGGTGATGATGGCTACTCAGTACACACTGTGCCCTGTCCGGCCATGGATATTTCACCAGCCCGAGACGAAGAAATCTATGAAGGTTGCGTAGTTGAGCATAACCGCTACAAGTCCATGGTTCATCCGGAAAAAATGCTGCCTGCCAACAAGCAGACAGTAAAGCAGCGATAACAGGAAGGTTATTATGCTCAATTTACCTGAAATAACGGTGCCCGCTCAGGTTTTCGGTAATAAGCCTGTTGAAGAGCCCCGACGCAGACAAAGCATGGTTCTTTATCAGACAGGCGCCTGCTTCCGGATGCTGGAAGAAGCGTTACTGTTTGAAGGTATGGAAGCTCCGCAAGGTCAGAAATGTACAGACGATGGGCTGGCAGACCAGGTTACGGCGGCCAACAGTGCGTTTCTGTTCGCTGAATGCAGTGGTGATGTGGTAGAAAAAGCAATCTCTCTAAAACACCTTGTTTCGCGAGAAAGAACCGTCATTTTAATTGGCAGTGAAGATAAAATGTCCACCGCCCGGGAAGTGGAAAAACTGGGATTTTATTATCTTTACTGGCCTGCCAAGAAAGACGATATTCTATCGCTGTTGCACCATATCAACGATGATGTTAACCGCAGTCATTCGGTTAACCACGCCCGGGCTGCCATGAGAATTGGTGTTGTCGGTCTTAAGGGCGGTAGTGGCTGCACTATGATTGCCGGGGAGCTGGCCTACAGCCTGTCCCGGGAGAGTCAACAGCAGGTGATTTTGGTGGATCACGGCTACAAAGGCAGCAATATGCATATCATGCTTGGCAAGCGTGATCTGGCCAGGCGCAAGATGACCGACACCGCTGTCAGTCACCACTCCCTGACCAATACACTGGATCATATGACTGCCCAGAGCCAGCTAACTGAACTGGATCCCAATATTCGTTACCTGGGGCTGGAATCTGATACCCTGACACCGGTTGAACTCTATGAATACAACAACCGCTTGTTGTTGGCTCTTAGCTATGATGCCAACTTTATTATTGAAGATTACTCTGCCTCAGTGAAAATTTACCCTGATCCCAGAGAGATCTGTGATCTGGTGGATTGTATTGTGATGGTGGTTCAGCCTTCACTGTCAGGCTTGCACGAGTCGAAAATTTTTCTGCAACAGTTTATGGAAGTGAATCCTGAGATGAAGAGTCCTGCTCGCCATATCATTGTGCTCAACCATAATGTTGTCAGCCATCGGATTAATCGCAAGGCAGTGGAAGAGTACCTCGATCAGCCTGTGGATATCGAAATACCTTATTACCGCAAAGCTGAAGAATACCTGACCACCGGCAAGCGCTTTATTGATGGCAACGCCAGGCAGGCAACACCCTTCAGGCAACTTTCCCGCAAGATTATTGGTAAGCCTCTGGTTGAAGAGTCTTTACTGAAGAAATTATTCTGGGCCTCCTAGTAGTAACAATGAGGTATCGCCATGCCAGGTGTGCAGGATGTATATGAAAGGGTGAGAAGCAGGATATTTGATGCGCTGGATGCCGAAGCGGTGACCAGTCTCCCTGTTGAAACACTCAAAGAGCAGCTCAGAAACGGTGTGGATGCACTGGTCAGCCGGGAATCAATGTCAATCCCGGTTATGATGCGCACAGGGTTTGTTGAACGGCTGGTCGATGAGATTAAGGGCTTTGGTCCCCTGCAACCGTTGATTGATGATCCTGATATCTCCGACATTATGGTCAATGGCCCTGACTGTGTGTATGTTGAGCGCAAGGGACAGATCACCCGCAGTGATGTGGTGTTTATCACTGAGGCTCAGCTGCTGGGTATTGCCAAGCGAATAGCCGCCTATGCCGGGCGCCGGGTGGATGAATCCCAGCCACTATGCGACGCTCGTCTTCCTGATGGCAGCCGGGTTAATATTGCCATTCCTCCCATCGCCCTGGATGGTTCAGCCATATCTATTCGAAAATTTGGCCGTAAGGATATGAAGCTGGAGCAGATGATTGAGTTCGGTACGCTCAGTCTGCCAATGGCCAGAGTATTGGCGGTAGCAGCCGGTTGTCGGATGAATATCCTGGTCTCAGGAGGTACTGGCTCCGGTAAAACCACTATGCTCAACGCACTGTCTCATTACATATCTGAAAATGAGCGGATAATAACCATTGAAGATGCTGCCGAACTTCGTCTGCAACAGCCCCACGTAGTGCGAATGGAAACCCGCCCTGCCGGTATTGAGAATACCGGGGCAATAAACCAGAGAGATCTGGTGATCAATTCGCTGAGGATGCGCCCTGACCGAATAATCCTGGGTGAGTGCCGCGGCCCGGAAGCGTTTGAAATGCTTCAGGCCATGAATACCGGCCATGATGGTTCCATGTCGACCCTCCATGCAAATTCTCCCAAAGATGCTCTGGCCAGGGCGGAAAGTATGATTTTGATGGCCGTTCCTAACCTGCCACTGGAATATATCCGCGGAAACGTTGCCAGCGCAGTAGACATGATTGTGCAGGTCAATCGCCTGTACGATGGCTCACGCAAGATTACCAGTATCTGTGAAGTGATGGGCGTTGAAAATGAGCAGGTGGTTCTCGAAGAAATATTCAAGTTTGAGCCCTCTGCCCATCAACCCAATGAATCGGTAACCGGACAGTTTAAGACCACTGGTTTGATTACCCGTTCTGTACTGAAAAAGAAAGCCCGGCTGTTTGGTATGGAAAACGTACTGGATCAGGCTTTCCGGGAGGTGCTCTGATGATCTGGTTTAGTTTAATTGGTTTATCCATAGTCATGCTGTTACTGGCCTGGCAGGGCAGAGAAGAACCGCTGTCGTTTCTTAAATCAGAACAACAGCAGGAAACCATCAAAGAGGCTAAAGCCCTGAATATCCGTCTGTTGACAGACCAGCCCCTGAAGGCACGTATCAGAATAGGGCTGGAAAATGTCAGAAGTCGTATTGGTGAACACCTGGGTTTGAAAGTGCTGGCATTTTTTCTGGTGGTGGCCGGATTAACCACGATGATTCAGCCTTATCTGATTCAGTTACACCCTCTGCTGCTTTTTCTGGGGCTGCTGGTGGTTTTACTGTTTGTCTGTTTACACGGCCTGCAAGCCCGTGAAAAACGACAGTTTGATGCTTCTTTCCCCGATGCCCTTAATATGCTCTCTGGTGCCGTGAGTTCTGGAGAAAGTCTGATGCAGGCCATTGTGTTTGTCGGTGATGCGATGGAAGGTGTGGTAGGTACTGAATTTAAACAGATGGGTCACCGGTTGAGCATAGGCCAGTCACCGGATGAAGTTTTGCAGAAATCATGTCTGCGTTTCCCGTACGGTCACTTTTACTTTTTTGCTATTACTTTGCGGGCAAATATTTATCGGGGTGGTCAATTAAAAGATATTATGCAGCGGTTGAATCAGGTGATGTTTAACAGTCATGCGCTGATAAAAAAGAAGAAAGCCCTGACAGCTGAAGCGCGTATGTCAGCTTATATCGTTGCGGCAATTCCGGTGTGTTTTGTGATTATGATGAAATACGTCAGCCCGGCCAACTTTGATTTTGTTGTCAATACCGGTGAAGGTCAGAAGCTACTTTATTATGTCGTTATCAGTGAGGTGATTGGCATGGGTATTATCTGGCTGCTTATGAAACGGGTACAGAGTTAAGGTACTGCCATGAATATGCTCACTAATTTGCTGCAAAACCCAATGGTGCGAGTGGTTATTTCATTACTGGTGGCCTTTATTCCTGTACTTTTGCTCAATCGTTTTTTTATTCGTCAGATGTCTCGATACTGGCTTGGTTTCAATGATGGTGCCATGGGCTGGAAAAGGCTGTTTGCCTCAATGAATTTTCATTTTTCCTATAGCAAGGATGTGGAACTCAGCTTTATACGTGCCGGTATTTATAATCCCCGTCTGGCTGCGTTGTATTTCCCCGCCAAAATCAAGGTTGGGCTGCTGATATTTGTTATTGTGTTTTTTCTGGGAGAGCGATTTGGTATTGCCGAGCCGATGCAGCGGCTTGCCGCCGCCTTTGTTGGCATCGTGCTGGTGATTTTATTGCCTGATGTGTGGTTGCAGCATCGGCAGAAAAAACGTATCCGCAAGATTTCCACAGAGTTGCCTTATGTGTGTGATTTAATGTCAGTTTGCGTTCAGACGGGTATGACCATTGAAGCTTCCATGACTTATCTGGCCAGTGAGCTGCAAAGTTTTGATCAGGATCTGGCATACGTCATCCGACGTGTGGATACCCTGTCCAGGGTAGCCGGAATGCAACATGCACTGGAAGAGATGGCAGAGCACTACCCGACCAATCAGGTACGTAGTTTTGTGTATACCCTCAGCCAGAGTTTGCAGTATGGTAGCTCAATTTTTGAAGTATTGACCCGACTGTCAGCCAATCTCCGGGAAATTGAGATGCTGGAGCTGGAAGAGAAAGTGGGGAAGTTGTCGGCAAAAATGTCGGTGCCGTTGATTCTTTTTATTATGTTCCCCATTGTTTTTCTTATCACGGCTCCGGGAATTATAAGGATGATGGGTAATGGATAAAAACCCAAATATTACCGGCAAAATTCGCCATGCTTTAGCTATTGGCCTTTGCCTTTCTGTTCTTCTGCTTCAGGGTTGTGCTACCAATAGCAGCTCAGATAGTCGTCGTGCTGCTGATGCTCCTGTCTTGGCTGATTCGGTAGCTAATGAATCTTTGCTGAAAGCGGCTGGCAACCATGCGGGGCTGGTAGAACTTTATAAAAACCAGTTAAAGACGGCGCCAGACGTACAGACAGAGGATGCCAGCCGTTATCTTCTCGGGCAGGCTTATCTGGATGCCCGGGATCCTGACTCAACACTGTTTTACATTAATCCGGTGGTAAGCGCCGGGCGAGCCAATGCCAAAATGCTGTTACTGCAATCCAGAGCTTATCTTGATCTGGAACAACAGGGAGATGCCTTGCAGGCCGCCGTTGATGCCATGGCGCTTGATCCGAAGGATCCTCATATTGCCAACCAGCTTGGCCTGATTTATGCGGATATGGGCTCTTTCAGTGAGGCCCGGCGCTTTTTCCACAAGGCCAGACAAGGCATGTTGGACGATGTCATTGTTATGAACAATCTGGCCATGATCGATATTCTCGAAAAGAAATACCGCAGTGCTGTTGAGCGTTTGATGCCGCTGTACAACACCGGTCAGGCGGATGACCGGATTACCGCCAATCTGGTGGTGGCGCTGGTGCTGGGTGGTATGTATGAAGAGTTTAAAGCAGTGTATACCGGTGCCCGGACGGAGCAGGAAAGAGTGCAGCTGTTCAGGGCTTTGTCGGAAATGAAAGCAGTCAGTTTATCGGCTGCTCAATGATGTAACCGGATAATCATGAAACGGATAAGACAAAAACGGATAAAACAAAGAGGTGTGGTCGCCATTGAAACAGCCCTTGGCATGTTTGCTTTTCTGCTGATGATTTTTTATTGGATGGAAGTGAGCTATATGGGGTTTGTTTCGGCACTGGTGGATTATTCGGTGACTGAAGCGGGACGAAGTGCCAAGGCGTCAGAGAGAGTTGACTACAAAAAGATTTTCGAAGCAGCTATTAAGGATACCAATTCTTTGTGGGGGAGTTTTATTGATGTGGATGATCTCGGTGTTGAGACCAAATATTGCAAAACTGTTGATGATTTAGCCAGAGAAGCCTGCAACGGTGCAAAAACGAACTCTCCCATCGCCATTTATCGGGTTTCTTATGATTATCAGCCATTGTTTCTATCTCTTTTTATGGGCCAGAAAGAAGCAAATGCAATGAAAATCAGCAGGGAAGTCATCACCATCCAGGAGTATGAGAGGTCTGAATTTAATGTTACATCAGGCAGCTAACATTCTTATTGGGGAAAATCCAAGGAAAAATCTCAGGAACAGGCAGCAGGGTGTCTTCATGGTTGAGTTTGCTCTGGTTGCTTCCATCTTAGCGCTGTTTTTGATGTTCTTATCAGATATTGTGGTTAAGGAAAATACCCAGGGGCATTTGCAGAGGCTCAGTTATTCCGGTGTCAATATTATTAAGGAGCGGACACAGCTTTATGGCCGAAGTGAGAAAGCAACCAACGCACAATTTTATCAATTGTTCACTCTGTTAAAAAATTCCATGAAGCGAAATATGTCTGAATTTGAGTCAGACAAGTTTAATATGCATCTTGAACAAGAGTTGTTAAATTGCAATGGTTCCGGAGTCTGCGTTCAGGTGTCCCAGTCTCCGTTGTTTTCAGATGGTGGTTGTACACCTGAAAAATCACTGAGGGATAAAAAAAGGGAACTGTACTTCAAAACCAGCCGGGGGCGTCCCCCGGCGCTATATCAGGTTACCTTATGCTATGAAGGCCAGAACTGGTATGGCGACTTGATCGGCAAAGATTTTAGTAAATTACGGGCAACTTCCGTGATGATGGGGCGGTAAGTAAAGAGGTAATGATGAAACAGACAAGAGCAGCATTTCCTCAACAACAAAAAGGCGCAGCGGCCATTATGTTTGCCTTGATGCTGCCTGTGCTGGTTGGGCTAATGTTTTTAAGTATTGAAGGAGGACGTTATTTGCGCCTGAAAGCCGAAGTAGCTGATGCGGCTGAGGTAGCGACTCTGGCCGTGACTGCACAAGGTAGTGAGGATCCAGATAAAAGTAAAGATCTTGCCAAAAAATATATGGATGCTTTGGTGCATGACAAAAGCAGTATCGATTCGGTGGAGGTTGAAAGACAGTATACCGATGGAGAGTCTTTGCAGTTTAAGGTCGATGTTACAACGCATCATACCAGCTGGTTTCCAAAGTCAAAGGCTAACCCTTTTGGTTTTGAGCCAGAAGTTCAATTTACTCCCAGCCAGACTGCCAGGAAAAATCAGAGTACAGCTGTTGATGTGGTGCTGGTGGCTAATTTTTCTAACACTATGAATGAGTGGTGGCATGCTGGACAGGGTAGGAAGATAGACGCTCTGCGAAGCATTGTTAACGGTGTAGCGGACAAGTTAACAGACTATGCAAAATTAAATGGTGGAAAGAGGCAGAATACCCTTTCATTAGTGCCTTTCAATCAAGTAACAAAGAACAAGGAATGGGATGGCAGGAGATGGCGTTATTGCTCGGTTTCTCAACGAGTACCTAATTATAATAAGCCTTGGTTTTTTGGGGTACATATTGAAACCTATAAGAGAATGTTTGATGAAAAGCGGTGTTATAAGAAAGTTTTTACAAATGCTGAAGGCAATAATGTTAATAATGTTGGTGCTGCTGATCAGTTCTGGACAGTAAAGCCGCGTACTGATTATGAATCAATTAAACGAGAAATTAATGGTATGAAACCCCGTGGAACCGCCGCAAGCTTTGAAGGTATTATGCGCGGGGCTCAATTGGCAAAAAATGGAATGAACCCAAGAAGATTAATAATCGTTCTTTCAGATGGAAAAGACCATGGGGTGTTGCCAATTAGAAGAAGAAATAAATATTTTTATACGCAACATGATGTTTATTCTAGTTATCATATTCATACCAGACTTAATGGTAGTCAGGTAAAATACTGCGATAAAATAAGAACTGAGCTAAATAAACCTAACTCGCCTGGTGGTCAAAAGTTCCAGTCAAAAATAGTGGGTATTGGCATCGGTTATGACCCCACCGCTGGGCGCCCAAATCTTGCACATTGTGCCGGTAAAGACAATATGTATATGTATCACGCCAAAGACGGGAACGAAATTCTGGATGGTATTCTCGGCCTTATAATGGAGGAAGAGATTGGTCATTTACACACGCCAACTACCTGATATACAGCCTCAGTAGCCTACAGCTGATAACACCAGTTAACAGCAAACACACTGAAAATGGTGGTAATCAGTCCACCAAAAGTGAACCGGTATTGGCGGTACATGCCGCCAATTTCAGGAAAACCGGGGCCGTGTCTTGAATCTTGATTGTTTCAAACCCCCACTTCAATTCCGGTGAATAAACGTTCCTTGTCCGGTGGAAGACGGGTAAGTGCGTGCCTGGCTCAGAGGTTTTAACGACAATCGTCTTGTTAAAAATTTACTGAAAAAAACGAACCACGGAAACGTCCGGATCACGACTGGCACCCGCATCCCTCAATGCCTGCAGGTACTCATCCCACATCGTCGCCTTGTTATGACACAGTTCATAAAGGTAGCCCCAGTCATAAATCCCACTGTTATGCCCATCATCAAACATCAGCTTGATGGCGTATTGACCAACCATTTCCACACCGGTGATAGCCACATTCAGTTTACCGGTCTGCAAAACAGGGTTGCCATGACCACGAACCTCGGCAGAAGGGCTTAATACTCTGAGAAACTCTGCCTCCAGCTGGAACGTGTCATGACCAAACTGAATTTCCAAGGTTTTGGAGCGTTTGTGCAGTTTAATGGCGGATGGAATTGGGGTAGTCATTTCGGGCGGGGCTTCAACTCATTAAGTAAGAGTAAGAAACTGAAAAGGAGTGACCAGCAAGACACTGACCACTTCCTATCAAACATCAGAGGATATAACGACTCAGGTCTTCATCCTGAACCAGCTCACCCAGGTGTTTATCAACATAAGCCGCGTCAATCTTCAGCGGCGCTCCATCCTGGGCAGAGGCCAGATCTGCAGCACCAAAGGAAACCTCTTCCAACAGACGCTCCATCACCGTATGGAGACGGCGGGCACCGATATTCTCAGTGCGTTCATTCACCTGCCAGGAAACCTCCGCCAGGCGGCGAATGGCATCGTCGGTAAACTCGATAGTGAGTGATTCTGTGGCCATCAGCGCCTGGTACTGTTCCGTCAGAGAAGCATCCGGTTCGGTCAGAATACGCATAAAGTCATCAGAAGAGAGCGCTTTCAGTTCAACACGGATGGGCAGGCGTCCCTGCAGCTCTGGAATCAGATCGGAAGGCTTGGCCAGGTGGAACGCACCGGAGGCAATAAACAGAATGTGATCCGTCTTCACCATGCCGTACTTGGTAGAAATGGTACAACCTTCAATTAATGGCAGCAGGTCACGCTGAACGCCTTCACGGGAGACATCGGCAGTGGAAGCACCTGAGCGCTTGGCCACTTTGTCAATTTCGTCAATAAAGACGATACCGTTCTGTTCAACAGCGTCCACTGCCTTAGTCTTGAGCTCGTCCTCATTGACCAGCTTGGCCGCTTCTTCTTCCTGAACCAGACGCATGGCATCCTTGACTTTCAGCTTCCGCTTTTTGGATTTACCGGTGTTCAGGTTAGAGAACATGCTCTGCAGCTGGCTGGTCATCTCTTCCATGCCAGGAGGTGCCATGATTTCAACACCCATGGCCGCTTCACGAACATCAATCTCAATCTCTTTATCGTCCAGGTCACCTTCACGGAGTTTTTTGCGGAATACCTGACGGGTTGAGTTGTCCTGGGGCTGAGACTCTTCACCAAAAGAACGGGGAGGCGGCAGCAGTGCATCCAGAATGCGCTCTTCAGCGGCATCCAGCGCACGGTGGCGAACGCGCTCCATTTCCATCTCACGGAGCATTTTGATGGCAGCGTCCATCAGGTCACGGACAATGGACTCGACATCACGACCCACATAACCCACTTCCGTAAACTTGGTGGCTTCCACCTTGATAAACGGTGCATTGGCCAGTTTGGCCAGACGACGGGCAATCTCGGTTTTACCAACGCCGGTGGGGCCGATCATCAAAATGTTTTTCGGGCTGATCTCGTTACGCAGATCTTCATTCAACTGCATTCTGCGCCAGCGGTTACGAAGGGCAATGGCAACGGCACGTTTGGCCTCGTCCTGGCCAATAATATGTTTGTCCAGCTCGTGGACAATTTCACGGGGTGTCATATCTGACATATCAGAAACTCGTTAGATAGCTATTGTTTCAAGCTGCAGGAAGCTCTTCGATGACTTGGTTTGAGTTGGTGTAGACACAGATATCTGCGGCAATACCCAGACTCTTTTCAACGATATCCCTGGCACCCATTTCGGTGTTGTGAAACAGTGCCTTGGCAGCTGCCTGGGCATAAAAACCACCGGAACCGATGGCCAGGATGCCATCTTCCGTTTCCATCACATCGCCATTACCAGTGATAATCAGGGAGGCAGTGGCATCAGCAACAATCAGCATGGCTTCCAGCCGTTGCAGGGCTCGCTCGGTTCGCCACTCTTTGGCCAGCTCAACCGCTGATTTGGTCAGTCGTCCCTGGTGTTTTTCCAACTGGGCTTCAAAACGCTCAAACAGGGTGAATGCATCGGCTGTGCCACCGGCAAAACCGGCAATCACTTTACCTTTATGCAGTCGGCGTACTTTGTGGGCGTTGCCCTTGATTACGGCATCACCCAGCGAAACCTGGCCATCACCACCGATCACGACACTGCCGCCACGACGTACCGACAGAATAGTTGTGCCACGATACTGTTCCAAGGCTCGCTCCTTATTAAAAAAACGGATAACAGGGCCTTATATGGGGCAGGGAAATAAATTATCAAGAGGGGCGGAAGAGAAAACCCGCCCGGAATTGCGCTTTTTCCTATTTCAGCTGTAACAGAAGACTATCAATGTTCTTGCTGGCCAGCACTTCCTGGGCATTCTGCAGTGAGGCCCGATCGGTAAATGGTCCCAGCTGCACCCGGTGCCAGGTTTCCCCTCCGCCAACGCTGACTTTCTCGACTTTGGGTGTCAAACCTTCCAACAGCAATTGAACTCTGAGTCGCTCAGCATCCTTAGAGCTGCGGAAGGAACCGGCCTGCAGAAGATATTTTTTAGGACTGGCTGTCGCTGCCGGTTTCTGATCCAGCTTACTGCTCGCTGTTTTGGCAGAGACCGCTGCCGGTTCCCCTTTCGGTTCCGGCTCCGCAATTGAGACCGTGACTTCTGACTCGGGAAGCAGGGTATAAAAATCAAACACCGGCTGATTATCTTTTTTCTGCTCATCCCCGGACGATGACTTGACCTGCTCGGCTACGGTCCGTACATCTTTGGCAGAGGGCGTCAGCCCTGCCAGAAAAGCAGCAAACACGCCAATAACCAGACCAGCCAGCAGCCAGGCCCAGTTTGCTAGAGACACACCGGCTGATTTACCGGCATTGGTCGATTTACTGGCTCCCCGCCTGCTATTGTTTGATCTGGATGTCATATCTATCAACTTTTGTTTTGTCAGGTCTTTCTTCAGTCAGGCTCTTTATGAACACAACCCAATTAAAGATACCATTATCTCCAGCCTCCCTGATATAAGTTCAAGCACTGCTATTTGAATACGCGCTTCTATTGAGACCAATGGCCTTTTTCGGTAGCATTCCCGCCATTTAAATTCCAGCGAGTTTTAACCAAGGACTCATGCATGAATATTCTCAAGCTGCTTGAAGACAAGGTCATCAAAGCGCTTATTGCTGCGGGTGCTCCAAAGGATACCCCGGCCATGGTTCGCCCCGGCACACGGGCAAACTTTGGTGATTACCAGTGCAACGCCGTGATGGCTGCTGCCAAAAAAATGGGCATGAACCCTCGGGAACTGGCGCAAAAAGTGATGGACAATCTTGACCTTGATGGCATTGCCAGCAAGGTTGACATTGCCGGACCCGGTTTTATTAACATTCATCTCGCTCCCCACTGGCTGGCCAGCAGCCTTCTGTCTGCCATCAAGGATCCCCGGGCTGGTGTTGCGGAAACCGGCGACAGGCAAACCGTGGTTGTTGATTACTCAGCACCAAATGTTGCCAAAGAGATGCATGTGGGCCATCTGCGCTCCACCATTATCGGCGACTCAACCGCCAGAACCCTTGAGTTTCTCGGGCACAAGGTGATCCGCCAGAACCACTTGGGGGACTGGGGTACGCAATTCGGCATGCTGATCGCCCACCTGGAAGAACTCGAGAAAGAGAACCAGGAAGCCATGAGCATGGAGCTTTCTGACCTGGAAACGTTCTATCGCGAAGCCAAGAAGCATTTTGATGAAAATCCTGACTTTGCCACCCGCGCCAGAAGCTATGTCGTCCGTCTTCAAGCCGGTGACGAGTACTGCCTGAAACTGTGGAAAAAGCTGGTGGATACCACCCTGTCACACAACCAGGATATCTACGATCGCCTGAATGTCTCACTGACCGCTGCTGATGTGATGGGTGAAAGCGCCTATAACGACAGCCTGCCCGTCATCATCAAGCTGCTGGATGAACAAGAACTGTTGAGCGAAGACAAGGGTGCCAGGGTTGTCTTTCTGGATGAGTTCAAAAACAAGGATGGCGACCCAATGGGCGTCATCGTCGAGAAGTCCGGTGGTGGTTTCCTCTACACCACCACTGACCTGGCGGCGATCCGTCACCGCTGCCATACCCTGAACGCCGATCGCGTTCTCTATTACGTAGATGCACGCCAGGGACAGCATTTCGACCAGGTATTCACCATTGCCCGCAAGGCAGGATTTGCTTCTGACCACGCTTCACTTGAGCACCACGCCTTTGGCATGATGCTGGGCAAAGATGGCAAACCCTTCAAAACCCGTGCCGGCACCACCATCAAGCTGGCAGACCTTCTGGACGAAGCGGAAGAGAGAGCAGCAGCCGTGATTGCCAGCAAATCCGGCGATCTTTCCGAAGAACAGAAAGTGAATGTGATTCGCTCTGTGGCCATTGGCTCGGTAAAGTATGCAGACCTGTCCAAAAGCCGGACCAGTGACTATGTGTTTGACTGGGATAACATGCTGGCCTTTGAGGGCAATACCGCACCTTACCTGCTCTATGCCTACACCCGGATCATGAGCATCTTCCGCAAGGCCGGTATCATCGAGTCTGACCTCACTGGTGATATCCTGATCGAGAACGATGCTGAACGGGAGCTGGCTCTGAAGTTGTGCCGCTTCAGTGAAACCATTGAAACCGTTGCCAGGGAAGGTCTGCCACATCAGCTGTGCGCCTATCTGTACGACATCTCCGGTGCCTTTATGAAGTTCTATGAAGCATGCCCGGTGAACAAGGAAGGCGTTTCTGAAGCCCTGCGCAACAGCCGCCTGCAGATCTGCGCCCTGACCGGCAGAACCCTGAAGCTGGGTCTTGGCCTGCTGGGGATTGAAACGGTCGAGAAGATGTAATACCAATCGAACTTAATTACCGTTTGTATTGAGCGGAATCGAAGTACAGAGGAGGCTTCCATCCTTCCTTCAAACCGCTCGGAATGCAAGGAATGCAGGGTATTTGAACTTTCCTGCATTAGCTTCCTGCGTCCTTGCAACGATTGCAAATAATGATCTTGATCAACTTGCGCCCGCGTCATTTTTTAATGCAGTATTCCAGTATTGTTAAGCACAGGCCTTTTGCATCATTCAATTCAGCGCGTTGAAACATCATTTGCATCAATCTGTTTAACCAACTCCTTGAGCCCCAGACGTTTCCTACTCAAAGCACTGACAAGCTTTGATTCCAGCTCTCTCGACTCCTGAGATTTAGTGACAACCTTTATATCTGTATCATTATAATATTTCGAAATCACAATAATGACAGACTTTTTCTCATTGCCGGATCTGATGGCCACCTGTTTAGTCGACGAGTCATCTTCAAAAAATTGTTTACTTGAACTTGAAAAGGAGCCATAAAACCGTTTAGATTTTATTGAACCATTGACAACACCCCGATCATAAGTACCAACGATCTTGGCATTAAGTTCTGCCAGAACATCCATGATTATTTGTTTATCTTTTTTACTGCCAGTCGCCGAAAAGGAGCTTGTACCAGACGCTGTACCTGAACCATAAGCAGACGCACCTGAACCAGGATAAGCTGACGAAACTGAACCACGGTAAGCTGGTGCAACTGAATCAGGATAAGCTGACGAACCTGAAACAGGAAAAGCTGACGAACCTGAAACAGGATAAGCTGACGAACCTGAAACAGGATAAGCTGA
>NZ_JAHHPM010000456.1 GCF_024606345.1 Endozoicomonas sp. YOMI1
GAGCCTTGGATCATAACAACGAATGTTGCGCTCGTTGCGGTTTTAATCAAGAGCGCTGTAACAAAAAGAGAGTTTTATCATATAGATCAAACTCTTCAGTTTAAATCGTTTTGTTAACCCGAAGGCTAACGACTCAATTTCACAATTAAACGTACATGAAGCTCATGTTAAATGAATTTCGGGTATGTTCGCTTGATCAATCAAGCATCTTAAAGTATTTCTGAACACTCTCTTAGAGAGAGGCCAGTTAACCGATGCAATCGCACAAGCGCCCACACGAATTGTCTGATATCTTGTTAAAGAATTTCACCACCCTTATCAGAAAATATCTCTAAATATTACCGTTCCACTTCCCTTTAATATGTTTAATTGATCTGGATCATTCCGCATCTCATCTTTGATTTTTTAAAGTTATTACATAAACTCCATTTCGATTAATAGCAGTACGAGAAAAAGTCATCCATGAGTGTAACTGAAGCTTCTCCAATACCGGAGGTGAAACCTGGTGATTCCAAGTTGATGAATCGCTTCCTGAACGCGGTTGAAAAGGCAGGTAACAAACTGCCGGATCCGACACTTCTATTCCTTTATGGCATGGTCATTGTCTGGGTTCTGTCTGCCTTGATGTCCCAGATGAGTCTGGACATGGTGCATCCGGCAACCGGTGAAACTGTGGCAGTTAAAAACCTGCTAACCGGCTCTGCTCTTGCAGCCTTTCTTGCCAGTATGGTTAAGAATTTTGCTGGCTTTGCACCCATGGGCATCGTACTTATTGCCATGCTGGGTATCGGTGTGGCTGAAAAATCCGGTTTCATCAATACCGGTCTTAAGAAGATGCTGGGTGTAACCCCGGCAAAACTGTTAACCCCAATGCTGATCCTGGTTGCCATTGTCAGCCATACAGCAGCGGATGCTGGTTATGTTCTGGTTATTCCTCTGGGTGGTATTATTTTTCACGCTGCGGGACGTCACCCTTTAGCGGGTATCGCTGCGGCATTTGCCGGTGTATCCGGTGGTTTCTCCGCCAACTTTATCCCATCCGGTATTGATCCACTACTGCAGGGCTTTACTCAGTCGGCTGCACAGATTCTTGATCCGTCTTTCCAGATGAACCCACTGGCCAACCTGTTCTTCACCGGTGCTTCCAGTATTGTCATCGTCGCTATTGGCTGGTATGTGACTGACAAAATTGTTGAGCCACATCTGCAGGGAACGACCACTCTGGATGAAGATGCGGAGAAAGCACCAGACCTGAGTTCCTTTACTCCAGAAGAAAGTAAAGCGTTCAATGCCGCTGGTCTGGCTATGCTGGCCGGTATCGCATTGCTGGTTGCTGCCGTTATTCCTGAGACTTCGCCACTGCGCTCGCCGACCGGTGAAATCACAGCATTCTCCGCACCTTTGATGCAATCTATCGTGCCGCTGATTTTTATCCTGTTTATCATTCCGGGTATTGTCTACGGTAAAGTTTCTGGCACTTTCAAGACCTCTAAAGACACCGTTGTTGCCATGAACAGCACCATGTCCACCATGGGCTCTTATCTGGTAATGTCTTTCTTCTGTGCGCAGTTTTTGTACGCGTTCTCCCAGTCTAACCTGGGTACTGTACTGGCCCTGAGCGGTGCGGAAGTTCTGCAGGCCATGAACCTGCCAGGGGAAATTACGGTTATTGGTATGATCCTGCTGACCGCCACCGTTAACCTGATCATTGGCTCTTCTTCTGCCAAATGGGCACTGATTGGTCCAATCCTGGTACCCATGCTGATGGCAGTGGGTATCTCGCCAGAACTGTCTCAGGCGGCTTACCGGGTTGGTGACTCGGTTTCTAACATCATTTCTCCGCTGATGGTTTACTTCCCTCTGGTGGTGGTTTACTGCCAGCGTTATGTGAAGAACTCAGGTATCGGCTCTCTGGCTTCCATGATGATGCCATACTCCATCAGCATGCTGATCGGCTGGACTATCTTCCTGCTGGCCTACTGGGCGCTTGGCCTGCCACTGGGTATTCAGGCTTCTTACACATACCCGGCCATGTAATACCCATCTCACTCTTTAAGGGGCTCAGGCCCCTTTTTTTATAACCATTTTTCACCTCTCCCCGGTAAGGGAACTTATTTCATCAAAAAGAGTCTATCTTTTTAGAAAACCTTTGGACTTAAGCGTCCGTAGCGAGGATTGCGAGAAATTTTCAGACCAATTTATCGCAACCGCATCAGGACAGTCTTAAGTCCAACAGTCTTGTGGCAAACCATGCTTGAGAGGACTCCTGATTGTGTTCAATCTGATGAAAATCATTGATGGAATGACACCCATCAGCTGGATGATTGCAGCTATCTGCCTGCTTTCATGGATTGCTATTATCCACTATTCCGGCAAAGTGACAGAGAAGCGTTGGGGAGATAGAGAATCCGGAGCCCTGGTTGGTTTTTTTCTGCCCGGCTTTGTCTTTATGGCAATGCTTTATCTTATCTAAAGCTATCAGTGTTGATGGCTTCGCCTCTCAAACTGTCTGAACAGTGAGTACCGGCAGGATACCGACCGGTCGGCATCAATACCCAACCCACCGTTCTTCCAGGAGCTGTTAAAAAAGGCGTAATCACATGACTATTCGTGATTGAATGAGGTTTATTTTTTTCGGGTTACAATAAACTCAACAATATCCCGGAGCGTTTTAGACTGCCTCAGTAATGCAGAATAATCTTGTCGGATATCCTTGGCCATTTTATTCATGCGGGCTTTTGCGTTATCAATACCAAGGATATCAACACTGGTTTTCAGACCATTTTTTGCGTCAATCCCGGTATCTTTTCCAAGCTGCCCGGGGGTGCTGGTACAATCAAGAATATCATCAACCACCTGGTATAAGATTCCCAGCCTGCGGGAGAAATCCTGCAAACCCTGAATAGTTGATTCGTCAGCTTGAGCCAGCATCGCCACAGGAACAATGCTGAGATCAATGGCGGTGCCGGTTTTCAACGCGGCAATTTCATCCAGCTGCTGAAGGTATTCAGCATCGTTCATTGCCTGGTTTGGATTTTTGGACAATTCAAGATCATGTGCCTGCCCCTGATTTAACCGTCTCGACTTGTTGGCAATGTAATACACGACTTTATTGACAATATCAGCATCAAACCCTTGTAAAACCAACCCATTGGCGCAGACTTCTATCGCAGACATAATAAGCTCAATGGCAGCCAGTTGGGCATTCCACTCCGGGTATTGTTTGTGGGCGGTCGGTTTTCCCCGTCGGGTATTGGCGTCATCCTGGGCTGGCAGGTCGTCAAGAATCAAGGATGCTGTGTGCAACCGTTCAATCGTTGCCGCCAGTGGCATAGCCCTGGCGGGTTCGATCTTATAGATACTCGCCATAACCATTACAAGGATTGGTCGCAAACGTTTGCCGCCTGCGTTCAAACTGTAATTGGCAGTATCCACGAGCGGATTGTGGCCCGGATTGGATAACAGCACTTCCTCGTTGACCGGGTCTATAACATCCATATGAAAAGTGGCCAGATCCCGATTACGAGGATGCCATTTCTCACACACCCTCTGCACATTGGCAAAAATTGAATAGTGAGAACGGGAGGCACCGCTGGCCATACTTTTCTCGGAAATCTGGCAGAGGTACTCGAAATAATCCTGATTCCAGTTCTCCTCCAAATGGTAAAGATCGTAAAGTAAATTTAAAGTCTCTGCACAATTAGCCACTGGACGATAGACTGCCTCACCCAAGGCAGACATCTTATAAGGATTATCCTTAAAGCGCTCGGCCAAATAGCTGATCACCGATAAATAGGTCTCTATGGGATTAATATGACACTGCCCAGCCAGAGTGAATAGGGTGGCTACACCTTCATCCCGATCTTTTCTGCAATCATGAAAGTCATCGCTAATTTGCCCGAGCAATCCCGACTCCATAAACTCTCGCAGATTTTCTTCACGATAAGGTTGCCCTCCCAGTAAATAACCCGATAAATAAGTAGCTCCCCCTTTAATGGCCATACTGATCAAAATATCCCTGAGTGTAAGGCCGGTAATCTGCTCCAGTTTGTCATCACGTATCTGGCCCTCTAAAAGCATTAGCAGGGCTGTCTGGACAGGCCTTCGCTCCTCTGGCGGCAAAGCGTCGACGTGTTTATATAACTCAAGTGCGATTTTTCCAAATGCCATTTTACCCAAAGGTGTGGCATTTCTATCCATTGAATTACCTGATAATAAGTTTCGTATAAATTCAAATACTTCTTTTTTTTGGCCCTCGGAATACATCTGACCAGGATTATTTTTAATATCCAAAAGGCCATCAACGATGGCGTAGGCCATACCTAGCAGCAGGCCTTTCTGTGCTGCCTTGAAAAAGCGCTCAACGATGGCTTCACTGCTGGTATCTTGGGGTATATCCCACAAACTATTAATTGCCACACCAAATGTTGTACGCACAATCTGGTTGGCAGCCCCTTGACTGATGATGCCTTCAGGCATGGCGCATAGTGTTTTTTTCAGGTTAAACCGCAACCATGCTTTTTGATCAATGGATAGTACAAGTAATTTTTCATCATCACCTGTTTGAAAAATCTTTAGACTTTCGAAACCGTGAGATGATAACCCCTTCATCATTAAATAAACACGTTTAATGAATAATGCTGTAGTTTTATCAGTTGGATCAGGGTTTTTCCCACCAAGGAATTTAAAGATGAAATCATTAAGTGCATTTTGGTTTGCCTGTTTTTTATAAGCCTGAAAATTACGGACATGCCTGGCGTTAAAGTTACCCTTCTGGAGCTGCTTAATTGCTTGCGTGGTTAACTTATCATCCGGCATATTGACAGAATTCACCGCCGATTTTACCAACGCAAAAATTCAAATTTTCGCCAGTATGATCAGCTACGATTTTATCAACCACATCTCTCGCTGCCTTTTCATACCGTTCATAAAGTTTCTCTGAATCCAGTAACTCGCCATGCTCCTTTAGGTCACTCGACGGGATTGCTTCAAATTTTTTTTCAACATATTCCTCATATTGGGTTTCCAGTAGAGCGAAATCATCAGTATCTTTGAATAAGGTTTTAGCTCTTGCCAATATCTCAGGATTGATATCATCTCTGATTATAAAATCCAATATTGGCCCCATAAGAAGTCCACGAAATAATCCAGACTTGGTATCAAAATGACTCATATCTTTGGATATGGAGTTAAAGATCTCTTCAATCTGATGTTTTACTCCAAAGTTAGATATTCCAAACTTTCTGGATATTTTTTCAGACTTTGATAACAAATGAGACTTAATATCCCTGTAGCGTAAACGCTTATATAAAGGAGCCTTTTCCCACTGCGAGAATTTATTGGAAATATACTCACAGACTTCATTCTTTTCTTCATTAGTTAAAGTGGGCGGCAGATAAGATGCTTCAGGAATTACACTTTTGCCAACACAAGAGATCATAAATAAACGTTATCCGTTTTAATCAGTAATCGTAATATTATTCCACCCCCCCACCAAGAATGTCATAACCATTTGATTTATAATAAAGATTTATTCAAATATGGTTAGCCTGATTTCAACTCGTTTAGAATCAAAATGTTATCAAGGGATGTTAGGAAGCAGTTTATCAAAGCCATTTACCGCAACAACTAACAATACGGTTAGACATACTAACATTCTGATGTTCAGTATGGCTGCAGTTCAGCATTTTTCAGGAAAATTATCTGCACAGGTCCCTGAGCAACGCTATTGAATAAAACCTAACACTTGATCACTCACAAAAAACAACAACTAAGGATTGCATTTTACTCTATACATGCGGATATTCGCATATTCAGATATTTGAGCGGTTTTTATGCTACCTCACGAGTTCTTTAAAATGATGGCGGATGAAATCCGTCTCCGCTGCCTGCTGCTAATAGCCCGGCAAGGTGAGCTGTGTGTCTGTGAACTGTTGTCTGCTCTTGATGAGCCACAGCCCAAAATATCCCGACATCTGGCACAAATGCGAAATCACGGTTTGTTAAAAACCCGTCGTAAAGATCAATGGATTTTCTATTCAATAGCAGAAGACCTGCCCGGCTGGATGAACAAAATTGTTGATGGTCTTCGCCACTCAAACTGTCTGAAAAGTCAGTACCAACGGGATACCGACCGGCTGGAATCAATGCCTGACCGCCCTATTAAGGAGTAAGACAATGACGATCAAAGTAGGTATTAATGGCTTCGGCCGTATTGGCAGACTTACCCTCAGAGCAGCCTGGCACTGGCCGGACATTTAGTTCGTCAGAATTAATGACCTGGCCGAAAACCTTGGCATTACCCGCGGTACTATCACCACCGTGCATGACCTGACCAATACCCAGACGATTCTGGACGCCCCCCATAAGGATCTGAGAAGTTAATCAGCTGTTGAAATCAGCCGCCGAGGGTTCACTGGAGGCATCCTCGGTTATGAAGAGAGGCCCCTGGTTTCCATCGATTACCGTGGTGACCAGCGTTCTTCAATTATTGATGCACTGTCCACCATGGTGGTTAACCAGCGCATGGTGAAAATTTATGTCTGGTACGATAATAAGATGGACTACGACTGTCGTACGGAAGAGCTGGTGCTCAAGGTTGGCAGAGAGAATTCCTGATGGCTAAGACTACCCACGCTGAAAACAGCAGGCTGTTCCGGCAACAACAGATAAGAAATTACGCGCTTATCACCTTCAACTACTGGAAC
>NZ_JAHHPM010000457.1 GCF_024606345.1 Endozoicomonas sp. YOMI1
GAGCCTTGGATCATAACAACGAATGTTGCGCTCGTTGCGGTTTTAATCAAGAGCGACTTTTTACCAAACTGAGTAAAATGATGAAGGTATTCCGGGACAAATCCTAAGTGGGTTTTTGCCGGAAGTGGGGGTATGGATAACGGTTTTTGCCAACCCCGAAACAGAGTGGATTGTTATTACGGTTGATTATTGCAGGTTTCACAAGTATTATTCGCCGCCGCGAGCTGGCCGGGCAGTCGCTGTTTATTCTGGTTATTTGATCAGAATGAAGGGAGGAAAGTCCGGGCTCCAGAGGGTAGGGCGCCAGGTAATTCCTGGGGGGCGAAAGCCTACGGAAAGTGCAGCAGAGAGTAGACCGCCTAAGCCAGTGTTCTCTTCAACTTTTGTTGAAAAGAAATTGGCCGGTAAGGGTGAAAGGGTGCGGTAAGAGCGCACCGCATGGCTGGTAACAGTCCATGGCACGGTAAACCCCGCCTGGAGCAAGACCAAATAGGAATCCTATAGGTGTGACCCGCACTGGATTCGGGTAGGTTGCTTGAGGTGTCTGGTGACAGGCATCCCAGATGAATGACTGCCCAGGCCTGCTTTGGCAGGCTGGACAGAACCCGGCTTACAGGTCGGCTCGCGATTCTTTTTTCTGCTGGAAGTTTCTTCTCCTGATTGCTTTCTTTGGTTGCCAGAGCATCTATTGCCAAAGGACGTGGTTCTGTCTTTGTCTCACTTCCTTTAAATCGAAAGTCTTTGCTCTGTTAGCCTTCTTCGTAATAAAAGTGCTTTGTACCCGCTGTTGCTGCCTTTAAAAAAATAGAACCATAGTTCTTTAATTCCTCCATAGGTTCTGTTTTGCCCTTTGTTTTAAGGCTTTCGCTATTCATTTTTCAAACTGTTCTTTTATTTGGTTGTCCGATATTGAAAGGGAAGAGGAGAACCCCTGCTTGACGTGGGTTTTTCAGATTCCTATAGTGTGCTTTAGTGGTGTAAAGTGGATTATTGTGGGGCAAATTGGTGGGTCGAAATAGGTGGAACGAAATGGGTGGACGAATGGAGTTGGCTATCATTAGTGCTTTTTATAAGTGATGGTTGCTTTAAGGTTTTCAGGGGTTCAGGAACCAGGGAGAAGGTAATGTGTTTCGCGGTGTAAATGCCATTAATCTGGATGCCAAAGGGCGTCTTGCCATACCAGCCCGTTATCGGCAGGTGTTGCGGGATCGCTGTGATGGTGCCCTGGTGGCAACGATTGACACTGACGAACCTTGCTTGCTGATTTATCCATTGGATGAGTGGGAGCTTATTCAGCAGAAAATTGAGGCACTTCCCAGTTTTCATCCAATGACCCGCCGGATTCAGAGGCTCTTGATTGGGCACGCCACCGATGTTGAGCTGGATGGCAATGGGCGTATTCTTATCCCTCCACTGTTGCGTGAATACGCAGGTCTTGAAAAGCGCAGTATTTTGCTGGGTCAGGGCAAGAAATTCGAGCTTTGGGATGAAAGTTGCTGGAATGAGCGCCGCGACCAATACCTGAAAGAAGCCAGTGAATCTGAAGAGATTCCGATGGAATTGCAGTCGCTCTCTTTGTAAATCACTTTTTTGGTGTTTTTGAGTTAAGAAAGCTTTGTGAAAAGTTTATGAAATCGTTAAATCGAGGTGGTAATAAAGGTGGCAATAAAATGGTAGCGCCCGACAATGAGGTGGCTAACCATGTACATAAAACAGTGCTGCTGAATGAGGCTGTCGATGCGTTGCTGACTGATCCTTCCGGAGTCTATGTCGATGGTACTTTTGGCAGAGGGGGGCACAGCCGTTTGATTTTGAGTTCCCTGACAGAGCAGGGGCGGCTGATTGGTATTGATAAAGATCCAGCGGCCATCGCCATCGGTGCCGAGCTGGAGCGTGACGACCCACGGTTTTCAATTCGTCATGGTTCATTTACCGATGTTGATTCAGTCAATGGTGACCAGCTGGTGGATGGGATTTTGCTGGATCTTGGGGTTTCTTCGCCCCAGCTGGATGATCCTGAAAGAGGTTTTAGCTTCATGCAGGAGGGACCTCTGGATATGCGGATGAATCACCAGGATGGAGAAAGTGCCGCTAGCTGGCTGGCACGGGCGGAAGAACAGGAAATCAGCCGGATAATCTGGGAATATGGCGAAGACCGCTTTTCCCGGAGGATGGCCAGAGCCATTGTCAGAGAAAGGGATATTGAACCGATTCTGACCACCCGACGGCTTGCCGATATTATTGCTGCGGCCTGCCCGACCAGGGAGAAGGGTAAACACCCGGCGACCCGTGCGTTCCAGGCCATCAGAATCCATATCAACCGGGAACTGGATGATCTGGTGCTTTGCCTGGATCGTGCCCTGGAAAAATTGAAGCCCGGTAGCCGACTGGTGGTTATCAGCTTTCATTCATTGGAAGACAGAATTGTAAAACGCTTTATCCGAAAGCATCAAAAGGGGGATGATCTGCCAAGCTGGCTGCCGGTGACAGAAGATCAGTTGAATCGGCGGATGAAAAGTCTGGGTAGGGCGATCAAACCTTCCAGGCAGGAAGTGCAGGAAAATCCCAGGGCACGAAGTGCGGTTATGCGTGTGGCAGAAAAGCTGCTTTGATGATAGGTCTGATGATGGATAGTGGTCTTCTGGTGTGTATGCATCTTATTCGCTCTTATGGTGCTGCCCTTTTGCTGTTGTTACTGGTGGTGTTGTCGGGATTGTCTGTGGGTTATGTTTCCTACGAGAACCGTCTTCTACATAACCAGATTCAGCAGGAGCTTGAGAACCGGAACAGTGCACAGGTTGAGTGGGGTAAGTTGTTGCTGGAACACAGCACACTGACATCACCGGGAAAAATTGAACAGGTTGCCAGGGAGAAACTGGGCATGGATGTGCCAAAAACCAGCCAGATAGAGATGGTTCTGCCATGATTCAGGGGCGGACTCAGGGGCGGAAAGTATCACAGCGAAACCGGTCGGCTGCAGAGAACAAAGCTGGCAAGGGGACTTTATGGGTTGGTCTTATGGTTAATGGCCTGACTCGAAAGTGGCGGCTGAAAATGCTGCAATCGGTCCTGCTGGTTGCAGGGCTGGCCATTGGTTACCGAATTGTCGACTTGCAATTGCTGGATCGACACTTTCTGCAAAATGAAGGTGATAAACGTTCTGTTCGCTATGAGTCAGTGGCTGCGCACAGAGGCGTAATTTTTGACCGGAATGGCGACCCGCTGGCGGTCAGCACGCCTGTTGTGACTATCTGGGCTGACCCGGAAGAGCTGTATGAAGCCAGTGACCGGTGGCAGGTGCTGGCTAAGGCGCTGGGGGTTTCCCATAAGAGGCTGTCGGATCGCGTGCAAGCGGCCAAAACCCGGGATTTTATTTACCTCAAGCGGCAGTTGACACCGGAGCAGGGGGCAAAGGTCATGGCATTGAGAGTGCCGGGTGTCCAGGCGATAAATGAGCACCGGCGCTATTACCCCGCTGCTGAGGTGACCGCCCATCTGGTTGGTTTTACCAATATTGATGAGTCTGGTCAGGAAGGTCTGGAGTTGGCCTACAATGAGTGGCTGTCCGGTGAGCCCGGTCAGCAAAGGGTGCTTAAGGACCGTAAGGGCCAGCTTGCCCGGCAGGCTGAGCTGATGAAAAGTGCCAGCCCCGGCAAGGAACTGATGCTCAGTATTGATCTGAGGCTTCAATATATGGCTTACCGTGAGTTGAAAAAGGCGGTTGAACTGCACAAAGCCAAGGCTGGCTCTTTGATCATGCTTGATGTCAAGACTGGTGAAGTGCTGGCTATGGTTAACCAGCCTGCCTACAACCCGAATAACCGGGCGGATATGCAGGCCCATAAGATGCGGAACCGGGTGGTGACGGATATGGTCGAGCCGGGGTCAACACTGAAACCTTTTGCGGTAGCAGCTGCCCTGGAGTCTGGTCAGTTTCGCAAAGGCTCAGTGATTAATACCGCACCCGGTTATCTGCGACTTGGCAGGGATCAGGTAAAGGATAACCGGAATTACGGTGCTATTGATGTGACCACTGTGCTGAGAAAGTCCAGTAATGTCGGAGTTTCAAAAATGGCGCTGGCTATTGGTCCGGATAAGGTGCTGGATTTACTCCAGAGGGTTGGCCTTGGTCAAAGCACCGGAACCGGTTTTCCCGGTGAAAATCCCGGCTATTTGCCCTATCGGGATCGCTGGAGTGATATTGAGATTGCCACATTATCCTTTGGCTACGGTTTGACGGTGACACCTTTGCAACTGGCTCAGGCCTATACCGTACTTGGCTCTGGTGGAATGATGCGCCCTGTCTCCCTGATCAAGAGAGATGTGGTGCCCGACGGTGTTCGGGTAATGGATCAGCAGATTGCTGATGATCTGAGGAAAATGCTTCGTGAGGTGGTTCATGGTGGAACCGGTGGCCGGGCGATGATCGATGCCTTTGAGGTTGGGGGAAAAACCGGAACGGCCAGAAAGGTTGGGCCAAACGGTTATATCAAGGATCGCTACATAGGTATGTTTGCCGGTTTGGCACCTATTGATAATCCGCGGCTGGCAATGGTGGTCATTATTGATGACCCCTCTGGCAAGAACTATTACGGTGGTCTGATCGCCGCACCGGTGTTTTCCAAGGTGGCAGCCGGGGCACTGAGAATGCTGGGGGTTGAGCCCGATGAGTTGGGTAATCCTGGTGCAGATCAGCGTATGGCATTTAATCCCTATGTGCTGGATCGGGATGAGCAGATTTCTACACCGTTGAAAGAAGGTTAAAGCGAAAAGCAATGACAGCTGAGCAAGAGAATACTCTCAATGGCGTGCTTGCCGAACTGCAGCTACCATTGGTTGCGGTCGACAAGAAGCTGAATCATATGACCCTCGATAGTCGCAAGATTACCGGGGGTGAGTTGTTTATTGCAATTCCCGGCATTCAGTCCGATGGCCGCAAATACATAGCCGATGCCTTGGAAAAAGGTGCCGCGGCGGTGCTGGTGGATGATAGCGATGGTTTTGATCTGTCTGCAGCTGCGGAATATGAGTCCGTTTTTATTGTTCCGGGTCTGAGTGGCAAGGTCGGATCCCTGGCTGATCGTTTTTATCGGCAACCTTCTGAACAATTGAACGTTATTGGCGTTACCGGCACCAATGGCAAAACCTCCTGTTGCTGGTTTATCTCTGAAATCCTTGGGCAGCTGGGCAAGCCCTGTGCATTGATGGGTACTGTGGGGCGGGGGTTGCCGGGACAGATGGAGGCTTCATTAAATACCACCAGTGATGTGGTTTCCCTGCAGCAGTATCTGGGGCAACTGGTATCTGATGGCGTGCAGGCTCTGGCCATGGAGGTTTCATCCCATGGGCTTGACCAGGGGCGAGTGTCAGGGGTCTCTTTTGAGGTGGCGCTTTTTACCCATATCAGTCGTGATCATCTGGATTATCACGGCTCCCTGGAGAACTACGCAGCGGCCAAGGCCAGGCTGTTTTCCGAGTGTACTTACCGCTATGCCGTAATTGGTAAGGATGATGAGTTTTCACAGTTGATGCTTTCATCCTGCCCTCTGGATGCCAATGTCACGACCTGGTCCCTGGAAGATGCTTCGGCAGATGTGTATCTCAGTCATATTGAGACGTTACCACAAGGTTTCAGGGCAACCATTCATACGCCCTGGGGTGTGGGTACATTGGCTACTTCATTATTGGGACGTTTTAACCTGGAAAATCTGTTGGCGGTTATTGCTGCGTTGGGTGTCCAGGGATATTCACTTGATCGCCTTTTGGCCGCCATTCCGGTGATTTCTGCCCCTCCCGGCAGGATGCAGCAGTTTGGTGGTGGCAGCCAGCCCCTGGTGCTGGTTGATTATGCCCATACGCCGGATGCCATTGACAGTGTGCTTTCTTCATTGCGTGAGCACCGCTCTCAAATAGAAAGAATTAAGCCTTCCGAAAAAGATTGCGAACAAGACGTCGGGAATATTGTCTGTATATATGGTTGTGGTGGTGACCGGGACAGAGGTAAGCGACCTTTGATGACGGTAGCCGCCTTGAAGGGTGCGGATAAAGCAGTGCTGACCAGTGATAATCCCAGAACTGAAGATCCCCTCCAGATCATTGCTGATGCCCTGGACGGTATTGCACAGAATGATCGTCGGCGTATTCAGGTGATTGCTGACCGGTCTGAAGCTATCCGTTCCACAATTGCTTCCGCCAG
Organism: Endozoicomonas sp. YOMI1; assembly: GCF_024606345.1. Taxonomy (GTDB): domain Bacteria; phylum Pseudomonadota; class Gammaproteobacteria; order Pseudomonadales; family Endozoicomonadaceae; genus Endozoicomonas. The sequence goes on from NZ_JAHHPM010000457.1 coordinate 6,197, forward strand.
TACTGGCGACATTATCGTGATCGCGGGCAAGGGGCATGAAAACTATCAGGAAATTCATGGTGTTCGACATCACTTCGATGATGCAGATCAGGTACAGATGGTATTGCAATCTCAATGCACACGCGTTCGATCGCAAAATGTTCAAGAGGGCGTGCAGGCATGATTGAATCGATGCCTCTTTCTGTGGTTGCCGAGATTGTTAAAGGTCGGTTGCATGATCTGCCAAATGATGGGTTGTCAGTAACCGGTGTCAGCATTGATACCCGAACATTGCAGGCGGGTGATCTTTTTATTGCCATTAAAGGTCCCCGCTTTGATGGACACGATTACCTGGGCCAGGCACAGGCGGCAGGCGCTGTTGCTGCTCTGACAGAGCACTATGTCAGTGGTGCTGCTTTGCCACAGGGTGCCGTTTTGCCACAGATAGTTGTGAAAAATTCCGAACAGGCACTTGGGTTGTTGGGAGCTGCCAATCGCAATCACTTTGATGGGTGTCTGGTCGGTGTTACCGGTTCCTGCGGCAAAACATCGGTTAAGGAGATGTTGCTGGCCATTTTCTCGGAAGCAGGCCCAACGCTGGCAACGAAAGGCAACCTCAATAATGCGCTGGGTACACCATTAACGTTGTTAAGAATCAACGAATCTCATCAGTTTGCCGTGGTTGAGATGGGAACCAGTGCCCCCGGTGAAATTGAATACATTGCTAATATGGGGCGCCCTGACGTATCCGTAATCGTCAATGCCGCTGAAACCCATCTGGCTGATTTGAAGAGTGTTGAAGGGGTTGCCTGGGAAAAGGGTTTTATTCTGGATGCTCTGCCGGACAATGGCACCGCTGTTCTTAATATGGACGATCGGTTCTACGGCCAGTGGTGTGAACGAGTTCTGCAAAAGTCCGGTCGACGGATTATCAGTTTCAGTGCCCAGAGTTCTGAAGCGAACTGTTTTGCCAGTGATATCACTGCCAATCAGGAAGGTACCCGATTCACGTTGCATATTTGCAGAAATGGGCAGCAACAAGAGCAACAATCACTGCGGCTTTCATTCTGGGGGCGCTACCAGGTGACCAATGCCTGTTGCGCTGCGGCGGTTGCGGTTGCCTGTGGGTTGTCGCTGGACATTATTGCCCGGGGGCTGGAAAATGCCCGACCTTATCAGCGGCGGGGGCAGCGCTTTGTTCATCCGTCCGGTGCGGTCCTGATTGATGAAACTTACAATGCCAACCCGAAAGCTACGCAGGCGGCATTGGAGCAGCTTGCGGACTGTGGTGGCAGGACCATTATGGTTCTGGGTGACATGCTGGATCTGGGTGAGATATCCGATGAGCGCCATCGGGACATTGGCCGCTATGCAAAAGAACTCGGTATCCAGCAGTTTTTGAGTTTCGGGCCTTCTGCGCGCCTGGCCAGTGAAGCCTTTGGCAGCGGACAGCACTTCGACGATAAAAGCGAGTTGATTGCCTTTCTGAAAGCACAGCTTCACAGCGTTACTAATAATGACAGTATGGCTGTCATGGTGAAAGGATCAAAAGGAATGAAGATGTTGGACATTATCCAGGCTCTGATTGGGTCTGTTTACAAGGGGGATGCCTGATGCTGGTCTGGCTGGCAGATTATTTAGCCCAGTATTACCATGGATTTCTGGTGTTCAAGTACCTCACGTTGCGAGGTATTTTCGGGGTCCTCACGGCTCTGGTGATGAGCTTATGGGTTGGGCCTCACTTCATTCGCAAGCTGAGCTTTTATCAGATTGGCCAGGCTGTCCGTGATGATGGTCCGCAAAGCCATTTAAGCAAGGCCGGCACCCCGACCATGGGTGGTGCCCTGATTCTTATCTGTATTGCCATCAGCACCTTGCTGTGGGCAGATTTGAGCAATCGCTACGTTTGGGTTGTGCTGTTCGTTACCGGTATTTTCGGTGCCGTTGGCTGGGTGGATGATTACCGCAAAGTGGTTGAAAAAAACTCCCGTGGTTTGCCGGCACGGTGGAAAATGTTCTGGCAATCGGTTGCTGGCCTTGGCGCGGCTTTTTTTCTGTTTTTTACCGCGCCATCGGCAACAGAAACAACCCTGATTATTCCCTTCTTCAAAAATGCAACGCTGCAGCTTGGGCCTTTTTTCGTGGTGCTGGCCTATCTGACCATTGTGGGTTCCAGTAATGCCGTCAACCTGACGGATGGGTTGGATGGTCTTGCTATTTTGCCCACCGTTATGGTGGCTTCAGCCCTGGCAGTTTTTGCCTATCTGAGTGGACATGCAACGTTTGCCCAGTACCTGCTGATTCCTGCCGTGCCGGGAGCCGGGGAGCTGGTGGTATTTTGTGCTGCCATCGCTGGGGCAGGCCTTGGTTTCCTCTGGTTTAACACCTATCCGGCCCAGGTATTTATGGGGGATGTGGGTGCTCTTGCGCTGGGTGCTGCCCTCGGGGTTGTCGCTGTTATCGTTCGCCAGGAAGTCGTGCTGATTATCATGGGCGGTGTTTTTGTTATGGAAACGGTGTCTGTCATTCTGCAGGTGGGTTCCTATAAGTTAACCGGTCGTCGTATATTTCGCATGGCGCCGCTGCATCATCACTTTGAGTTGAAAGGGTGGCCTGAACCCCGGGTCATCGTGCGCTTTTGGATTATTACCATTGTGCTGGTTCTGATTGGATTGGCATCTTTGAAAATTCGCTGACGGGTTATGTGGGTAACGGGATGGTGACAAGAAGCACTCTTGTTAAGAAAACAGCTGCTCAGGAGTCAGCAGATAACGAGCCATCTGGGCTGATTGGCTCAAGCTGTAATCGAGTGATTATCGGTCTTGGTAAGACCGGGTTGTCCTGTGCCCGTTATTTTCATAGTCAGGGTTTGCCTTTCAAAATTATTGATACACGGGAAACGCCACCGGGTGAAGCGGAGTGCCGTCAGCTGTTTCCCGACACCCCGCTGCATACCGGTGGTTTCAATGAGCAGTGGTTAATGGCTGCCGATGAGTTGGTGGTCAGTCCGGGTATCGCTCTGTCGGAACCGGCGATTTCCAGGGCGATGGAAAATGGCGCTACTGCCATTGGTGATATTGAACTGTTTTGTCGAGCGGTCAATGCTGCCTCGGCTTTCTCGACAAAAAAGAAGCCGCTCGTCGCCATTACCGGCTCCAATGGCAAAAGCACGGTGACCACGCTGGTTGGTGAAATGGTCAGCTATTCCGGGCTTAATCCCGGCGTAGGGGGTAATATTGGAACGCCAGCACTTGATTTGCTGGATGATGACAGTATTGATGTTTACATTTTGGAGCTTTCCAGTTTTCAGCTGGAAACCACCCATAGCCTCCGTGCAACGGCTGCGACGGTTCTGAACCTGAGTCCGGACCATATGGATCGTTACCCGACGCTGGTTGAATACCACCAGGCCAAACAGCGTATTTACAAAGGGTGCGGAACCGCCGTATTTAACCGGGATGATCCTCTTACTTCCCCTTTGCTTCCGGTCACTGCCGGAGCTGTGACGTTTACCAGTGGGTCTCCGGATCTTGGCCAGATGGGGCTTATTGCTGACGATGACGGCGTCTGGCTGAGCAAGGGGCTGGAAAAGCAGATCAATACCCGGCAGATGAAACTCAAAGGGCGTCACAATTATCTGAATGCCCTCGCTGCTTTGGCCTTGGGCGAGGCGATAGGCCTTGATGCCAGTGCCATGTTCGAAGCGCTTATGGCATTTCCCGGGTTGAAACACCGTTGCCAATGGCTGGGTGAGCAGGATGGCGTTGCCTGGTTTAACGACTCCAAAGCAACCAATGTCGGAGCCTCCGTTGCGGCTATTGAAGGTCTGGGCGAAGGGCTTGCAGGCAAGGTTATTCTGATTGCGGGTGGTGATGGTAAAGGTGCGGATTTCTCTGATTTGCAACCGGCGGTTGAGCGATATGTCCGTCATCTGATTTTGATTGGACGTGATGGGCCCGCTATTGAGCAGGCAGTGAAGGATAGTGCAGAGATTCATAAGGCGGCCAATCTGGATGATGCAGTCAGTTTTGCAGCGGAGTTGGCCGAACCTGGTGATGCGGTGCTGTTGGCACCGGCATGCGCCAGTTTTGATATGTTTAACAGCTTTGAGCATCGGGGTGATCGATTTGCAGAGCTGGTCAATGGTTTGATTTTATGCTGAAACGGGTTCGACACAGTTTTCTCACGGAGAAAGAGTCCTTAGAGCAAGATGGGGCAAGGTCCGTTGACATGGTTCTGTTCGGGGCTGTGCTTACTCTGCTGGCCATTGGTCTGGTGATGGTGGGTTCAGCCTCCATGGATGTTTCCAGTGCAACTTTTGGTGATCCACTGAAAGTCGTCTTTAAGCAGTTGCTGTTTATGGTGGCGGGTCTGTTTGCCATGGGCATCATGATGCTTGTACCTGTCAGCCGGATTCAGCAGATGAGCTGGGTTGGCCTGCTGGTTGCATTCTTCCTGCTGGTGCTGGTTCTGATTGTGGGCCGGGAAATTAATGGCAGTGTCCGCTGGATTCCTCTTGGTTTCTTTAACCTGCAGGCCTCAGAGGTCGCCAAGCTTTGTGTGGTGATTTATCTGGCGGGCTACCTGGTGAGACATCTTGATGAAGTTCGTACTCGCTGGAGTGGCTTTATCAAACCAATGCTGGTGATGGCAGGGTTGGCTTTGCTGCTGCTGGCGGAGCCGGATCTTGGCGCGCTGGTGGTGCTGACTGTGGCGGTGATGGGGATGATCTTCATGGCGGGTGCACGTTTCCACCAGTTTCTGGTCATGATTGCCGGCGTGATTATCCTGATTGTCCTGTTGATCTGGATGGAGCCTTATCGTATGGCTCGCATCACCTCCTACATGGACCCATGGGCCCATGCTTTTGGCAGTGGTTATCAGTTAACCCAGGCTCTGATCGCTTTTGGTCGGGGGGCCTGGTTGGGTGAAGGACTGGGCAATAGCATCCAGAAGCTGTTTTACCTGCCGGAGTCGCACACGGATTTTGTCTTTGCCGTATTGGCGGAAGAGTTTGGTGTGGTTGGCTCATTGCTGCTGCTTGGGCTGTTTCTGTTTGTTGCCTGGCGGTCACTGCAGCTGGGCTCAAGAGCGGAAGCCAGGGGGATGTTATTCCATGGCTTTGTTGCTTATGGTATTGCGCTACTTTTTGCCAGTCAGGCGTTGATTAACATTGCTGTGAACACCGGGCTGCTGCCCACTAAAGGGTTGGCTTTACCCATGATCAGCTATGGAGGCAGCAGTTTAATTGTTAACTGTCTGGCATTTGGTATTTTGTTACGTATTGATTTTGAACGTCGTCTGACTAAAGCCATAGAGGTTAAGCCGGTTGCGGGGCGCAAGTCTCAAGAGCGAAAGACGAGTGAAGCAGCTGGAGGTAATACGAATGGCTGAGCAGGCAGTTTCTCAAACGCCTCCTGAGGCACCCAAAGTGATTATCATGGCAGGCGGTACCGGTGGACATATTTTTCCGGGGCTTGCTACAGCCAGGGGGCTGATTAAGCAGGGTTACCGTGTTCACTGGCTGGGTACTCCCGGCAGTATGGAAGCAGAGCTTGTGCCCGGGCATGGCATTGATATCAGCGTTATTCCGGTCACCGGCCTGCGGGGAAAAGGCTTGAGTTTTCTGTTGCAAGCCCCCTGGCGTCTGGCCGTTTCGTTATTTAAAGCCGTTCGGGTTCTGAGAGAACACCGGCCGGTTTGTGTTGTTGGTATGGGAGGCTATGTCACAGGGCCGGGTGGTGTGGCTGCGCGGTTATTGGGGATTCCCTTGGTGGTTCATGAACAAAATGCTGTTGCAGGTCTCACCAATAAACTGCTGGCCAGGATTGCTACCCGTGTGCTCGAAGCGTTTCCGGGAACCTTTGCGGGGCTTTCTTCAGGCATTGCCCGGAAAGTAATGCTGACCGGGAACCCGGTGCGTCCGGAGATCGTCGCCGTTCCTGCCCATGTACCACACACACCCTTACGGCTACTGGTAGTGGGAGGAAGCCGGGGAGCCTTGGCAATCAACCAGATGATTCCCCGGGTTGTGCAAAACTGTGGTGATCAGATTGAAGTCTGGCACCAGACCGGTAAGGGAACCTTTGAGCAGTGTCGTGCAGATTATCAGCAGCTCGGCGTTTCCGGTCGGGTAGAGCCGTTTATTGATGATATGGCTCAGGCCTATGAGTGGGCGGATCTGGTGCTCTGCCGCTCCGGCGCATTAACCATCGCAGAACTGGCAGCGGCAGGAAAACCCGGAATTCTGGTGCCTTTCCCGTTTGCGGTGGATGATCATCAGACAGTTAATGGGCGTTACTTGGCCGATAGAGGTGCAGCCCTGGTGGTTCAGCAAAAAGATTTGGACGTGGACGGTTTGACAAAAATGATTCTGGAGCTGGCAGATAATCCTGAACAGCTTGAACGAATGGCCTCATCAGCAAGGACTGCCAGTTTGTCACAGGCGACTGATGACGTGGTCAGACTCTGTCTTGAAGCGGCTGGTAAGGAGGTCTCTTATGCCTGATGTAAAGAGTCGAATTCCCGTGGTGGCGGTACCAGAGATGAGGCGTATCCGCAAAATCCATTTTGTCGGTATTGGTGGTTCTGGCATGTGTGGTATTGCCGAGGTCCTTCTGAATCAGGGGTATGAAATCTCTGGCTCGGATATTCGCTCATCACCAGTGACTGAGCGCCTTGAAGGGCTTGGGATTGAGGTGTTTATTGGTCACCGTGGCGAGAACGTGATCAACGCGGATGTTATTGTCACCTCAACCGCTGTTGCCGGAGATAACCCGGAAGTGGTTGAGGGGGAAAGCCGTCGGCTGCCCATTGTTCCCCGGGCCCAGATGCTGGCGGAATTAATGCGTTATCGCCATGGCATTGCGGTGGCGGGTACCCATGGCAAAACCACTACGACCAGCCTGCTGGCTTCGGTCCTGGGGTTCAGTGGTATGGACCCGACTTTTGTAATTGGAGGCAGGCTCAACTCGGCCGGTACCAATGCCAAATTGGGTGGCAGCCGTTACCTGGTTGCCGAGGCGGATGAGTCTGATGCCTCTTTTCTTCATTTGCAACCGATGGTGTCCATTGTCACCAATATTGATGCTGACCATATGTCTACCTACGATGGTGACTTTGGCAAGCTGAAAAAGACATTTATCGAGTTTTTGCACAATTTGCCTTTTTACGGCGTGGCCATTGTCTGTATCGACTGTCCAGTGGTCAGAGAACTGTTGCCGGAAATCAAGCGACAGGTGATTACCTATGGTTTCAGTGAAGATGCGGATTTCCGGGCGGTGAATGTTAACCAGCAGGGAATGAGAACCTCGTTTGATCTGGCTCGTGGCAGTAATGCGGAAGAGCCGCCTGTGACCATTGAACTGGGTATCCCGGGGCGCCATAACGTACTGAATGCTCTGGCCACGTTTGCCACGGCTGCTGATGAAGGCATTCCGGATCAGGTGATTGCCGAAGGCTTGAGTCGTTTCGATGGTGTTGGCCGACGTTTCCAGGTGCTGGGAGAGTTTAATACCCAGGCTGGCGAAGTGATGCTGGTTGATGACTATGGTCACCACCCAACGGAAGTGGATGCGACCATTAAAGCGGTTCGTGATGGCTGGGATGACAGACGACTGGTGATGATTTACCAGCCTCATCGTTTCTCTCGCACCCGTGACCTGTACGAGGATTTTGTCGATGTGCTGTCCAGGGTTGATGTGCTTCTGTTAATGGAAGTATACCCTGCCGGAGAAGAGCCGATCGCGGGGGCGGACAGTCGCTCATTGTGCCGGAGTATTCGGCAGCGTGGACTGGTTGATCCGATATTTATTGCCCGTCCTGAAGCAGTTGAGTCAGTGTTGGCTGGTGTACTTCAGGATGGTGACTTGCTGTTGGCTCAGGGAGCTGGGGATATTGGCGCACTGGCCTTGAGGCTGGCCAGTGGTGAGTTGGCGCTGCCGGTAAAACAGTAAAGCTACGAATTGAATAGAAAAGGAATACAGTGCATGAAGTACAACCGGAGTTGTGATCACTTTGATCCAAAGGCTTTTGGCAAGGTTGCTGTACTTTTTGGTGGTAACTCCCCGGAAAGGGAAGTGAGCCTGACCAGTGGTGAGCGTATTTATGCCGCGTTGAACCGGCAGGGTGTGACATGCCAGCTGATTGATACCTGTGAGAATGCAGTTGAGCAACTCCAGCAATATGCCCCTGACTATGCCTTTATTGCCTTGCATGGAGGCGGGGGAGAAGATGGCACGATGCAGGGATTGCTGGAAACCATGGGTATTCCCTATCCCGGTAGTGGTGTCATGGCATCCGCTCTGGCGATGGATAAATACCGCAGCAAACTGCTGTGGCAATCTATTGGGCTGCCAACACCTGAGTTTGCCCTGGTCATGGGGGTTGACAATCTTGGCCATGCCGAGTCTCTGTTGCCCGCCTTTGTCAAGCCAAGCATGGAAGGTTCCAGTGTTGGTGTGGCACGGGTTGATCGAAGGGCAGACCTTGAGGCTGCCTGCGAGCGTGCAGGGGAGCACAGAGGTCCTGTTCTGGTGGAGTCGTTTATCGATGGGCCTGAGTTTAGCGTGAGTATTGTTAATGGTCAGCCGCTGCCTGCCATCAGAATTGAGGCAGAGGGTGAGTTTTATGATTACCAGGCCAAGTATCTGTCGGATAATACCCGGTACTCCATTCCCTGTGGCCTGACTTCAGTCAAGGAGCAGGAACTTCAGGCGGTTGCCCTGACGGCATTTGAAGCCCTTGGGTGTTCAGGCTGGGGACGTGTTGACTTTATGCAGGATCAGCAGGGGCGGTTCTGGTTGCTGGAGGTCAATACTATTCCAGGGATGACCGATCATAGTCTGGTACCTATGGCTGCAGCGGATGCAGGGTTATCTTTCGATGAACTGGTTATTGAAATATTGAAAACAGCGGATGTCTGAGAGAGCAGGTTTGTCTGTTTCCGCCAGTCGGCCGGGGGAAGTACGGGGGGCATCTCGAAGGGATAGTCGACACGGTGGTGGCAGAGGAAAAAAAAATCTGCCGTGGAAAAGAGTGCTTCAGGTTTTGGTTTCTCTTTTTCTGCTGGCAGGTTTGCTGGCCTCGACGCCGTGGTTGATGAACTGGTTGAATCAGCCGATAGCACGGGTGGAAGTGCATGCAGGCTTTGAGTATTTATCCAGGGAGCAGGTAGAGAGTGTGTTGCAGCCTCACTTACAGAAACGTTTTTTTGCCCTGGACTTGAGTGAGATGCAGCTGGTTCTGGTGGCAATGCCCTGGGTTAAGAGTGCCTCGGTTCGACGACAGTGGCCTGACAGTGTCCAAGTGAGCCTGGAGGAGCAGCAGCCGGTGGCGAGGTGGGGCAGCAACGCTCTGATCAGCAATGAAGGTGAGGTGTTTGCTCCAGAAGATATTGCCGGTTTTTCAGCCATGCCGGTTCTGGACGGCCCGGAAGAGATGGCTGCTGAGGTGATGCAGCAGTATCTGGCGATCAGCCAGTTGCTCAGGCCCATGGGGCTAAGGCTGACCATGCTGAAGCGTAGCAATAGTGGATCATGGCGATTTACCATAGGACATGTTGAGGTCAATATTGGTCGTGACAGAAGAATGGAGAGACTGCAGCGTTTTGTCCGCCTTTATCATGCCAGACTGGAGACTCGCTGGAATCAGGTAAAGCGGGTTGATTTGCGATATTTGAATGGTGCTTCGGTTGCCTGGAGTGAGACGCTGGTTAAAGCGGGGTCAAAATAAGTCAGCCAGGCTCTGATTTATGATGGATAGAGAAGTTTGGGAAGATTGATGCCATGACAGCGGCAGATAATGGAAGATTGATCGTTGGGTTGGATATAGGCACCTCGAAAGTGGTGGCTATTGTTGGAGAGCTCAACGCTGAGGGTGACATTGAAGTCATCGGCATTGGTTCGCATATTTCCCGCGGGCTTAAGCGTGGTGTCGTGGTTAATATTGACTCTACGGTACATGCCATTAAGAGAGCCGTTGAAGAAGCTGAGCTAATGGCCGGGTGTCAGATACACTCGGTCTATGCCGGTATTGCCGGTAACCACATCAAGAGCCTTAACTCCCACGGCATTGTTGCCATACGTGAGCGTGAAGTGAATAGTGCCGATATTGACCGGGTTATTGATGCGGCCCAGGCGGTTGCGATCCCGGCGGATCAGCGGATTCTGCATATTCTTCCTCAGGAGTATGCCATTGATAACCAGGAGGGGATCAAGGAGCCCCATGGGATGTCCGGTGTCCGGCTGGAAGCCAAAGTTCACCTGGTGACCTGTGCAGTTAATGCGGCCCAGAACATTGAGAACTGCATCCGTCGCTGTGGCCTTGAAGTGGACGATATTATTCTTGAGCAGCTGGCTTCAAGTTATTCGGTGCTTTCAGAAGATGAGAAAGAGCTGGGCGTCTGTATGGTGGATATTGGTGGTGGCACGACAGATATTGCCATTTTTACCGACGGCGCCATTCGGCATACGGCAGTGATTCCCATTGCCGGAGATCAGGTGACCAATGACATTGCCATGGCCCTGCGAACACCTACGCAAAATGCCGAGGACATAAAGATTAAATATGCCTGTGCCCTGGCGCAGCTGGCTGGAGCTGATGAAACCATTAAAGTTCCCAGTGTCGGTGACCGGCCGGCCAGGGAGCTCTCCAGGCAGGCACTGGCAGAGGTGGTAGAACCTCGTTATGACGAGTTGTTTACATTAATTAATGCAGAGATCAGGCGCAGTGGTTTCGAAGACCTGATCCCTGCAGGCATCGTTCTGACCGGTGGTACTGCCAAGATTGAGGGAGCTATTGAGCTGGCAGAAGAGATTTTCCACATGCCGGTCAGGCTGGGTGTGCCGCAGTTAGTGAAAGGGCTGAGTGACGTGGTCAGTAATCCCATTTATTCGACGGGTGTCGGGTTGCTGCACTATGGCCAGAAAATGCAGAAAGATGGTTTGAAAAAATCGATCGCCAGCAAACCTCAGGATGCTGGGCTGATTGACAAGATGAAGCGCTGGTTTCATAACTTTTAATTGTGTGGCAGCGCAGGTTTTCAGTAACGGTATTGGTAAGTATTTGTTAGATTAAGGGTGATAAAAAGGAGATGGCCATGTTTGAATTGGTGGATAACGTACCGCAGGAAGCGGTCATAAAAGTTATCGGTGTCGGTGGTGGTGGTGGTAATGCAGTTTGCCACATGCTGAAAAGTCAGCTCGAAGGTGTTGAGTTTGTCTGTGCAAACACCGACGCCCAGGCGCTGAAAAAGCAGCATTTGCAGGCCCATACTCACCTGCAGCTGGGTGCCTCGATCACACGTGGGCTTGGTGCAGGCGCGAACCCGAATGTTGGTCGCGAGGCGGCGATGGAAGACCGGGAGCGTATTGCCGAGCTCCTCAAAGGTGCGGATATGGTCTTTATTGCCGCGGGCATGGGCGGTGGTACAGGGACCGGCGCGGCTCCGGTTGTTGCCCAGGTAGCCCGTGAGCTTGGAGCACTGACCGTAGCCGTGGTCACTAAGCCGTTCGGTTTTGAAGGCAAGCGCAGAATGTCTGTTGCTGAAGAAGGTCTTAAAGAGCTTCAGGAGCATGTGGATTCACTGATTACTATTCCCAATGAAAAGTTATTACCAGTACTTGGCAGTGATGTCAGTCTGCTCAATGCTTTTGGTGCCGCTAATGATGTTCTGCTGGGTGCGGTGCAGGGTATTTCTGAACTGATTACCCGTGATGGTCTCATTAACGTTGACTTTGCCGATGTTCGTACAGTGATGTCAGAAATGGGTATGGCGATGATGGGTACCGGGGTTGCCACGGGTAGCGGTCGTGCCGCAGAAGCTGCCGAGAAAGCCATCCGCAGCCCGCTGCTGGAAGATGTTGATCTGCAGGGAGCCAAAGGTGTTCTGGTTAACATCACTGCAGGCCTTGACTTTACGGTTGGTGAGTATAATCAGGTAGGCGACGTTGTAAGTCAGTTTGCGTCTAACGATGCAACCGTCGTTATCGGTACTGTAATTGACTCAGAATTAACGGATGAGCTGCGTGTTACTGTCGTTGCAACCGGTATCGGTGCTGGCGGAGTTTCCAGGGAGCAGTTGAAGGTGGTGGAAAAAGCACCGCCAAAAAACAAAGACGGCACACCTGACTATGGCAGGCTGGACATTTCTCCTCTGTTGCGTGACAGAAAGAAGGAGGAAGAGGAAGTGGGGCAGCGGGAAGAAGGTAAACGGGCAGCAGTGGCTACCGGAGATAGTGTCGACTACCTCGATATACCGGCATTCCTGAGGCGTCAGGCGGATTAATCAGGGCGTATAAATGCGAACTTGTCTCAATTGTTACTTTTGTTACAATGTGGCGTTGCATCCAAATAACAGGGACCTTACAGGTCGCGGAACAGCGTTATCATGATCAGACAGCGTACACTGAAAAATATTATTCGTGCTACGGGTGTGGGCCTTCACTCTGGTGAAAAGGTTTACCTCACGCTTAAGCCAGCTTCCGTAGATACCGGCATCATTTTCTGTCGAACAGACCTTGACCCGGTGGTTGAAATTCCGGCACATGCCCTGAATGTCGGGCAGACGACGCTTTGCACCTCTTTGCATAAACACGGCACCCGAATTGACACCGTTGAACACCTTCTCTCCGCTCTGGCCGGGCTGGGTATTGATAATGCCTACGTTGAGGTCAGTGCCCACGAAGTACCCATTATGGATGGCAGTGCTGGTCCATTTGTATTCCTGTTACAGTCCGCAGGTATTCAGGAGCAGAATGCACCCAAGAAGTTCGTTCGCATCAAAGAAGATGTGACGGTGACTGATGGGGATAAAACGGCAACCTTCAAACCATACGACGGTTTTAAAGTAAGTTTTACCATTGACTTTGATCACCCTGTTTTCAAAAGCCGCTCTCAAACAGCGTCGATTGACTTCTCCAGTACCTCTTTTGTGAAAGAAGTCAGCAGAGCCCGTACTTTCGGTTTTATGCGCGATGTTGAATACCTCCGTTCCCAGAATCTGGCGCTTGGTGGCAGTGTGGATAATGTGGTTGTTGTCGATGACTACCGAATTCTCAATGAAGATGGTCTCCGCTATCATGATGAGTTTGTTAAGCATAAAATGCTGGACGCAATCGGCGACCTTTATTTGCTCGGGCATAGCCTGATCGGTCAGTTTGTTGGTCATAAATCTGGGCATGAGCTTAATAATAAACTGGTTAGAACGTTGCTTGCTAATGAGAAATTATGGGAGAAAGTGACTTTCGAAGAGGCTGAGGTTTCTCCAATTTCCTATCAGAAACCTGTTGCTGTAACGGCTTAATGGCTGCTTTTTGGGTTAATGTTGATCTGTTACGTGATTTTTTGCGAGGCTGGAAAACTTTAGTCTTGAAATAGGCCGCATTAATAGTGGCCTTTTTTCTAAGTGGGTGTCAGTAAAAAGTCTTTATCTCACGCTGTTTTCTGATGAGTGCAGAGTTTTGTTTAGTACTGTTTTTTTTGACGTTAAACTGGGTTGACCGCATTAAAAAATACTGTTTTGCAACGATAACATCAGTATCAGGTGGCTCTTTATGGCACGGTGGGGTGTAGATGAGTGTCACTGAAGAAGTGTGGAAATCCGTCCTCTGGTTCTATATTTTGCAGGTTCCTAAAATACAATAGTGGAGATGTGCTGCTGGCTTGGCATTAAGGGCTGCTAATGAAAATTATTGTCGTTAATCAAGGTCATTCTCGAACCCGAACTTATTCCGGAAGTGGAAAATGGGTAGGGATTTTGTGTTGCTGTGCCTTATTGCTATCCATGGCCGTTGGTGGTGGTACAATGTATGCTTGGTTGACCAATAATCAGGAGCATATGTTAACCCGTGAAGGCGTAAAAAACTGGAAACAGGTTCTGAATACACAGCAACAAGATCTTGGCCTTGTTCGTCAGCAGGCACAAAACCAGCTGGATGCTCTGATGCTCAGGCTTTCTGAACTTCAAGGGCGTATGACCCGACTTGATGCCCTTGGCGAACGCCTTACCAGCAAGGCAAGGCTGGATGATGGTGAGTTTGACTTCAGTGACATTCCTGCGCTGGGTGGCCCTCAGGAGTTTGCTGAGGCAGAAGCAACCTACAGCAAGGTGAGTCTGATTGATGCTATTGATCAATTGGCGGATCAGATCGATAACCGTGAAGAACAGCTGGACCTTCTGGATAATCTTATTTCCAACAGAACCCTTCATGACGATGCATTTCTGGCAGGTTTGCCCGTCAGAAAAGGCTGGCTCTCTTCCCGTTATGGTCGCCGTACAGACCCGTTTACTGGTAAGGGTGCCTGGCATAATGGTGTGGATTTTGCCGGTAAGCGCGGCTCGGACATTATTTCCGTTGCTGCAGGTGTTGTTGTCTGGTCAGGCACCCGCTCAGGCTTTGGGCTTCTGGTGGAGGTTAATCATGGCAATGGCTATTTAACACGTTATGCCCATAATGATGAAAGTCTGGTCAAAGTCGGTGATATTGTCACCAGAGGGCAGGCTATTGCCAAAATGGGCAGTTCCGGTCGGTCAACCGGACCACATGTACACTTTGAGGTTTTGAAAAATGGTAAGCCTCAGGATCCTTCGAGATATATCTACAGAGCAAGTAAGTAGCATATAAGGCTGATTTTTTTCTTCTACCTTGGGACTGGCATTATTTTCGTACTCTACAACGACGGCGAAGTTCACGGATGAGATGAAGATGCGGTTTTATGATTTTTCCACCCCTGGCCAAGGCTTCAGGATGCTGCAATCAGAGCAATATTATCTGCCTTCAAGATTGGTTTGCTGAATATACCAGGTTAATTTTCTCTGAGTTCTGTTTTTCTGGATTTTATGGTTGCTTATCACTCTGTTGAGTCTTATTTTCCGACTCAGTTCAATTGACAGTACAGAAATACGACTAATATAGATGAGTCTTTGCCGTGATTGTCATAGAATGTCGGGCTATTGTGCGCTTGTCTGCTCCAGCCCGGATTGTTGGTAGGAGGACAGCTCCGGAAACAGAGTGTGAGACTGTTAACAACTTATGTTTGCTTCTTTAATTAAGAAAGTTATTGGTAGCCGGAATGACCGCCAGCTGAAACGGATGAGCAAGATTGTCAAATCAATCAATGCCCTGGAAGAAAGCCTGGCTGCCCTGAGCGATGATGAGCTGAAGGCTAAAACAGGAGAGTTTCGCGACCGCTTCAACCAGGGCGAAACCCTTGATGACCTGTTGCCTGAGTCGTTTGCTGTTGTTCGTGAGGCAGGCAAGCGAGTGATGGGCATGCGTCATTTTGACGTCCAGCTTATTGGTGGTATGACCCTGCATGAAGGGCGCATTGCCGAGATGCGCACCGGTGAAGGTAAGACACTGGTAGCAACACTGCCTGCTTATTTGAATGCTATTCCCGATCAGGGCGTTCATGTGGTTACCGTGAATGATTACCTGGCCCGTCGTGATGCGAACTGGATGCGCCCACTCTATGAGTTTCTGGGGATGAGCGTGGGCATTGTTGTCCCGCAGCAGGATCCGCAAGAGAAGCGTCAGGCCTACCAGGCGGATATCACCTACGGAACCAATAACGAGTTTGGTTTTGACTACCTTCGTGACAACATGGCCTTCCGTAAGGAGGATCGTTTCCAGCGTAATCTCTTCTTCTCTATTGTCGATGAGGTTGACTCGATTCTGATTGATGAGGCCAGAACACCGCTGATCATTTCAGGGCCTGCGGAAGATTCATCTGTGCTTTATAAAAAGATGAATCAACTGGTTCCAAGGCTGCAACGACAGGAACCCATTCCTGAAGACCAGGATCCCAATACCGTTGAGCTTATCGGCCATTTCTCGGTTGATGAGAAGACCCGCCAGGTTGAGTTGAATGAACTGGGCCATCAGTTTATTGAGGAGCTGCTGCAACAGGAGGGTTTGTTGCCGGAAGGTGAAAGCCTTTACGCCTCCAACAACCTGAACTTGCTGCACCATGCGAATTCAGCCCTGAAAGCCCATGTGCTGTTTAACCGCAATGTGGAATACATTGTTCAGAATAATGAAGTTCTGCTGGTGGATGAGCATACTGGCCGGACCATGCCCGGTCGTCGTCTCTCAGAAGGTCTTCATCAGGCTATTGAAGCGAAAGAGGGGCTGCGCATTCAGGCTGAGAGTCAGACTCTGGCGTCCACAACCTTCCAGAATTATTTCCGGAATTATGACAAGCTGTCCGGCATGACCGGTACCGCCGATACTGAAGCGTTCGAGTTCCGTCAGATTTATGGCCTGGACGTGATTGTTATTCCCACTCACAAAGAGATGGTTCGTCAGGATGGTAATGATCTCGTTTACCTGACGATTGCTGAAAAATACGACGCCATTATTGAAGATATCAAAGAAACGGTGAAAGCCGAGCGTCCGGTTCTGGTGGGTACGGCTTCTATCGACTCTTCCGAGCATCTGTCCAAAGCCCTGGATAAGGCGGGCATTGCTCACCAGGTACTGAATGCCAAATTCCATGAGAAAGAAGCGGATATCATCGCCCAGGCTGGTCGTCCCGGGGCGGTCACCATCGCCACCAATATGGCGGGCCGTGGTACCGATATCATGCTGGGCGGTAACTGGAAGGCAGAAGTTGCCGAGCTGGATAACCCGGCTCAGGAGCAAATTGATCAGATTAAAGCGGATTGGCAGAAACGCCACATGGCGGTGCTTGAGGCCGGTGGTCTTCATATTATCGGTACTGAGCGACACGAGTCACGACGCATTGATAACCAGTTAAGAGGTCGTTCCGGTCGTCAGGGAGACCCGGGCTCTTCCCGGTTTTATCTGTCTTTGGAAGACAGTCTGATGCGGATTTTCGCTTCTGAGCGGGTCAAGAACTTTATGAAAGCCCTGGGCATGGAAAAAGGTGAAGCCATTGAACACCGTATGGTCACCAATGCCATCGAAAAAGCCCAGCGTAAAGTGGAAGGTCGCAACTTCGATATTCGTAAGCAATTGCTGGAATATGATGATGTTGCCAATGATCAGCGTAAGGTGATTTATAACCAGCGGGATGAACTGCTCAGTGCGGATGATGTTTCTGCCAGTATTGAAGCGCTGCGTGAAGACGTGGTGAGTGGCCTGATCAGTCAGCACATTCCGCCCCAGAGCCTGGAAGAGCAGTGGGATGTTAAAGGTCTGGAAGAGAAGCTGGCCAGCGAGCTTAATGAGCGTATGCCGGTTCAGCAGTGGCTGGATGAAGATGATCGTCTGGATGAAGAAGCGCTTCGCGAGCGCATTCTCCAGGGGGTTATCGATTCCTACCGCAAGAAGGAGGCGTTGGCCGGTGCAGACGTTCTGCGCAACTTTGAAAAGCATATTCTGCTGCGGATTCTGGATGACAAGTGGAAAGAACATCTGGCCACCATGGATCACCTGAGACAGGGCATTCATCTTCGTGGTTATGCTCAGAAGAACCCCAAGCAGGAATACAAGCGTGAGGCGTTTGAGCTATTCCAGCAGATGCTTGAGGATATCAAGTACGACATTATTCGTATTATTTCCCATGTGCAGGTGCAGGAAGATGATCGAACTGCTGAGATGGAGCGGCAGCGTCGCGAGGAAATGGCCCGTAGAATGCAGTTTGAACATGCCCAGGCAAAGGGTGTAGAAGCTGAAGCCAGAGAGCAGGAAGCACCTGAAGCTCACCAGCCATTCGTTCGGGAAGGTCGTAAAGTGGGGCGGAATGATCCGTGCCCATGTGGTTCCGGTAAGAAGTACAAGCAGTGCCACGGTAGAATTGCCTGATCAGAGCGGGTAACTTAAACTGCGGGTCAGCCATAACAGGCTGGCCCGTTTTTGTTTGCGCTTAAGCACCTGCTCAAAGCGGAAAACAAAATCGTCACCGCATGACAGTCAAAAATAAGCAACGATATCAGCAATGGAGTCAATCATGGCAACGGGTTCTGGGGAATGGGCAGCAGTGAAACCGGTCAGGGGCTTCCGCCTGGGAATCGCAATGGCGGGTATCAGAAAACCCGGTCGCCGGGATCTTGTGGTCATGAACTGGGATAAGGGAAGCTCAGTGGCTGGGGTTTTTACCCTTAATCGCTTCTGTGCTGCCCCCGTTCATTTAAGTCGTGAGCGCTTAACCGGTGATCCCCGTTACTTTCTGATTAACACCGGCAATGCCAATGCGGGAACCGGTGAGCAGGGAATGGCAGCAGCCAGGCAGGCGTCATCCGAGCTGGCGACGTTGTCTGGCGTGCATGAGTGGCAGGTCCTGCCGTTTTCAACCGGCGTGATTGGTGAACAGCTTCCGGTCAATACACTCTGTGCTGCGCTACCAGCGGCGCTGTCTGATTTGAAAGAAGATAACTGGTTGCATGGGGCTGAAGGAATCATGACCACAGATACGCGACCTAAAGGCAGCAGCCGACAATTTGAACATGAGGGAACCACCTATACGGTCTCTGGAATCAGTAAAGGTGCCGGAATGATCAAGCCCAATATGGGAACCATGTTGGCTTATATCGCAACGGATGCAGCGGTTGAACCATCGTTTTTGCAAAACCTGCTGTTGGACATTACCAACCAATCGTTTAACCGGATCACCATTGATGGTGATACGTCAACCAATGATAGCTTTATGGTGGTTGCCACCGGGGCTGCAGGTAATGATGCTATTACTTCCCGTGATTCCCCGTTGGCAGAGAAACTGATAGGGAACCTTCGAGAGGTGGCTGTTGAGCTTGCTCAGGCAATTGTCAGAGATGGCGAGGGGGCAACCAAATTTGTCACTGTAAAAGTGGCAGAGGCAGCTTCCCATCAGGACGCCCTGGAAGTGGCTTATACCGTCGCCCATTCACCACTGGTTAAAACGGCCCTGTTTGCCAGTGACCCAAACTGGGGACGAATTCTGGCAGCCGTTGGCCGGGCCGATATTCCAGGGTTTGAGATTGATCGTGTATCCATCTGGCTGGGTGATACTGCCATTGTTGACTGTGGCCAGCCCGCAGTGGGTTATACGGAGGAGGCTGGCCAGAAAGTGATGAATCAGGAGGAAATCCTGATCAGGATTTCCCTGGGTGCAGGTCGTTGCAGTGAAGAGATCTGGACTACTGATTTATCCCATGAGTATGTAAAGATCAACGCCGAGTATCGCACCTGAACGTATTGACCAAATTATTATTGAAAAGCCATTATCGAAAAAGCCATGGTCGAAAAAGCCGAAAAAAGCAAGGTTGACAATAGCAACGTTGTTCATGTGGCGGTTGCTGTGATTCTTGGGGACGATGGCCGGGTTTTGCTGGCCAAACGTCCTGAAGATAAACACATGGGCGGTTTGTGGGAGTTTCCCGGTGGTAAAGTGGAGCCTGGGGAAGATATCCAGCTTGCCTTGAACCGGGAGCTTCGCGAAGAGTTGGACATTGACGTTTCAACATTTATACCCTTAATCAAAATTCGCCATGATTACCCTGACAAGTCCGTATTGCTGGATACCTGGGTTGTCAGTGGTATCCAGGGTGAGCCAAAAGGTAATGAAGGTCAGTTGATTCAGTGGGTTGAGAAGGGCAGTCTTAATGACTATGAGTTTCCCGAAGCCAATAAGGTGATTCTCCGGGCGCTGCAACTCCCTGACCGTTATATGATTACTGGTCATTTTGCGGAAAAAGAAACACTCTTCAATAGCGTTTCGGTAGCACTGGATAACGGTATTCGCCTGATTCAATTCCGGGCTCATTGGCTTGAGGGGAGTGACTATCTCCGGCTGGCACAAGAACTGTCGAGTTTCGTTCAGGCAGCAGGTGGAACGCTGATCATCAAAGGGGATTTCTCCTTACTAGCAGAGTCATGGTGCCATGGGCTTCATTTGACCTCCCGTCAGCTGGATTTGCCGGTTAAGCCTGAAAAGCGGCATAGCAGTCAGCTACTGGTCGCCTCATGTCACGATAAGGAGCAGATCAAAGCGGCCGAGGCGATGGCGGTGGACTTTATTACCCTATCACCCGTCAAGCCAACCGCTTCCCATCCTGAGGCCAGCCCCCTGGGATTGGAGCGGGCTGAAATGCTCACCGGAGTAGCAAAGGTTCCTGTGTTCTGGCTTGGGGGGATGAGTCCGGAAGATACAAATCTTGCCCGGCAATCGGGTGCCCAGGGGGTTGCAGCTATTCAGGCGTTCCGGGGCTAATTTTTCCCGGTTTCTAAACGCCTGCTCACAGCTATGTGGGCCATCAATTATTGACCTGTCATGCCCTTATTATGCATTTTATATATATCTAGTTCTTATTTAATTTCTAAATAAGATAATTGTCCATTGAACCAACTCATAATTTTCCTCTCTAAAACACCAGTATCACTTGAATAAATACCCAGACAATAAATAGAGGAAGTTATCATGCCTAATCCCGTTGGTGGTGCACCTGCACCTCAAATGACCGTTGTGGAACCCCACAAAAGAGATTGGACTATTGTGAGATGGTGCCACAAAATCGCCGATACTGTTTCCGGTAAATTTGAACAAGGAAGCACAGTCGGTAAATGGCTTGGACGCGCAGTTGCGGCAGTCTTCGTACCTTTTGGAATTTTTCCTTCACTGGTTGGTGATGCAATCCATGGTGTCAGAAGTATTTATGACAGGCAAGTTGAAAAGAAAGAAGCCATTGATAAGAAAATTCCAACCAAAGCGGAATTTGAAGCGCTGAAAGCGGAGAAAGAAGCACTGCTTAAGAGGGTTTCTGTTGCAGAAGCAGAGGTCAGTAAAGCTAAGCTTGAAACTGCTGACCTTGCCAATCGTGCTGAAAGTGAAACTGACGCTCTGGTTCGAAATGCCCAGAAAGACGAGGCTGACCTGAAACAGAAGGCACAGAAGGCATTCCATAAAGAGCGCGAATCCAAAGAACGTTGTATCCGTAGGCAGCATAATAAACTTCAAGCCAAGGATGCGGAATTAACAGACCAGTCAGAAAAACTAAAAGATCAGGAACAGAGACTGGCAGATCAGGATGGTAAAATTGATGCGCTGCAGAGAGCATTGGATGCTAACGTTGCAAAAGTGGTAGAGCTAACTGCGGGTCTGGATAACTTCAGGGCTGTAGCTCATCATTGTGAGAAAAAAGCTTATTATCATGAGCAGCGCGCTATCAATGAAGAAGGAAGGGCTGATTATTGGTTAAGCGAGTGGCTCAAAGAAGATAATAAAACCTGGCAAGACAAATATCTGGATGATCTTTTGATAGGTATGAAAGATTTGAAAGATTTGAAAGAATTGGAAGCTACCGATGATTGCTCTGAGACAGGTTCTGTTTCAAGCTTTACAGACAGCGATGAGCCGAGTGTTGAGTACACAATTAGCATGCCAGGCGCTCAAGAAAGAATTGTCAGTGCCATTCCGAGTCAGATTGGCAGGTTTGTGGAACGAGGAAAACAACTTCATCAAGAAATTAAGCAATTTGGAGCAGGTGTTGACCATCTGTTTGGTGAACTTATAGGGTTAGTGGATACATTTGATCCAGATTTTGCCGGGATTGATGGAAGCATAGAAACTGATAGTTCTGTTACTGGTTCCATAAGCGTTATTTCAGAAGCCTCAGATGGAAGCACTTATTATAGTGATAGTGGGTCCGATTTATCGTTTGATGATTATGTGACTTTTCGCACGGAGGGTGATGCTCCTGCTTCTCACCCGGATGATGATGTTTCGTCTTGTTACGAGGAGGGTGATTCTTGGTCTTTTGGCACGAATGAAGACGTTCTGGAGGATTCCATTGACACCGAAAATCCAACTGTGATGTCTCCTGGTCGAAAAGTTACCGGAGAAGGCATTCTTTCAGATCACGGAGAGGCTTCAGATGGTAATGAAAGTTGGGAACTTTTGCAGAGTGATGGCGAAGAAATCTTACAGACTAACCTTTGATCTCAAGCTAACGTTTGCCTGTGGCAGCAAAGCTTGAAAATTGGTTCGAAAAACCGGGGATATCCCCGGTTTTTTTGTGATTGGCCTTCATGTTGTCTTGAGAACTAATACCCATTCCAGCTTGTAAACATGGCTGCTTAATGTCGGGTGGGTAAGTCATCAAGCTCCCGGGACATCAGATCATCAAAGGCCGGATCACCCGGAATGGAAGGTTCTTCTTTTGCCCAGGCACCAAAGTCAATCAGCTTACAGCGTTCTGAACAAAAAGGGCGGTACTTGCTTTCGGGGATCCACTTCACGGCTTTTCCGCACTGTGGGCATTTAACGGTTTTGGTCATGCTGCTAACCAGATAGACTTAAAAAAGGTATATCGCCTCAATTCACCACAGGTGGCTGTGGGGGAGGTGCATCCTGAATTTTGGGTTTGGAGCTGCCAATCAAGCCGAAGGTAAGCGTGCTCCAGATGGATGGATCCACGTCTTCAAACACCTTGTAACCAACAAAATTGCCATTCTTGTCCAGTGCCGGGTGGTTCGGGTAGTTTAGCCTCAACACCTCCAGGGCCTCACCGGCGGGCTCTGGCAGTTCCAGATGTTGATAGCCTTCAACCATAATGGCCAGGGCTTCGGGTACGGCGGGTGTCTGTTGCATATTCTCGACAACATAGCGCCCACGGTTGACCGCAGCGACATAAGCCTTACGTTTCAGATAATAGTTAGCGGCATGAATTTCATACTCGGCCAGCCGGTTACGCAGAGCAACCATGCGCTGGCGGGCATCCGGTACGTATTTGCTCTCAGGGTAACGGCTCAGCAATTCGGAAAACTCGTTAAATGAGACCCGGGCCTGGCCAGGGTCGCGGCGGGTCAGATCCATTGGCAGGTATCGTTCCAGCAGGCCCATGGACGCTGTGTTAGACGCCAGCCCTTTGATGTAATAGGCATAGTCTGCATCAGGGTGTTGCGGGTGCAGGCGGATAAAGCGGTCAGCTGCCGCCCTGGAGGCTTCAGGCTCGGCATTTTTGAAATAGGCGTAAATGATATCCAGCTGTGCCTGTTCAGCAAATGCACCAAAAGGATAGCGGGACTCAAGGGTTCTCAGAGATTTAATGGCTTCGGAATAGCGGCCGTCCTCAATTGCCTTGCTGGACAGTTGGTAAAGCTCGGCCTCAGACAGGGCTTCCGGGAGTTGCTCTTTATTTTCGGTGGATGCGCAGCCAGCCAGAATGATAGCGGCAAATACCATCAAAATGGATCTGGTCACAAACGGGGGGAGTACCCGGGGCAATTTTGCAGTCAACTTTTCAGTCAAGATGGTCATGGTGTTGATTGGTTTCCGTACTTTTCCCGTGCTCTGTACACATCATTTTCTGTCGTTTTCGACAACCACTCAGGCCTCAGAGGCTTCTTGTGATAAACTCTTCGAACCGATAAAAAGACTTACTCAAACCCGCATTTAAACATAGTCTGCCGGAAAACGAAAAGACAAGATTTTACGGTGCCTTTGTTGTAGCCATGTGCTTTTGAGTTGTTGGTACTGAAAGTAAATTTCTGAACTGAGTGTTGCTGAATGGGCGAAGTTATTAAACATCTTATCAAAGAGAGTATCAAGGAGACTATCAAAGAGAGTGTCACGGTGCCTGATGATCAGGGTGGTCGTCGATTTGATCAGATAGCGGCGGCCTGTTTTCCGGAGTTTTCCAGGGCCCGGCTTCAGGACTGGATTCGTGAGGGCTGTCTGGTGGTGGATGGCGATGCCCGAAAGCCGAAAGAAAAGCTCTATGGCGGGGAGCAGTTATCTCTGTCCGTTGAGGTTCAGCCTGAAGGACAATGGGAGGCGGAGAATATCCCGTTGGATATTGTTTATCAAGATAACCATATCATTGTGATCAATAAGCCCCCAGGTCTGGTGGTTCATCCCGCTGCGGGAAACTTTACCGGGACGCTGCTCAATGCCCTGTTGTATCACTACCCGGATAATGCAGCGTTGCCACGGGCAGGCATTGTGCACCGGCTGGATAAGGATACCACCGGCCTGATGGTCGTTGCCCGTTCTCTGGCAGCGCACACCGACCTTGTTGCACAGCTGCAGGATCGTACGGTTCATCGCGAATATGAGGCGGTTGTTCGAGGCGTAATGACGGGAGGGGGTGTGGTTGATGCGCCCATCGGCCGACACCCGCAAAACCGCTTGAAGATGGCCGTTGTTCGCGGTGGCAAGCCGTCTGTTACCCATTTCCGGGTGGTGAAGCGTTATCAAGCGCACACGCATATCCGGCTTAACCTGCAAACGGGCAGAACTCATCAGATTCGTGTGCATATGAGTCACCAGCACTTCCCCCTGGTCGGTGATGACCTGTACGGTGGGGGGCTTAAGTTGCCCAAGTCATGCCCGGCTGCCTTGGAAGCAGTTCTGAGAGCATTCAGACGGCAGGCCCTTCATGCCCGTCAGCTTGGTCTGATACACCCTGTGACGGGAGAGTATATGGAATGGGATGTGCCCTTGACCGCTGATTTCCAGATGTTGTTGGACAGTCTGGCTGCCAATGAGCCGCTCTCTGATTGAGACAGAGGAGAATGTGAGTGAGCAGTGAACGCTATCTTTGGGCTGAATGGCCTGCGCCGGAGGGTGTTAAAGCGTTAGTGACTACCCGAAAGGGTGGACTGAGTGCAGCGGGTTTTTCCAGCTTCAACCTTGGGCTTTACTCCGGTGATGACCGGGAAACGGTTCGGGCAAATCGGCAGCTGCTTAAGCAGGATCTTGATCTGGTAACATCCCCGATGTGGTTAAAACAGGTACATGGTATTGAGGTTGCCGATGCCAATGCTGATAACCAGGAAACGGAAGCAGACGCAGCTGTTTCCCGCCAACCGGGATCAGCCTGTGCGGTGTTAACGGCAGACTGTTTACCGGTTCTATTCTGTAATCTGGAAGGAACGGTAGTCGCTGCGGCTCATGCTGGCTGGAAAGGGTTAGTGGCCGGGGTTCTTGAAGCGACGGTTCATTCCATGGGAGTGCCTCCGGAAACCATCATGGCCTGGCTCGGGCCTGCTATCAGTCAGCATAATTTCGAGATTGGACCAGAAGTCAGAGAGCAGTTCCTGGCAGAAGATATTGGCTGCTCTGAAGCATTTATCCCCGGCCGTGGTGATCGCTGGCTTGCCGATCTTTATTTACTGGCGCGCAGGCGGCTGAACAGGCTTACCGTTAACCGGGTGTACGGCGGTGAGTTTTGTTCATATGACCAGTCTGATCTTTTCTATTCTTACCGCCGTGATGGAAAAGCGTCGGGAAGGATGGCCTCCCTGATTTGGAGGGTGCCATCCCTGCCCTGATACAGACCTTGCCTGAGCCTTTTGCCATACCCGCTTGAATGCCTCCTACTTCTGCTCCGGGAAGGGAGAAGGTTCCTCAGGAATGGTGGGGAGTGAACAGGTACGGGTGCAGTTAGCAGTCCGGCGATGGATATGGGATTCTAATGCCTGTTTTTGCTCGGTGCCGGGTCTGGTTAAACAACGGTTGTCTTCCGGGTAACTGTGATCAGCAGGCTTACGTGCCGGTTGGAAAGTGCTCATACAGGCTGTCACCGGTGCAGGTTCTACTTTGCGCAGAACCAGTTCGATCCATTGGCTTTCTGAGGGTATTTGCGCAGTAAATATTTTTCTTCCGAAGTATCCAGACAGGCTGTCGAAACTTTGTAAATACGGGGTCGGAGAACTTATCGTTGCTATTTGTTCGTGTTTATAGTGGCTATTGGTGTTTGGCGGTTTTTTTTGATAGGCATCGGATCGAGTAGAAACCTTTTGAGGGTTTTGCCGGGTGAAATTTAACCCATTGATGCCACCTAAACAGTTCATTCAGTTAATCCTCATAATGGCGGGCTCAAAAAAAGCAGACTGGCAATGAAGGTGATTGGTTCCTGTTGATTAAATAAAAAGACGTTTTCGCATTTATGATTTACCGTTCATCCTTGAAATGCCGCACACCAGCACTATAAGTAGTTAACCAAATGAAATCATATTTTTAGAAGTAAGAATCGGATTAGAGAACATGAGTAGGAGAAGGTCATTATGAGAATGGATCAACTGACCAGCAAGCTCCAGTCAGCCCTGTCTGATGCCCAATCTCTGGCTATTGGCAAAGATAACAGTCAGATTGAGCCCATCCATCTTTTGCTTGCGCTTATCGACCAGAAGGGAGGCTCGGTCAAGCCTCTGCTGATGCAGGTTGGCTTTGCTGTGAACACTCTTCGTGGTGAGCTGGCCGACATGCTGGAACAGCTGCCCCGGGTGTCATCACCGACCGGTGATATTCAGACGTCTCAGGCTCTCTATCGAATGCTGAACCTTGCGGACAAAAAAGCACAACAGGCCGGTGATCAGTTTATTTCCAGTGAAACTATGCTGCTGGTCATGATGGAAGACAGTGGTCCGCTGGGCAAATTACTGAGCAGTCAGGGAGTCAGCCAGAAAGCACTGGAAAATGCCATTAAAAATATTCGGGGCGGCGCGTCTATTGACGACCCGAATGCGGAAGACTCTCGAAACTCCCTGCGCAAATACACCATTGATCTTACTGAGCGGGCAGAAGAAGGAAAACTGGATCCGGTCATTGGCCGGGATGATGAAATCCGGCGTACGATCCAGGTTCTGCAGCGAAGAACCAAAAACAATCCGGTGATTATTGGTGAGCCGGGCGTCGGTAAAACCGCCATTGTTGAAGGTCTGGCCCAGCGTATCGTCAATGGTGAAGTGCCTGAAGGTTTGAAAGGGAAAAGACTGCTATCGCTGGATATGGGCGCATTGATCGCCGGTGCCAAGTTCCGGGGAGAGTTTGAAGAGCGGCTGAAGTCGGTACTGAATGACCTGGCCAAACAGGAAGGCCAGATCATCCTGTTTATTGATGAAATACATACCATGGTGGGCGCCGGTAAGGCGGATGGTGCCATGGACGCCGGGAACATGCTGAAACCTGCACTGGCCAGGGGTGAGTTGCACTGTGTCGGTGCTACGACCCTTGATGAGTACAGGCAGTATATTGAGAAAGATGCAGCCCTTGAAAGGCGTTTCCAGAAGGTGCTGGTGGATGAACCCACTGAAGAGGATGCCATTGCTATTCTCCGTGGCCTGAAGGAACGCTATGAGGCGCATCACGGGGTTGATATTACCGATCCGGCCATTATTGCCGCAGTCAAACTGTCCCAGCGTTATATCACTGATCGACAACTGCCGGATAAGGCGATTGATCTGATTGATGAGTCCGCCAGCCGTATTCGTATGGAAATGGACTCCAAGCCGGAAGCCATGGATCGACTGGAACGTCGGCTGATTCAACTCAAAATAGAACAGGAAGCCCTGAAGAAAGAGGATGATGAAGCGTCCAGGGAACGTCTGGCCAGGCTGAATGAGCAGGTTGGTGAACTGGAGCGCGAGTATTCCGACATGGAAGATGTCTGGAAAGCAGAAAAAGCCCAGTTGCAGGGGGGGCAGAAGCTTCGTGAAGCAAAAGAAAAACTGTTGATTGAGTTGGAAGCCGCCAGGCGGGCAGGTGATTTAACCAAAATGTCCGAAATTCAGTATGGCACCCTGCCGGAACTGGATAAACAGCTGGCACAGGCGGATGTCCTGGAAACCGGGGAGCATCAGCTGCTGAGAAACCGGGTAACGGAAGAAGAGATTGCCGAAGTGGTGTCCAAATGGACAGGCATTCCGGTTGCCAAGATGCTGGAGGGAGAGAAAGAGAAGTTGCTGCGTATGGAGGATGCGCTCCATAAACGTGTTGTTGGCCAGAATGAGGCAGTGGTTGCGGTTTCTAATGCGGTGCGGCGCTCCCGGGCCGGGTTAGCCGATCCGAACCGCCCCAACGGCTCATTTATGTTCCTTGGCCCAACCGGTGTTGGTAAGACTGAGCTGTGTAAGGCCCTGGCTGAATTTCTGTTTGATACGGAAGATGCCATCGTCCGTATCGACATGTCAGAGTTTATGGAGAAACACTCGGTTTCCCGCCTGTTAGGTGCACCTCCGGGGTATGTAGGTTATGAGGAAGGTGGTTACCTGACCGAAGCCGTGCGTCGTAAGCCATACTCTCTGGTGCTGATGGATGAGGTTGAGAAGGCACACCCGGATGTTTTTAATATTCTTCTGCAGGTATTGGAAGATGGTCGTCTGACCGATGGTCAGGGGAGAACCGTAGACTTTAAAAATACCGTTATTGTCATGACGTCAAACCTGGGGTCTGACCTTATTCAGACATTCCAGAACAAAGAGACCGGTGAAACCGATTTTGAACAGCTGAAGAGTACCCTGATCGAGGTGGTAGGCACGCACTTCCGACCAGAGTTTGTTAACCGGATTGATGAGGTAGTGGTATTCCATCCACTGGGTGCCAGCCAGATCAAATCCATCGCCAGCATACAGTTGGCCAACCTGGATCGGCGGCTGGCGGACAATAACCTCCGGCTGGAGCTCTCTGACGAGGCAATGGATCAGCTGGCAGAAGTCGGTTTTGACCCGGTTTATGGTGCGCGACCATTAAAGCGGGCTATTCAACGGAGCATAGAAAACCCGCTGGCTGAAGCCATTCTGTCTGGCCGATATAAACCAGGTGATACCATTAAGGTGGTGGTGCAGGATGGAGAGCTGGCGTTCTCCTGATTGATAAAACTACGGATTGAACGATTTACCACCAAGCCTTACGTTAGCAGGTAACTTTTTCAAGGGAAGAGATGGACTGCCTGCTTCCTCAGGATACTCTTCCTCTGTTTTGTAAAATCTGCAATAGGATTTGCAAGAGGTATTTATGTATCCAGTGGTTGTATCCGATCTTGATGGAACTCTGCTAACCAAACAGCATGAGCTTTCTCCCAGAACCCGTGAAGTCATTCAGGGCCTGAGCGAGAAAGGTATCAAATTTATTTTTGCTACTGGCCGCCACTTTCAGGATGTTGAAAGGATAAGAGCACAGCTTGACGTGGATATGTATCTGATCACCAGCAATGGTGCCAGAGTTCATAATCCGAAAGGGGAAATGATTGTTCAGCACGATATTAATCCCGGGCTGGTGCATCCATTATTGTCCCTGCGAAAACCCTTTGAAGATAAGGTTCATACCAACGTTTATCAGGGAGAGCAGTGGCTGGTTGAGGTTGAGCATAGGGACCTCCATGCGTTCAGTAAGGAGAGCGGCTTTACCTATCATACGGCTGATTTTGATGCTGTTGAAACCCCTGCCATCCAGAAGATCTTTTTTGTCGCGGAATCTCACGCTGACTTATTGCCATTATCTGACCAGGCTCGTGAATTGTATGGTGATCAGCTTTATATGACCTACTCTCTGCCTGAGTGCTTTGAAATTATGGCGCCTGGTGTTTGCAAGGGGACGGCACTGGAAGAGGTGCTAAAGCTGAAAGGTTATGGGCTGCAGGATGCCATTGCTTTTGGTGATGGTATGAATGACTTTGAGATGCTGTCCAGCGTCGGTAAAGGTGTTGTGATGGGTAATGCTGACCCATCGCTGGTGAACAGTCTGCCGGGATTTGAGTGTATTGGTCATTGTGATACCCACTCGGTGGCTGAGTACCTGGCGAAGCTGTACTGCCTTTAACGATTTCCTGTTGGTGGTCCGTTTGCCACATCGCTTCATCGGCATGGCCATCAACAGTGACCACCGTTTTCATTGACAGTGGTTTGTGTTAGAGAGGAACTTTTATAAGAAAGAACAGTCCTTACTTCTGATTCAATTATTCAATTATTCAATTATTCAATTATTCAATGTCTGATCCATATTTTAATTCACGCTCCTTGTATTTGCAGTTTCACAAAGCGTATGAGTCTGTTATGTCAAGCAATGGATTGGTTTTGACTGGCTGGCCGCAGCAAAGAGGTTTAGCATTTGGACTGCAAGTTGAACAAACTGCGCCGGGCAAGTATTTAAACGTCTTGATCCCATGTGGTGCAAGCTTCAACAACCCATTCAGTGATCTCCATTTTAAAAAAGTGCCAGCCAAAGTTATTTCTTCTCAAGACTCTGAACAAAGCGAGCCGTTAGACTTATCACATAAACCCGGGGCATACCAATCAATCGATCAAAATACTAACATGCTTACCGACCGGTCAGAATTAAGAATTGATCGGGTTTGGAGTATGGCCGGTGAAGCGAGTTCTCACTTAAACTCTATAAATGCTAATCATCTTCCACTTACTTCAACATTGAAAGACACTGCTGGAAAAAGTATTTCAGGTTTAGGGAAATCAACCTCACAAAGCTTATCTGTTGCTGATATTCATCACAATCCTGGTGAATCTCTGACTATCTCTCATGATAAGACTTGCCAGAAGGCTTGCGAACGGTCAGAAAAACAGAAGGCTTGCAAACGAGCCTGGGCACAGTCCGAGAAAGGGAAGGCTTACCAGAAGGCTTACCGTGAGTCAGAGAAAGGGAAGGCTTACCAGAAAGCTTACCAGAAGTTTTACGTACAGTCCGAGAAAGGGAAGGCTTCCAGACGAGCTTACGCACAGTCCAAGAAAGGGAAGGCTTGCCAGAAGGCTTACGAGCAGTCCGAAAAACGGAGGGCTTACAAGAAGGCTTACCAGAAGACTCACTTGGCTGCTTACCAAAAAGCTTACCAAAAGGCTTACTATAGAGCTTTCAAGAATACCGGTGATAAAGAACAAGCAAAAATCGCTGCCAGGCAAGCTGCCAACTTTTTAACAGAATTGAATAAAACAAAAAATAATAAGGTTGAATCAACCTCTATTTCTCCACTCCTGCCCGCTTTTCAAGTTGATTGAGTAGTCAGCAATCGAAGGGTAAGAAGATTCTGGTTGCTGTCCTCTGGATAGGCAAACGGTAAAACCTGCTATGCCTCTATGGGCGTTTCATTGTGGCGATCAAAGATAACGGTAAACTGTCGGTTATCCGGGGGCGTCAACACCTTGGTTTCATTAGCCGCTTTGGATAGAGCAAAAAGGCTTTGACCGTCATTCGAGAACCCCGACTACCGCCGTTTTCCTCATCCGCGAGGAGCTGTCTTTCGAAGAGTTCTACATCGCTATTGTTAATAGCCATAGTATTTCCTTATGCTTGGTTGACATTAATTCTGAGTAGTTTGTGTTCAGAGAGGAACTTTGATAAGAAAGAACAGTCCTAACTTCTGATGCGATTATTCAATTATTCAATTATTCAATTATTCAATGGCTGATCCATATTTTAACTCACACTCCTTGTATTTGGAGTTTCACAAAGCGTATGAGTCTG
>NZ_JAHHPM010000458.1 GCF_024606345.1 Endozoicomonas sp. YOMI1
GAGTGACTGATCACTTAGTCAGAAAATACGATTTCATTTGGTTAACTACTTATAAGCCTCACAAGGAAGAATCTGCTGGAGTACGAGGCCAATCTGGAGCCTTGCATTATCGCTATGAAAGCTTGTGGTAGTGCTCATTTGGCTCGGTTATTCAAGGACTACGGGCATACTGTCAAGCTGATCTCACCTCTGTTTGTCAAGCCTTAGTCAATACCAAAAAAAAACTACAACGATGCTGAAGCGATTACAGGAGTGGCTTCATGGCCCGGCATGGGTTTTTTGCCTGTTAAAGCGTCAGAGCATATCATAAACCCACTTATACTTTTCCCACGTTTTTTAATGGCAAGACTGAATTGTGAAAGTCAACTCCACATTATTGATTCTGGTGCTGATGATCATGTTTCCACAGATTGTCGAAACGATCTATAGCCCGGCGCTGGGATCTATTGCCGATGCTTTTTCAGTGAGTACGGTTCAGGCCGCCCAGACTCTCTCTGTTTATTTTTCTTCTTTCGCAATAGGTGTTGCGGTTTGGGGAATCATTGCTGATAAATGGGGCAGAAAACCTTCAATGTTAGCCGGCCTATTGATTTATGGATTGGCAACTTGCACAGCAATGTTAACCGATAGCTTTACCATATTAATGTTTGCAAGAGCGATGAGTGCTTTTGGCATTGCTGTTGGTTCGGTGATCACACAAACCATGTTGCGGGATCTCTACACCGGAGTCGAACTGAGTAAAGTTTTTAGCCTTGTCAGTATGGGAATTGCACTAAGTCCGATTATCGGCCTGCTTGTTGGCGGGCAACTCACTCAAATGGGCGGTTATCAGTACGTTTTTGCTGCTTTGTCTTTATCCGCATTCATATTACTTGTGCTGAACAAGGCGAAACTTCCCGAAACACGACCAGAAAGAATAAAATCGGTAAACCTTGTTTTGCTTGCCAGGCGTCTCTATTCAGATTCACATATATGGCACTCAGCACTGCTGGTAGCACTATACAATGTTGCTCTGTTTTCTTATTACCAGCTTGGCAGCTTCACGTTTCATCAACTTGGCCGCAGTGTTGAAGAATTTGGCCACAGTGGTTTAATCCTGAGTATTGGAACCTTGCTGGGTAGCTATTTGAATAAAAGTCTGCTGGAAAGAGATATCAGTCAGCATAATTTATTATGGCTGGCTAATGGTTTGCTTGTATTCGGTGCATTGGGTGTATATTTGTTAAAAAGCACTATCTGGTTCCTGATACCAATGCTAATGGTAGTCATGGCTTTTGGTATTGCTATGCCTAACGTTATAAGCTCTGCACTAGAGCAATATCAGGATAATCTCGGCAGCGCTGGAGCTCTTTTTGGCTTACAGTATTATCTGATCATCGGCAGTGGTTTGATGCTGGCTGGCATTGTCCAGGATCTTGGTCTGGTTTTGCCAGGAGTCGCTATCGCAATTTCGCTGGTGATGCTATCTCAAAGGCGAAATTATTTTCATACATGAGGGTAGCCGAAACTGACACTCCCCGCCCGAATCGGGCGAGGGTTATTGATCGCTCAATAACGTTTCTGTTTCACAGTTCATTGCTCAGGGAACAGGTGGGGCTGCCCGGGCTTGGCTATCGCATAAAAGTTCCACAGCAGGTGCTTTTACGATGGCGAATCAACGAAACAGGCTTTTGCAAAACGTGGCAGACCATAAGTAGTTAACCAAATGAAATCGTATTTTCTGACTAAGTGATCAGTCACTCTG
>NZ_JAHHPM010000459.1 GCF_024606345.1 Endozoicomonas sp. YOMI1
GAAGGCCTGACATGATGTGCCCGATTCAGAACTAGCAGAACCTTGAAAATAAGTGGGGCGATCGTTAGCTGAATTAAAATATGCAGAATTCATCATTATAAATTTCAAACTTCCCTTGAGTTATCCCGTTCTCAGGGAGTACGCTTGCATGAAGAATAAATCAGTGTGAAGCCACGCTGCTGACACATGCTGCTGACAAAAGTGGTAACAAAAGTGGTGACAAAATCTATGACCGATATTATTACAACAGCCCGTGACCAACTGCTGACTCCAGCCAATATCGGCGACAGCGAACTCAGCAGGATTCTGGATACCATTCTGGGTCACAATGTCGATGCTGCGGACCTCTATTTTCAATCCATGCGCCATGAGTCCTGGGTGCTGGAAGATGGTATCGTTAAGGAAGGCAGTTTCAATGTTGACAGTGGTGTGGGTGTTCGCGCCATGAGTGGCGAGAAGACCGGTTTTGCCTACTCCAATGAAATTATTCTTCCGGCACTGGAACAGGCTGCCGGTGCCGCCCGAAGTATTGCCCGGGTCGGCCAGCAGAAGCAGGTTCAGGCATGGCAGCGCAGCCAGCCATTGTCGCTCTACGGAACCGCCAATCCCCTGGAGTCGTTAACCAGTGAAGATAAAGTTGATCTGCTGAAAAAGCTGGACAAGGAAGCCCGCAAGGCAGACCCAAGTGTGAAACAGGTGACGGTGAGTCTGGCCGGTGTTCATGAGGTGGTGCTGGTAGCCGCATCCGATGGCACGCTGGCGGCGGATATTCGTCCGCTGGTTCGTCTCAATGTCAGTGTCATTGCCGAAAAAGAAGGGCGTATTGAGCGTGGGTCTGCCGGTGGTGGTGGTCGGGGTGACTACCTTCAGTTCCTGCTGAACGAGACCGGCCTTGAGTATGCCCGCAAAGCTGTGCGCCAGGCCATGACCAATCTTGCAGCGGTTGCGGCTCCGGCAGGCACCATGCCGGTGGTATTAAGCGCTGGCTGGTCCGGTGTCCTGCTGCATGAAGCGGTAGGTCATGGACTGGAAGGTGACTTTAACCGCAAAGGGTCGTCCGCCTATGCTGGCCGGATTGGTGAGCGGGTTGCCTCTCCACACTGCACCATTGTTGATGACGGTACGCTGGGTGGTCGTCGTGGCTCCATGAATATGGATGATGAGGGGGTACCCACAGAAAGCACCGTCCTGATTGAAAATGGCATTCTCAAAGGCTATATGCAGGATAAGCTGAACGCTCGTTTAATGGGTGTTGCACCGACCGGTAACGGACGTCGTGAGTCGTATTCCCACCTACCCATGCCAAGGATGACCAATACCTATATGCTGGCAGGCAAGCATGACCCTGAAGAGATTATCAGCACCGTTAAAAAAGGCATCTATGTGGAAAACATGGGAGGTGGTCAGGTGGATATCACCTCTGGTAAGTTTGTTTTCTCCACCAGTGAGGCCTGGTTGATCGAAAATGGTAAGAAGACCGTGCCCGTCAAGGGAGCAACCCTGATTGGTAATGGCCCTGATGTGATGAACAAGGTGTCCATGGTCGGTAATGACCTGGAGCTGGACCCGGGCGTAGGTGTCTGTGGTAAGGATGGTCAGTCTGTCCCGGTGGGTGTTGGTCAGCCTACGTTGAAGATTGATGAAATTACCGTGGGTGGTACGGCTTAATATTCCCTGCCGGTTTTCCGCCGTTTTAGTCAAAAACGGTGGGCAACTCGCGTTTATTTTTGTGTTCAACTAATAACCAGATATCTTCCGGCAATGTTCTTCCCCGGGAAAGCTCAGGCAGATCATCAATATCAAAAAAACCAATATCGGAAATTTCAATATTCTCTTTCGGGGCGCCTCCGGTCAGCTCGCAGAGAAAAATCAGTTTGTAGATATGATAGGGGCTTCGTGGGCAGTAGGGGTGTCGCTGGGTATCCCGCACAGCTACCAGTTTTAATACCTTGGCGGTATAGCCAGACTCTTCCACAATTTCCCGCTCGACCCCATAAGCGGGAGGTTCACAAACATCGCCCCAGCCACCGGGCAGAGCCCAGCCGCCATCAGACCGCTCTTTGACCAGCAGTATTTTATTATCGAGGAATACGCCACCACGAAGGTCAATCTTTGGGGTGGCATAACCATGATCCGGCAGAAAGTAGTGGTTCACTTTTTCGATGGGGGCTCCGGTCAGCAGGGCCGTCATATCATGGGCAATAGCCTGTAATTGCTGATATCGCTCAAGGTCAAACTCACCTCTGGAGAAGGTGAGTCCATTCTGGGCAATGGCCCGGATCTTTTCTGCCCAGTCGATCCATGGATTTTTATCCGGGTCATTATTCTTTTCCAGGCCATCATCAAGTTTCTCAACCATCACCGGCTCCCTTTTACCTACCGTCGAATTGATTAGCGGTTCTTCTGCCCGAGTTGCTCTGATACCAATTCCACCTTCTAAATATGAGC
>NZ_JAHHPM010000460.1 GCF_024606345.1 Endozoicomonas sp. YOMI1
CGGACTTAGGAGGTCAATGAAGGAGCCCATCAATTGCATTGAAACCGTGTACTAGTGCATAGTGCAGAAAAGCGCTAATACCCATACAGTTCACCCCCCTCCCAAGCCTGCGTGGTAATGCATACCCGAGCCTGCAGGGTGTGGAACAACCTAACAACCTGTTTCTAACGGGAATCATGAGAGTTTAATGGGGGCTCTAATTTTCCGAGAGGTTCGGTATGCATTCCCACGGGGTACCGTGGGAACGGGATGCAGGTTTTATGTCATTATCAAAGTACCGACAAATCATGTCGGCACTTCCATATTTTGTTTACACGGTTTCACTTTATCTGCCATGGGTATGCTGCTCCACAGAAATAGCTATACCAGAGTCACTGTAATTCATAGACCAAAAGCTACGATCAAGTGGATTTATCGAGTGTACGGATGTAAGCCTTATCACTGACATATCAGAATAGGCAAAAGCGTGGGAGTAGCCTTCAATACCTTTCCTGACAGTGGGATTTCCCAGAAACCGGAATCCGGAGCCTATGGGAAGTACTTTGCCTTCGGATAGCAGACTTATCAGTTCATGCTTACCAGGGCTTTCACAGACAGATGAGATGATTCTTGCGTAGCTTGGCAATTGGCAAAGTGAACCCGATAGTTCTTCCAGAGAACGATAAACTGCACAGCATTGATAGAGGTCACACTGCCCGTAGGTTCCTTCGATAGGATGAGTCAGTGTTCCGCCAGCAAATCTCGAAGGCATGCAGCCAAATAGATTATCTTCACCTAAATCAACCTCTTTCGAAGAGCGTGGCAGCTGTATCATCAGGTCAAACTCAAGATCACAACTTCTACGGTCAATAATTGGGCCATTCAATACTTTCCCATGCTTAACTTCCTGCTCTGGCAGGGGATGCCCTTTATTTAATCCGTATTTCCGAAGAATGACAGCAAACCGGAAATCGGTTTGACCGCTTTCATACCCAAGGTTACATAAAAAGGCATGTACCAACCCAGCCCACGCTGTTAAGGCTGGTAGCGCTAATATGTATGGATTACTTCTTGCGTTCGCGTCGTACGCCACCAGTCGTTTGAAGTGAAGAAACTGACCTTTAATATCAGCGGGTTCAATAGGCTCAGCGATTTTGATTATTGTTTCTTTTATTCCCTTTTCAAATATAGGCAATAACCTTGGGTGATATGCCAGCTGAACGGAATACCCCGTTTGTTCCAATACATCGTTTAGCTGTGATAGAAAATATTCAACAGCTTCATCTATATCCCTTAAGCTCCCCTGTATCAGCTGCAGCTCAATGGTTCCTTCAAGTGTCTGGCCAATCTGGCTCTCACCAGCCAGGTAGTGAGCCCTTAACATGCTTAGCCTTGAAAAGAGTTCTTCAATAATCGCTCCAATACAAACAGCCTCCTGTTTTAAACGATCTTCCCTCTGTTTTTCTGACTCAACAACGACCTTACCCAGAGAGCAGTGCAGCAAAAAAGCCAGATTCTTCTTTTGAAAAATACATCCAACACTGAGCAGATGCCTCTTAGTCCGCCAACGATGAAGACTGTCTTCAAGCTTATGATCCCGCTTCCCTAATCTGGGAAGATAGTGAAAGCAATATAATTTACCGCTACACGTTCCCAAGAAACTACTCACCAGTAATGGCCGTGCATAAAATACCGGGCGACTTCTGATATCAGGATTAGTGACCAGATTATGTACCCATCTCTGAACACCCGCTGCGACTAGAGGAGTCACGGCAACGTACTCACCCTTCCCATCAGGAAATAGTAATACCTTGCTTTCAGGACTGACAAAATCTGGAAGACTGTTGGACATTCCTCCCCGACATAATTCCCTGAGCTGTTGAACTTTCTCTGCTGAAACTCCCAGAACGCTCAGCTCATCAATTAACGGGCTACCGTCTTCTTTTGAGAACGCCTCAAACAATGAGGTGACTCTGTTATTCCAGAAAAACTCTGTCGCTAAAAAGTGACTCCTTGATACTTTGTTAGCGTTATGAGACCAGCCAAGGTACTTTTCTCCATCCTCCCCATAATTTTCAGGAAACCAACGAGCACAACCGGTTGCGCGACTGTTTGGATCTTTAAGGTAATGGGTCGTCACCCAGGGTGCGGTTTCAATGATGTCAGCATGCCACTGATCACTCTTCAATAACTCTTTGGCTGCTGCTTCATCGTCCAGGTCTGCCTTATCTGCATTTGAGCGCGTCAAATTCGTCAAAATAATGAGGGTCTCAGTAACGTGTCCATCAATCACAACTGGCACATCAGAGAAAAAAACTCTCTTTAACATTTCATTCCACTCATCCTTTTCCTCCATCTCCACCTTCAAAAGGTCACCCAGTATTTTCATGCTTACCACCTTGAGAGATAGAGGTTGCGGTTAGAGTGTCTTGACTGAAAACCCACTGACCATAAAACGAAAACATCTTTCAGTCTGAACAATGGCGTTGCAGGATTAATCTCCTCTTTATCTTTTAGCTGTTTGCACGGATGGAGTAACCCATCTTCAATCAATCGTGCCAGCTGCCTGATACTTACCCCTAAAATCACACAAGCTTCAAAGCTATCCAGCAGAGTGAGGGATATTTCCGAGTACGGGTGCCCCTCCTGAAAAACAATCTGATCAAGAAATGAAAATACCGTTTTAAGCACTTCATTGGTTTCCAGCCGTTCATCCGGGAGATATCGACTTACCTTCAGCAGAGCACCAAAAATCGAACGGAATGAAGTGCCCTTCATAGAGCGCTCAGAATACTCAAGGCCTTCAAAAGCCAGTGTCTCCAGCCGTGAAATCAATGCCGATGGCCAATCGTCAAAAAATTCAATGCAACGGAGCAGAAAAGCATCATCAACCAGCGATAAGTCATCACTTTCTTTTTCTACCCACTGCCTGAACCACAACACCGCTCCAAAAACAGCTTCAGTCGTTGAGTCCCTGAAAAGCAAATTTCCCTGCTCACCGCTCTCAGGTTTGAAGCCGTAAATCTGTTCTGCCAACCTGACCAGCTCTGCTCTTGCAGGCTTAGCCACTACCGTTGATAAATCAAAGCCACAAGGGCACGTAAGCAATTCGCCGTTATGAATATAGTCAATCTTCAGACCGCACTGAGGGCATGAATCAATCAATAAAGCCTGATGTTTTGGACAAGCCCGCACCAGAGAGATATGCCAGAAAACTGGAATATAGGGCTTTTCCTTCAAGCATTGAGGGCATATCGGAATACCTTCTGACCGGAAAAAGAGTCTGTGTATATCTAAACCTTTCCAAAACAGTGCCGTATGCTTTTCACCAAAACGTCGAGATGTTTTTAGCACCGCCATCTCCAGCAAGGGCATACGCTCTTTGCAGCACAGTTCAGACAGTAGATGAAGTGCCCAGTATGGTTTACTGGATGATGTATTGGCATGATAGAGGTTAAAACGGCTAAGCTCAGTAGCCATGACACCAGCCAGTTTGCCATGTTGTTTTTGCAGGAGTTTTCCCAGGTAGGGGAAGAGCTTCTTTACCCTGAAGCGATTGTCTTTAGCGAGCCGAATGATGTAGCTCTCCAGCGATTCATCGTATTCAGGATCAGGGCGGATCAGAAACATAAGCACCATACTCAGGATATCTGAGCATTACTATAGATGCTTTTTATCCGCCCGGATTGTCAGCAGACTCAGCTCTGAGCTGCAAACATACGTGCGGCTTTCTTCAGAATCTCATTCTCTTCTACTAAACGACCAAGTTCTTTTTTCAATCGCTTGATTTCAATCTCCCTGGAAGAGATAGGGCTCACCAACTGCTCTCTCAAACCATCAACACCCTTTTGAACCCAGTGCTTCATCGTTGCCGGATGAACATCCAATTCAGCAGCGGTAGCTTTGAGGTTTTTCTCATTTTCCAGATAACGCTCAACGGCCTGAATCTTAAAGGCCAGAGAATAACTTTTACGTTTATGGCTGTTCATTGCTCTACATCACAATATCTAAGTATTCCTTAGTATCGTACCACAACTAAAACTCAGATTATCTTAGCTTTTATGGCTAGGATTATTATGAGCAACCGAAGCTCGGAAGCCTTGTCACCGCTCCCGAAGCGTCTCAAGGAAGCGCGGCTGGCAAAAGGGTTGTCACAGAAGAGGTTAGGGGTGCTTGCCGGGATTGATGAGTTTTCTGCCAGTTCGCGAATGAACCAGTACGAAAAGGGTAAACATGCTCCTGACTTTGCCACGCTGAAACGGTTGTCGGATGAGCTGGGTGTGCCTACCTGTTATTTCTTATGTGAAGAAGACTGGTTAGCCACAGCTCTCATGAATATTTTCTCTTTATCTCTTAGCAAGCAGAAAAATATTGCCCAGCTGATTCAAGACGAGAAAATTTAGTTGTGATTACCTACTTTGCGTCATACATAACTGGTTATAAGGTCTATTCTCTTTGAGCATGAATTATCTTGTCTGATATGATCTGCGAATAGAGAGAAACAACGATGCAGGCTGTTTCCAAGGGAGTGCCAATGAGTCTTCATACCAATCTTGCCGGAAGGTTGCGCAACACCAGTTTACCTAAGTCCCATGGACTGTTGCCGGTTTTTGAAGCTGTTGTTAACTCGATCCAGTCCCTCGAAGAAGCCGATCGGCTATCAACAGGCCAGATTACCCTTGAGATTGTCCGTAACCCTCAGCAGCAAATGCACTCAGGGAAAGAGGCTGAGCAGGAAATCATTAAAGGCTTCATCATCACAGATAATGGTGTTGGTTTTAATGATGCTAACATGACATCGTTTGAAACCTTGGATTCCGACCACAAAATCGATAAGGGTTGTCGAGGCATTGGTCGCCTGATGTGGTTGAAAGCATTTGATCTGGCCAAAGTTGACAGCATTTTTCATCATAACGGCAACTTCCACCAACGGCAGTTTTCATTTTCGGCACAGAACGGTGTTCAGTCAGAACCCGTTGCTGATGTGAGTGACAAAACAGCACGTACAGTATTAACCCTGGATGGCTTTGATAAAACCTATTTCTCAAGTTGCCGCAAAACGGCTTCCGCGATAGCAGAAGCTTTACTCGAACACTGCCTCTGGTATTTCGTAAGAAACCCAACTATACCCTGCATCGTTGTGAAGGACGGTTCTGAAACCATTAACCTCAGTACTATTTTTGACCAGTGCATGCACTCAAAAGCAACGAGCGAACCAGTCAAAATAAAGGAGCACAGTTTCGAACTCACTCATATCAAGTTTCGGGCAAGTGTGAATAAAAACCACTCCATGTTCCTTTGCGCTGCCGGCAGGGTTGTAAAAGAAGAGTTCATTAGTAAGAAAGTACCTGGTCTCTTTGGCACAATATCCGACAATGATGGTAAATTCACCTATGCCTGCTACGTAACTTCACCGTATCTTGATGAGCATGTGCGCTCTGAGAGAACTGCCTTCAACATCCCAGAAAATATTGACGACCTGACCAGTGATTTAGAAGTTTCCCTCAGTGAAATCAGGGATACTGTTGTCAGCAAAACCAAGGAGTATCTCTCAGAATATCTTCAGGAGAACATGAAGGCAGGCAGAGAGCGGGTGGATGCATTTGTAGCGCATAAAGCTCCTCGATACCGATCCATTATCAGCCATATGAATGAGAGTGAACTCACGGTTGACCCCAAAATATCCGACAAAGACCTTGAGTTACACCTGCATAGACAATACTTCGAGGTGGAAAGTGCTCTTTTAGATGAAGGGCATGAAATCATGAATCCCGTCGTCGAGAGCAACTTTGAAGAGTATCAAAGTCGGCTTAGTGATTACCTGCAAAAAGCCAATGACTTCAAGCAATCAGACTTGACTAACTACGTTAGCCATCGGCGCACTATCATTGATTTACTCGAAAAGAACATTGAGCAGTTAGATAATGGCAAATATGCCCGCGAAGACCTGATACACCAGTTAATAATGCCCATGCAGAAGGATTCAACACAGACACCACTGGATGCCTGTAACTTATGGCTCATTGATGAGAGGCTGGCATTTCATGACTATCTGGCTTCTGACAAACCCTTAACCTCCATGCCAATTACCGGGAGCGAATCTGGAAAGGAACCGGATCTTTGTGCTCTCAATGTTTGTGATAATCCAATTCTGGTATCCGATAAAAAATCATTGCCACTGGCCTCAATCACGGTCGTTGAAATTAAACGCCCAATGCGAAATGATGCCAAAAGCGGTGAAGAGAAAGACCCGATAGAACAGGCTCTGAACTATCTCGATCGTGTACGCGAAGGGCAGACAAAAACGGCTACTGGTAAGCTCATCCCCAATTCACGTGATATTCCTGGCTTTTGCTACATCATCTGCGACCTGACACCAACCGTTGTGCAACGTTGCCGAATTTTTGACCTGACTCCAACCCATGATCACATGGGATATTTTGGCTACAGCAAAAGCTACAGTGCCTTTATCGAAGTGATTTCCTATAACCAGCTGGTACAGTCTGCCAAGGAGAGAAATAGGGCTTTCTTTGACAAACTGGGATTACCAACAACATAAAATTTTCGTGCCATCAAGCTCGCGGTAGCAGCCCTACGACTGCTACCGCCCTGATCAAAAGCGCAGCTCACCGCTTCAACAAATCAAACACCACCCGGGCAAACCCTCTCGCCAGCTCCGGATTCGACAGATACTGCAACATCATCTCCTGATGCGCTTCACTGCTCTCCATCACCGCATCATCAATGGCCTGAGGGAAGTCACCCAGCAGCGCCTGTTCCGCCGTATTGTTGGCAATCTGCTTCATCACCGTGGCGTTCTCAGCCAGCTTATCCCGCACGGTGTAGGCATAGTTGATCATATCCTTGTCGGTAAGATTATCCGTCACAAAAAGATCATTCAGCCGCTCCAGAATCTGCGACATAAACTCTTCTTTCTTGTCCTTCGCCTTGGCAGAACCGATATCATTGCCCGGCTCCAGCTTGTCGTCTTCGCTGTCTTCTCTCAGCTGAAGATGCTGCTCTCGAATTTTCGACAACCGGTAATGGCTCATCTCCACATTGGTCAGGTCAATATCGTCCTCATCCACCCGACGCTCCCGCAACAACGGGCGCAGGAAGCGGGCAAACAGGCTGAGCTTTTCCAGCTCCAGGTCATCGTAATCCACAATCTGGGACATAAACTCATAAAACCGGGTAAAACTGCCCAGATCTTTCTTGAAAATCTCCAGTCGGTCTTTCTCCTGCTTGCACTCCTTCATGCTGTTTTCCGCATTAGCTAACAGCACCGCATCATTGGTTGCCGCTTTGGTACGCTCGAAGATTTTTCGGGCTTTCTGATATTCTTCCACGGCAGAGCTGTACCGTTTCTGCCAACGCTCCACCGCCGGTTTGCAGATATTGCTGATGGCGGCATTGCTCTTGTTTTTACTGAGGAAGGCATCGCAGAACTTTTCCACTTCGTTCCACTGGAAAATGCCGCTCTCCCGCAGCTTATTGAACAGCTCAAAGATTTTGTCCGGGTCAGATACATCCGACAGCTCCGCCGTCTGATAGTAAGGCTGGAACGATGCCAGAATCTCCTCCGGCTCATTGACAAAATCCAGTACAAAAGTGCCGCCTTCTTTCTTCCCCGGATAGGTCCGGTTCAAACGGGAAAGGGTCTGCACACACTCCACGCCGCCCAACGGCTTATCCACATACATAGCGCAGAGCTTGGGCTGGTCAAAACCGGTCTGGAACTTATTGGCAACCAGCATCACCTGGTAATCGTCGGTATTAAACGCCTTGCGCATCTCCCGACCTTTCAGGCCCGGGTTCATATTCTTCTCGGTAAACTTCTGATCCAGTAATAAGG
Organism: Endozoicomonas sp. YOMI1; assembly: GCF_024606345.1. GTDB lineage: Bacteria > Pseudomonadota > Gammaproteobacteria > Pseudomonadales > Endozoicomonadaceae > Endozoicomonas. Next base: position 7,835 of record NZ_JAHHPM010000460.1, read on the forward strand.
CGCTATCCGGATCATCTGCCGAAAACTCCACTTCACCGGAGAACGCCACCATCACCTGAATGGAACTCTTCTCCTCCGCCAGATACTTATCAAACGCCAGCTTGTAACGCACCGCTTCCTTACGGGAACTGGTCACCACCATCGCTTTCGCCTGCCCGTGGAGCAGCCCCATCACATGGGTTCGGTAGTGATCCACAATCACCCGCACTTTCTGGGAGATATTGTAATCGTGCAACCGCACCCAGCGGTTCAGCTTCACCTTCGCTTTTTTGCTGTCCACTTCCTCGTCTGCTGCTTCCAGCTTCTGGGCAAGTTTGTAGGCCACCTTGTAGTTGGTGTAGTTCTTCAGCACATCGAGAATAAAGCCTTCCTCAATGGCCTGACGCATGGAATACACATGAAAGGCGACCGGGATATTCTTGATCGACGGCGGTGCATCCGGATTCGGCAAACGACCAAAGGTTTCCAGCGTTTTCGCTTTCGGTGTCGCAGTAAAAGCAAAATAGCTCAGATTACTGTTATGACGACGAGCCGCTACCGAAGCATTCAGCTTGTCTTCTGAGGACAGTTCCAGGTCTTTGGCTTCCCCATCCACCATCAACACCTGCTTCAACCGCTTGGCGGTATCGCCAGTCTGTGAAGAGTGGGCTTCATCGGCAATCACCGCATAACGACGCTGTTGCAGGCTGATGCTATCGGCAATGGCATCCAGCACAAACGGAAAGGTCTGGATGGTGACAATAATAATCGGCTGGGCAGTTTCCAGCGCCTTCGCCAGTTTCTCGGATTTGGAGCTGCCTTCCCCCTCCTTGTTATTGATGCGCCCCACCACCCCATCGGCGTGTTCAAACTGGTAGATGGTGTCCTGCAACTGGCTGTCCAGCACGGTGCGATCAGTAATCACGATCACCGAATCAAACTGCTTCTCACCCCGTTCGTTATAAAGCGTAGAAAGCTGATGGGCAGTCCAGGCGATGGAGTTGGATTTACCGGAACCGGCGCTGTGCTGAATCAGGTATTTCTGGCCGGTGCCTTCATCCCTTGCGGCACCAATCAGCTTACGTACCACATCCCACTGGTGATAACGGGGGAAGATCAGCGTCTCTTTCTTGAATTTACGACCATCGGCGTGCTCTTTCTCTTCAATTTCCAGATGGATAAACCGGTGCAGAATATTGAGCAGATTATCCGGCAGCAGCACCTCGTTCCACAGGTAACCGGTGGCATACTGATCGTCATTTTCAGGAATATCATTGCCCGCACCACCCTCTTTTGTGCCTTTGTTAAACGGCAGGAAGAAGGTATTGGCACCATCCAGCCGGGTCGCCATATACACCTCGTACTGGCTCACGGCAAAATGCACCAGTGCGCCGCGTTTAAAGGTGAGCAGCGGCTCGGGTTTGCCGGTTTCCGGGTCTTTGGGCAGACGGGTGGTTTTGTACTGGTTGACGGCCCGGTCTACGGACTGTTTGAATTCGGATTTCAGCTCCAGCGTTGCCACTGGCAGACCATTGATAAACAGCACCAGGTCAATGCGCCAGGCTTTTGCCTTTTTGCCGGTTTCCGTCAGGTGCTCCGCCGTGGCGTATGGGCTGTAAACCAGCTCCGGCACAATACGACAGACATTCTCTTGATAACGAGCCAGCGTCTCCGGGTTCAGATTATGTTCCGGCATAAACTGGCACAGGCTGAAACGGGCATTGCGAATCTTTAGGCCGTGGCGCAACACGCCCAGGGTGCCATAACTGCGCAGCTCTTTATCAATGGCATTGGGGTTGGCTTTTTTCAGCTGCTCTTCCAGATGCTTGATAAAGTGCGTCTCGGAACCCTGCGGATAGACCTTGCAGAACTTTTGCCACTCTTTGGGCTGGGTACCTTTCACAAACGCCAGCACATCGGCAATGTAAAGTGCCGCTGCCCGATCATAGTGTTCCGGTTTACCCAGCTGCCAGCCATTGGTCTGCATCTGGGTGATGATGTCATTCTGGAAAACCAGCTCTACCGATGCGTCCTTGCTCATACTGCTTGTACCGCTTTGGGTGGTTGTTCTTTTTCTGTCGGAGATGTCCATTCACGGACGTCTATTTTACCGGTGACGGCGGCGGAGATCAGGGCTATCCTACGCTCGGCGAGAATCTCAAGAAGCCCAAATGCTTCCTGCTCAATTTGGGAAAAAGCCTCCACCTTGTCATGCAAAGCACTAACGATTTCCTTCTGTTCCGACAGTGGAGGCAATGCCACAAGCCAAGATTTAATATGCCCTTGCGAAATTTTCGCCATTGTCATACTCGAACCTCGAGCATCTAACTCTATCTGTAAACGTCCAAAGTCTGATTGAAGCCAAAAGCATAGGTATTCAGCATGAATTTTAGGGTTAGTGTTTAAGCGATAGATCAAGTCTGAAAGCATGATCTGTGTTTTTGGCTCTTCCCGGACAAAACATGCATCACCCACAAGACTGGGGGTATTTGCACGAGTTAACAATAAGTCGCCTTGCTTCACTGCAAAACGAGATTCAAAGACGTTTTCAGAATCGAGAGTTTTGGCTTCTTCTTGAATAAAACAGCCTTTCTTAACTGCACTGATTTTAAGAACACCATATTCACCTTGGCATGGAGCTTGGTTATTGGCAACAGGGCTGCTTCCTTGCTCAATACCGTACAACACTCGTTGCATCGGTAATACATCCCAATGCTCTGGCACCTTCCCAAGCCACTCCACACCAGAATCTTTCTGCTTCACATCTGGGTTCAGCCCCTTGGTAACGGCATGGGTGATTACCGCCTGACGCTTTTCCTGCAACAGACGAATCAGGGTTTTCTGCTCTTCGATCAGGGTATCGATTTTGCCGGTTTCGTGGTCGAGAAAATTTAGGATAACGAGTTGCTCACTCTGTGAAGGCAAGGCAATGTAAGCTCCTTTTATGTCATCCCAGCCAATAGCAGCTCTATGTTCTAATATCCCATTCCCAAAAGTTGCCAAATGTTGCTGAAATGGCTTGTTTTCAAAAACACGCAGTGCAAATCTTTTCTCTATAACTTTTTCGCTTGTATCAAGCACTATGTAGACGGGACTACACACCCCGTCGTAATTGGACATTCCATATGACCCAATAGCGTAATTCATGCTATTGATCACAAGGTTTCCTTTCTTGACAATTTTACACTTACTCAGATCATCAGGTTTCTTGTTGCCTACATCACCCTTGTCTTCATATCGAATAACTCCGACATTTGCCATCAGAGAAAGGTAGTTTTGGTCAACAGCCCCCTCATTTTTTTCTGTAATATTTGTTACTACTGAGCGGCATGGCATAACATTCCAGCCTGTTGGGACTTCTCCTAACCATTCCTCACCAGAAAACTTATACTCCGGATAGGCTTTGTACTCACCAGCAATCATGAATGCACCTCCGCAAGCAGCCCCATAATCCGCTTACTGACCGCATCCAAATCCGCATCAATCGCTTCCAGTGCCCGTGGCGGCTGGTACACATAAAAATGCCGGTTAAAGGGAATCTCATAACCGACAATACCGATCTCGCCGTCTTGCTCATCGCACTTGTCGGCATTAATCCAGGCATCCGGCACATGGGGTGCCACTTCCCGGTTAAAGTAGGTTTCGATCAGGGTGCTGGTGCTAATAGACGGATTGAGGGGAATATTCTGGTTATCCCGCAGATCGCCATCGGTCTGAAATTCAACGACTTTGCCCTTATATTCAAAGGCTCCATACAACGGCTGCGCTTCTTCTTTCAGAACCTTTTTGATCACCGGCTCTGCTTCCGGATTGGTCCAGGTAATGGCATCCAGCAGCTGCTTTTTCTCTTTGGTATCCAACTTGATGCTGTTGGCGTTCGTCGCCTTTTTCAGCAGGGCTTCAAACTCGTTAAAGTCGTCGTGCCGGTCACTACGAATCTGTTGGTGCAGGGTTGCCGCTTTCTCCATCAGTGTTTTCTGGAAGTTCCAGAGTTTGGTGTCCAGCAGTTCCTTGATCTGTTTTTCTTTCAGCCCGGTAAAGTCTTTTTTAATCTTTTGACGAATGGCGATTTGCTGTTCGTCGTTTAGCCCTTGGTAGCAGTCATCACCATGCTGCTCATACACCCAGCGCATCACATTGTTAAAAGGTTTGGGCGCAAAACGCAGGCCCGCTACAGCTTCTTCAGTAAACTGAGCCGAGAGTCGCAGCGGACGCTCCACCGTAATACGCCGGTAGCCAAATTCATGGGTATCAAAAATCTTGGCGGCGAATTTATCTTCTGTGGTGGCTTCAAAGGCACCAAAGTTACGGGTGATGGTGCGAATATCGTCATCACTCATCAGATTGCGCTTGGAGCCAAGGGATTTACGCATTTTGCCAAACAGCTTGGCACCGTTAATCAGCTGCACCTTACCCTTGCGGGCGTTGGCTTTCTTATTGCTCAGCACCCACACGTAAGTAGCAATGCCGGTGTTGTAGAACATATCCGTAGGCAGGGCGACAATGGCTTCCAGCAGATCGGCTTCGAGAATATAACGGCGAATCTCGCTCTCACCGCTGCCTGCACCGCCGGTAAACAGTGGCGAACCGTTGAGGATAATGCCGATACGGCTTGGATTCTGGTTCTCTGAAGTGATAGGTCGGAACTTGCTGATCAGGTGCATCAGAAACAGCAGCGAACCGTCGGACACTCGTGGTAGGCCGGGGCCAAAACGACCATCAAAGCCTTTGAATTCATGCTCATCTTTCACCGTGCCTTCGATCTTCTTCCAGTCCACGCCGAAGGGCGGATTGGAGAGCATATAGTCAAAGGTGTCGTTGCTCAGCTGATCGTTGGATAGGGTGTTGCCCAGCTTGATACGGCTGACATCCTGCCCCTTGATCATCATATCCGCCTTACAAATGGCGTAGGACTCCGGGTTCAGCTCCTGACCAAAGGCACGCATCACTGCATCCCGGTTGTGTTCGTACACATACTCCATACCGGACGACAGGAAGCCGCCAGTACCTGCCGTCGGGTCATAAATGGTGCGGATAACCCCTTCCTTGTTCAGGGCATCGTCGTCTTCCATAAACACCAGGGCGGTGGTCAGCTTGACAATATCCCGTGGGGTAAAGTGTTCCCCGGCGGTTTCGTTGGAAGATTCCGCAAAACGACGAATCAACTCTTCAAACACCAGACCCATTTCATGGTTAGACACTGCCGCCGGGCTAAGGTCGATGGTGCCGAACATCTTCACCACCTTGAACAACAGGTTATTGGCGTTCAGGGCATCGATAAATTCTTCAAAGCGGAAGTGCTCGAAAATCTCCCTGGCATCTTTGGAGAAGGACTGGATGTAGTTTTCCAGGTTGTCTTTAATCCCGGTCTGCCCCAGTTTGGAAAGATCCATCTGCGAGGTGTTAAAGAAGGTCAGGCCCTGGGGATTCTCCGGTGTGCGGGTGGCTGGCAGCAGCATTTTTTCCTTACCATCCGTGGGCAGATTCATGCTTTTCACCTGCTCATACTTGACCAGCACCGATGCTTTCGACGGTGCCAGCACGCATTCCAGACGGCGCAACAGGGTAAATGGCAGGATAATCCGACCATACTGGGACTGTTTGAAATCCCCCCGCAGCAGGTCAGCAACAGACCAGATGAAAGCAGCAAGGTTGTTATGGGATTGAGACATAGAGTGTTCTGAATTTCTGAAGGTAGGAATGCGGCTGTGCAGAGGTGTTCGGCTGGCACAAACGCTTGACTTACGACGTTAGTCGTTATTGTGGAGGATATGGAACGCAGGCTCAAGCAGTATGCGGCAGGGCGATCTCATTTGGCACTAACCTACTTTGTCCTGTGACAATAAAACAACTCAAAAGATATGGCATTCTCCGCTCAAAGACTAAGGATGCCACATATGCCCCTCTTGGATACTTTTTCCGAACTGACTGAAATTCGTGCGGATAATCATCGATATCCTCTGTCAGACCTTGTTTTCATGGCTGTCTGCATGATCACGTGTGGCGCTGAAGATTGGAAGATGGTCTCAGAACTTGCCAAGAAAAAGAAGTCCTGGCTAAAGCTTTATATCCCTCTGCCTCATGGCGTCCCATCTCATCACACATTTATTCGAGTTTTTGAACGACTTGATCCAGATGAGTTCCGCCAATGTTTTATAACCTGGGTTAAACAAATTGCTGAGCGTACTCATGATGAAGTCATCGCTATTGATGGAAAAACACTACGACGCTCATACGATAAAGGTGATAACAAGGCCGCCATTCACATGGTTAACGCGTGGGCCAGCCAAACAGGCATGGTGCTTGGACAGCTTAAAACAGCAGCCAAGTCTAATGAGATAACCGCCATTCCAGCACTTCTCGATATGTTAGAAATCAGCGGGTGTATTGTCAGCACTGACGCTATGGGCTGTCAAAGAGCGATCGCTGAAAAAATCAGAGATAAAAACGCTCACTACCTGCTGGCTGTGAAAGGAAACCAGCAGCACCTGCACGATGATATCAAGCTTTATCTTGATGATCTGGCGACAAAGGAAAAGCTACCTGAAAACGCAAGTTTTCATGAAACGGTAGAAAAGGGTCATGGACGAATAGAAATACGTCGCTGTTGGACAAGTGCCGATATTCATTGGCTTGTCCAGCGTGAAGACTGGAAAGATCTCGCCATGATAGGGGTTGTTGAAGGTGAGCGTCATGAAGGCGATCAGGTAAGTATTGAGCGTCGATATTTTATTTCCAGCCTAACCACAGATGCCGAGCACTTCATGAATTCAGTGCGATCTCATTGGTCCGTGGAGAACAACCTGCACTGGGTGCTCGACATTGGCTTTAGAGAAGACGAATGTCGTATTAGAAAGGGCTTTGGCCCAGAAAATATGGCGATATTTAGACAAATGGCTCTGAACTTGCTGAAGCAGGAGGCTACTTTAAAGCTTGGAATCAAGAACAAGCGCATCATGGCGGCAGCGGATGACGAATACAGAACACTACTGCTTCAAGGAATTATTTGAAAGTTAGTGCCAAATGAGATCGCCCTGCAGTATGCGGGCAGTTAGATTGATCTTGTGCAGTTTGTCGTGTTTTAATCGCGGTAATTTATCAGTTAGATCCACCTTGAAATTTAAGAGATTTGACTCAATGTACGACTAATAGCATACAAAGCATCACTATTTATGTTGTATATACCAGTACGCAAGTTGAATTGCCAAACGAAATAATCAAGGATCATGAAAGAACAGACGAACGATAGCCGAGTAGCCATCCAGTGGGAGGTAATCAAGCGCTTTGATATTTATATTTCCTCTGCTAACACCAAAGCAGGTGTAATTCTCTCTTTCAGCGCAGCAGCATTCGCAATGCTGATGACTCACGCTTCTATGATACTAAGTCTACATTCCCACCCCTTGTACCAGACCATTTTAGGGCTACTGGGAATTGTCTCTGCTGGAAGCCTGCTAATGTCAATTTGGCATTCATTTCATGTCATTTTTCCTGATACAACACCAGGTGCAAATGAGTCGCTTATCGGATTCCCTTTAGTAGCAAATTTCAACGGCGGCGCAGCGGGATATGCAAAAGCGGTTGCAGAACGCAAGCCTTCTGAAATACTTGAGGACCTGTCTTATCAATCGTTCGTTCTGGCTCAGATTACAAGGGATAAATTTCTCAATTTAAGCGCTGCCAAAAAGTACATAAAGATACTGATTTTTGCTGGAGCACTGCTACTGATATTAATTGGGGCAGCTGAACTGCAGCCCCTATACCAACCAGACAGCGTAAATTTGGGTAAGCCCCTTAGCATTAAGGAAGGAAAGTAATTTTGGGAAATAGCAAAACGGATCTACGCTCAATAACAAAGAAGTTTTTCAGCGACGAATATTATCAGGCAGAAAATCTGGCAACAAACCACCCCTCAATGGAAGGGGTGTATGAAAGTGCCAGTAGTGGTACGGTCATTAGATCCTCAGATTCAATGCCCGTACGGTCTGATGTTGAGTTTGCTTACCAAGAAGCTCTTAGGCCTCATTTCGGTAAAGCTGGTGTCAATAGACAGGGTGTTGGTCCTCACCCGGACTTTGCATATTTGAAAGCATCCGGTGACTTCAGACACCACTACGCTGTGACCCTGTTTGTTGATATTAAAGGCAGTACAAGGCTCAATCTTCTGATGGATATTCAGCGAACAGCCTTTGTAAAAAACCGGATTTTGCAAGCTGCGGTGGAGGTGGTTCGCAGCTTGGATGGGCATCCCCATCGTTTCATGGGTGACGCACTCATGGCTTTTTTTGGGGGGCTCAACACTAGTAAGGAAAATGCCATAGCTGATGCTATTAATGCTGCTGCATTGATCCGATTTACTATGAAGGAGCACATATTTCCAGAGTTGGATTATCAGCTTGGCACTACAACTGATATGGCTGTCAGAGTTGGCATCGACTTTGGAGATGATGATGGGGTTCTCTGGACCAATTTTGGCTTCGGTGAAGCTAGCGAGATTACTGCTCAGGGGTTAAATGTTGATCTAGCATCCAAACTGCAAGGGCTGGCATCAGCAAATCATGCAATGATGGGGCAAAACCTGTTTTCATTTATTGACTTTCCAGAATCCTATCAAAGCGTAAAAACCAAATCTGGTGAGCCAGATTATTTTGTTACTCCCAATATTTCAGACAAAGATGGTAATAAGCTGAATTACAAAATGAGGCACTTGCAAAGCTTGGAGTATCAACGTCTCCTGCCAATCCCAACTGAGTGGAAAGAACAGATTGATGGTCTTACACAAATCAAAAACTGTTCAGAAATAACTTACTGGTGTGAGTTTGAGGAAGGTGGTGAGTGGAAGAAATATCATTCTGTCTCAAAATTTCTTAACAAGCATTTAAGCCTTCAGTTTCATGTTAGTGCCCCAACTTACTTTGTGAACAACCATCATGGGTTAAAGGTAATTTTTACAAAACAGAATCACGGAAAAGAAGCTCGAGATCAGAATCAGGCTGGCGAAAGCTCATCTACAGACTATATCAACATGCAGCGAGGAGGGCGTAACGGCCTCCCTAACTACCAAAATGTCGTTAACAAAGAAGGTACTGAATATCGTGGACTGCATACGATGAATGTCAAAGTATACTCAGAAAAACACCCTACACTTCTACTGTTTCAAGACTGGATTGGGGTATATATAGTTTGAGTTAGATGTAGTAACCAAGATCTGAACTGACATTTACCTGCTCAGCGTCGCATTGTACCACCGCCAGTTCAGATAGTTCAGATAGTTCAGATCCAAGTCAGTGCCTCTCTGACACAAATTGAGAAAAAGTCTTTAAGATGGATCTTTCAAATTAAATAAGTCAACATGCAGACAAAGCCTCTGACAACTTCTGCCCAGGCGTAAATGTCTGTTCAACCACAGGATTCTGCCCTCTCCTGGCATTTTTATCCCAGTAGGAAGGTTTTGCCAGTTCAACAAACTCAACATCTTTAAGGCTTTCTATATTAAAAGCATTGCAAGCAGGGCAGCATACTGAGCATGCTTTTTTAAGGTGATCATATGTTATCATTGAAGCGTTTTCAGATATTGCATAAGTGGCTGCTTGGTCAATAATCCCCCTCAGTACTCGCAAATTTCCTCGACTGGCAGCAAATAACCTCAAAGCTATTTTGCTTTCACCAAGACCCGCTTTTTTCTCAAAACCGAACGCGTCATCAAGTGCATCAAGAAATGCGAAGTACTCTGCTCTCGACTTTTCATCAGATATCTTGAACGGGGCAAGAAAACGTCTTCTAAGAAAACGGCTGGCCAACTGTGGATTGTACTCTATCGCAGTAATACACCATGGAAGGCCAAAAAGAATAACAGGCCTCTTCGTTGCAATGATCAGCGCCTTGATACATTCAGTGGCTTCATAAAGATGCTTCCGAGTGTCATGTTCAAGAAGCCCCTGCGCTTCATCAATGATGAAGAGTTCCACACCCAGCTTATCGACCATTTCAACGATTATTTCCATCAGGTCATCAAACTCAAAATCTTTATAATCTTCGATCCCAAGGCCCATAGATTTGATTATTTTCCTTAACAACCCATTTCCAGAGACCTTGGGAGGTAGCACTGTATAAACAACCGGTATCACCGTGGAGTTCACCTTTTCATAGCGCTTATGGTCATTTTTAAACATCTCCATCATCTCACTTTTCCCAGCGCCTGTATCTCCATAAATAGCCATACAAATTGGTTCTCCATCTAACTTTGATAGATCTTTACAGTCATACATTTCATCAATCACGCTCAGATGGAAGTCCATCCAGACTCTCGTGTTTCTAATCTCTTTAATCTTTGCTTTTTGCTGTTCAGTCAATTCCTGACGCATCATTCTCCACCTTTTGTAGTAACCCAATTTGACCTGTCTATAGTCACTTTCAAACTATCATCAGATTTGTTCTGTTCCCGACTTTCTGAAGAAGGGTTACTCTGTTGAGAATTGGCTATACCCGTTATTGAGCCAGTAGAATCATCAGCAACCTTGCCATATCTGGCTGCTTTTGCTGTTGCGCCTGCTTTGCCTTTTCTGCCACGGTTTTCCCAATTATCAATCTCTCGCTCGATTAACTCACGAATCGCATCGCGGGCTGCCACCACGTCGTCATGCCTATATTTTTCTCGAATATACTTACGAGCGTATTTTCTATGAACTTTATGCTGCCACTCTGAGAGTCCTTTGGCATAGTTTTCATAATCAACAGCCAGAACTTTGATGTACTTTCGTTCAGATTCATCAAACACATGGATATGCCCAAGGTCATCAGGATCAACCTTATACATAACTTGCGAGCTTCCAATCTTGCCTCTGAGTCTGGTAAGCTCATCAGAGTCATAGTGCAAGTTTGAATACTGCACACCACCACGGCGCAGCTTACTGTATTTGGTTCTGCCCAAAATAATATCTAAACGTTTCGGATCAACGTGGCGTGGGGGAAAATCAAGAATGCCTTCTTTCCAGGCAAGATCAGGAATAATGGTGCCTTTAGCAACGGGTTGTTGCTGATAAACATCAACAATCCAGGTATAAAGAATTTCGAGAAAAGTACTGAACGTAATCACTGCATTCTTTTCAGGGTCGTAATCCCCTTTCTCGAAGATATTACTGAAGGTCTTCCCCGGTAAGCTCATCAGTAATTTCTTATTAATAGTTCCGTATAAGCGTTCAATCTTACCTTTCAGCCATGGCTTTTGAACGGGATTATATTGTGTCTGAATATTCAGCTCAGCCAGAACGATCTCAAGATCTTTTGACCAAAATTCTTTTCCGTTATCAAAAACAAAAAGCTCTGGCACTCCTGAACATACCCATGGATTCATTATATTGGGATATCGTTCTTTAATATGATTTTTAGGAATAATTATTGATTTCAGTAGTTTTGTTAATGATAAAAAACTGGGTGGATGAAAGCCGATATAGATTCCGGTAATAGATCGAGATAGGGCATCAATAGAAGTAGTAAGCCATGGTCTTCCAAGAGGCAACCGACTTTCATCATCGAGCACAAAAACATCAAGCTTTGTATGATCTACCTCAACTCGCTGTAAGGCACGTTCAAGTTTTAGAGACATGCCAACGGATGCAAATTCTATATCTGCTTTTCTTTTGCCCTCCCGTGCTTTCATTACTTCATATGGAGATTCGGTTTTAATTCTCTGCCTGAATATCTCATAGCTTGGAGTCTTTAACTGGTTTTCTTTAGGTAGCTTTTTATTAGCATTTGTTATAAACCCATCAAGATTATCCCAAGCCTCATGAATGGAAATTTTTTCTTTTGTTTTGTAGGTATCAATGGCTTCTTTAATAAACTCTTCCACTGCACTTCCAAGTCGTCCAGTATGATTGCCTTGTTTCATAGCATTAGTGAACAAACCCTTAACTGTTTGGCCATTAGCACAGAAAGACTCATTCCATCGGGCGAGCGTTCTCCAACCAGGAGGGTTAGAGTCATTTAGCTCTTTAGCAATTGCCGGTATCAGAGGGGTTAACGATTTATCAGTCCAGGTTTTTACCGATGCCCTTAATCTTGATATGTATTTAAAGCGACGAACCACTTCTTCCCTTTGCTTTTTGGGCAGACTCGCAAGATCTTCAGAAAGCGAAAACTCATCCTGGCTGTCCGGGCTATTAATCACAAACTCAACCCGACCTTCTGCAAGGCTGGACTCAACCTCTTCAATGCTTCTGTAAACCGCAACTCCACCCTGAAGCAAGTTTGTGAGAGATAGCTGATCTTTCGTTCTACTTTCAACCCTCAACAGTAGCTCTTGTTCAGTTTCTGTCACAGGAAAGAGCTTGAATACTGTACCTTCAGTAAATCTTTGAACAATAGTCATGATTGATTCCTACCAATGTTTTTTTGGTTAGAGCAGTATCGCTCAGCTCTGAAGCCAGTAGATTTCTTGCAATGAGGTCAAAGATGACAGACAGAGACTGAGAGATTTCGATACCTGAGGAGCAAGCAAGTTCATGAATACTTATTTCTTCATTAGAATATGAAGATGCGGTAGCCAAAACCTTCCTATGCTGAGCAGTTATAGCATCAGGAGTTCTGTATTTATGGAGAATCTGAAGGTTATCAAGATAAGGCTGTTTACGAATGTGGTCTTCTGTCCACAGCAGCAGATCCCTGCCTGATTTTCTGGCAGCTTCTTGCATGCAGTAAAAGCGATCCAGAAAATCTTTTCGCTTTGCGATCCTTGATGGTTTAACCTCTATATACGGCTCTTGACCGTTTTTCATCCGAGATAAATAGTCAGGCGTATACCTGTGAACCTTGTTTTCATAGATATACTCATAACCCTCCGGCTGAGATTCAAAGGATATGACATCATAGTCGTATTCAAGTGGGTAACAACCGTGAAATTCAAGTGTCGATTCGGTGAGAATGGTGGAAGCGTTTTTGTGGCTAACGAAGCGGTGAATATTGTTAACCTTCGATTTTCCGAGTTTTCTACGGTACATACATAAGACCCCGGTCAAACAACACCTGAAGTATTGTTGCCGGGGTCTTTTTTGTCAAAGTTGTTGTTTTATGTCACCACTACTTGTTTTATGTCACGATATGGTTGTAGCGACATCAAGCCGCTTTCTTATGATGTGGCTCTGGCGTACGGATCAGGTAATCAAAAGCACCCAGTGCAGCATTTGCGCCGCCGCCCATGGCAATAATGATCTGTTTGTAAGGTGCGGTGGTCACGTCACCGGCCGCAAACACGCCGGGCAGAGAAGTTTCCCCCTGGGCACCGGCGATAATCTCACCACGTGGGCTCAATTCCAGAGTTCCCTTGAGGAACTCGGCGTTAGGTACCAGACCGATCTGAACAAAAATACCAGACAGCTCAACCGTATTGCTGTGATCCGTTGCCCGATCGGTGTAACGCAGCCCGGTCACCTTCTCACCATCGCCCAACACTTCAGTGGTGAGCGCTTCGGTAATGATATCGATATTACCCATGGAGCGAGCCTTGCGTTGCAGCACTTCATCCGCTCTCAGTTTGCTGTCGAACTCCAGAACGGTTACATGCTCAACAATACCGGCGAGATCGATTGCGGCTTCAATACCGGAGTTACCCCCACCAATGACAGCGACTTTTTTCCCCTTGAACAATGGGCCATCACAGTGTGGGCAATAGGCGACGCCTTTACCCCGATATTCCTGTTCACCGGGAACGTTCATTTCCCGCCAGCGGGCACCGGTAGCGATAACCAGTGAGCGACTCTGCAATGTTGCCCCGCTTTCTAGCTCAACCTGAAGCAGATCGCCCACCTGTTCCGCTGCCACAATCCGGCTGGCACGCTGTTGAGTCATGATATCCACGTCATAGTCACGGACATGTTCTTCCAGGCTCGCCGCCAGTTTAGGGCCTTCCGTTGCCTTAACGGAGATAAAGTTCTCAATGCCAACGGTGTCCATCACCTGGCCACCGAAACGGTCTGCCACGATACCGGTACGAATGCCTTTACGGGCACTGTAGATGGCCGCAGAGGCACCGGCAGGGCCACCGCCAACCACCAGCACATCAAACGGTGCTTTTTCCGCGATAGCTTCTGCCTGACGCCGGGCAGCCCCGGTATCCAGCTTGTTCAGGATTTCCTGCACAGAGATACGCCCCTGGGCAAACAGTTCACCGTTCAGGTAAACCGATGGCACGGCCATGATTTTCCGTTCGTCCACTTCGTTCGGGAACAAAGCACCATCAATCATCACATTGGTAATGTTTGGATTCAGGGCTGACATGATGTTCAGCGCCTGCACCACATCCGGGCAATTCTGACAGCTCAGGGAAACGTAAGTTTCAAAACGGTAGTTACCTTCCAGCGCTTTTACCTGCTCTGCCACCGAATCATCCACCTTAATGGGGTGACCACCACTGTGCAGCAGCGCCAGAACCAGAGAGGTGAACTCATGGCCCATGGGCAGGCCGGCAAAGCGGATTTCACTGCCCGTTGCCGCTGAGCAAACCAGCATGGAGGGTTTGCGCTCATTGCTGTTATCTGATTTAGCGACAGATACCTTGTCAGACAGGCTGGCAATGTCGTTGGCCAGGGATGCCATTTGGGCTGACTTGTCGCTGTCGTCCAGGAATAGCACCAGTTCAACGGCTGTTTTCAGGTTTTTCAAATGGCTCTGTAACTGAGTTTTCATATTTGTGTCAAGCATGGTTGCCCCCTATTTATGGTAAAAAGATATTGATAAGGCGAAAGATGGTTTCTTACTTTCTTTTCTCAGGCTATTTCTGATCCGGCTTCCCGGATAAGCCTCTTTAAAGCTGACCAGGAATATTGGACAACGGTTTACTCAATATTCCTGGTCAGCCTTTGAGCCTGCCCGGACTGGCTGTCCGGGCAGGCGATCAGCGACAATCTATTATTTAGATCTTGCCAACCAGATCCAGGGAAGGCGCCAGAGTCTCTTCACCTGGTTGCCATGCCGCCGGGCAAACCTCGCCGTCATGCTCAGCGATGTACTGGGCAGCCTGTACCTTACGAACCAGATCTTTAGCAGAGCGGCCAATACCCAGGTCGTTGGTTTCGATGGCCTTGATTTCACCTTCCGGATTGATTACAAAGGTGCCACGCAGTGCCAGGCCGTCTTCTTCAATCATCACACCGAAGTTGCGGGTGATGGTGCCCGTTGGATCGCCGATCATCGGGAACTGGATTTTCTTGATGGTTTCAGAGCTGTCATGCCATGCCTTATGGGTGAAGTGGGTATCCGTTGACACGGAGTATACTTCGACGCCCAGGGACTGCAGCTTCTCGTAATGGTCAGCCAGATCACCCAGTTCCGTCGGGCAGACAAAGGTAAAGTCAGCTGGGTAAAAGAAGACCACAGACCACTTGCCCAGCAGGCTCTGTTCGGTCACATCAACAAACTCGCCATGGTGGAAAGCAGTGGCTTTGAATGGCTTGATCACAGTGTTAATCAGAGATTGAGTCATTTGATTTTCCTTTTGGGTCATCTTGCTGGTTTAAAGTGTGCCTTTCACCCGATAAAGAATACGACCAAACCATCGAACATCAAAATTAATTAAAAGAATAACTGTAATAGATTTATATAATTGAAAAATTCGGGTTTCCGAACAAAAACGACAGCAGGTTCGGTGAAGTTTGCCATTAAGGCCAAGCCAGACACACTGAAAAAGCTGTTACTGGTAATGGCCGTTTGCGGGTGTTTTGCGGCACTGTTTTTTTAAACGGAACAGGCAATCAAAAAGCCGGCATAATGGAACGGATCAGAAGCAAGTTGTTAACCGTAATGCAACCTGTTTCAATGTTCCAGAATACATAGGGGTAGGAGGGATCATTAGCCTCGTATTTAAGCAGAGAAGCAAAATGGGGCCCTAAAGAAGGTAACTCTCCCTGTTCATAAGCCCGCATATCGACTGACACTACAAGGGGGTTCCTCTTATGCCTGCCGACGCTGTTTTCATTTTTGTCATCAGCTAACAGAGATAGCAATGGTTCCAGTGCATGGTGTAAATGTTGCCGTATCTGTTTAATGCGCAATTCTCGGAAATCGTATTTTCCATATAAATCCAGGATATACCCTTTCCGTACCATATCTGGCTGAGGATCATGAGCATCCTCTTCTCTTATAACCGGAAGCGAAATGTTTGCTCTCTTGGACGGCCTGAAAGTTGAAGAAGTCAATAGGCGGATTCTCCTGCAAAGCTCGTCAGCAGAGGCAACAGAACGGCGAACTATTGGCTCGTCACTGGCGGTTGTCGACTTTGAATCAACAACATCGTCGGAATCAGGCATTAACGACGGTGTACCCGAACATGCCTCTGAGAATTCATTGATCATATGGCCTGAAAAAGACGTGCCAATATTTTTTCCAGTTCCCGAAGATCCCTGTTTGTCAATGTCACTCACATTGTTGGACGGGAATGACTGCGGTGCCAAGGTGAGCGGAAGTGAAGCAGGTGTATTCGTTAGCACTCGTACCCCCTATGGGACTTCTTTAGTCGATTTATCATACCAATAAAGTAGTCAACAAATTCACCATGCGCAGAAAAAATAATGCCCGGCGACGGCCGGGCTTTTGTTTTACGATCACTTAATCTTGATTAAGACAAGAACCCTTTGGTTTTAGCAAAATCGTCGTAAACCCTCGCCCAATCGGGCCGGGCCGCGCAG
>NZ_JAHHPM010000461.1 GCF_024606345.1 Endozoicomonas sp. YOMI1
CCACCATCGTTGAACCGCCCGGTGCGGACCCGCATGCCGGGTGCTGTGGGGAGGGCTGGAGAAAGACCAGCCCTTACCCGATTTATGCCCTAGGATCATTGTTCTGCTTCTTCACCGTCTCCAACGTAAGTGTCGTATAGATCAGATAAAGTATCGTGAAAACACCAACCAATTCCGGAAGTATTCTCTACTGCATCCCATAACCGGTCTTTGAATTTATTGATTAAACCTTCCTTGTCCATATAATCTAGAGCATCTTCATACATTCCTTCCATGCTACTATAGAACCCTTCATCAATGTCACCAAATTCATTTGTGCAATCGATACCAGCTTCAACATAAGTGAGCATTATATCAGCAATTCCCTCATTTGAAATTGATACTTTTTTGTAATCGGATATAGCTTTCCGCGCTACGGACAAGCGCATTTTTGGTGCGAAAGAACGCCCTGTTGCAATAAACTCTTGTTCTACGACTTTTTTGTACTTACTTAAAACTGTTGAATCATCATCAAACAATGAAGACTGATAATATTCTTTTACATTACTGAGCTTTTTATAAAGATTTGCAATTTCATCAACAAGTTCATTCTGTGTCATTTTTCTCAGGTGTTTTTTAAGATCAGTAAGTGTTGCTTTTTTAGCCATTTCAAACAACTCGGATATAATTTATGGATGAATTTTAGAGGATATTTGATGAAGGGCATAACGGGCATAACGCCTGCAGCAAGGGCGGCGAACGCAGTGAGCCGTCCCTTTGACTGCACTTGTTATATTTTGACCCCTTTTAGGTACTGTGCATATAGTATGTCAGCAAAGTCGGTTTCATTTATTTTTTGAATGACCAAGTCTCGAACTGCATTTGCTAAAAGATCATTATCTTCTGTGATTTCATAGTCATTCAGAGAAAGATATTCAAGTGCAACAGCTAACCCTGTGCGTTTATTTGCATCTGGACAGGCATGAGAAACTGCAATAGATGCAGTATATTTTGCAGCTATTTCAAATACATCATCTAAACCTTCGTAAACTACTGCATTATCAATACGGCTTAATGCTCCTTGCAACTTGGATACATCAACGCTACCTTTCATTCCTGGCTCAGTTGAAAGAATGAAAGCATTTATCTCAACCACACGTTCAAAGGGAAAGCAGATAATATCCATTACATGTCAGCCAGTTTTTTGAATGTTTTAGTGTGAGTTCTTAAAACAAGTTTTGTTTCTGATTTTATGATTTGACGCCCAGTATCCCCTGAAAGATCAAGCTTCTTTGTTGCCTTGATTTTTGGCCTTTCAACAGGCTGAACACCATAGTCTTCGACTTTTGAGTTCATGGTTTTTCCTTATTTAAAAATTTAGATGTATTATAGCTCGATAGATTGAAGTACTCGAGTTTAGAGCCAATCCGTCCCTGTCACGATATTTTAAAACACCGTTTTCAGGTAACAATATACCTGAATCCGTAACTTCAGAAGACGTTGACACCTTCGGAAGCCGGTCGTGCCGA
>NZ_JAHHPM010000462.1 GCF_024606345.1 Endozoicomonas sp. YOMI1
ACCGCAGATATATTCTTGCCCCTGCGCTGATCAAGCTCTTTAATCCAGTTATTACGACGATCGTCGTGTTTGTCAGCTACCCTGACAACGGTTCTACCACCGTGTATCAGCAGGGTTCGCAGGTAGGTGTCACTCCGCTTACTGATCCCCAGTAAAGTGGGTACACCACCGGTAGACTGCTGTTTGGGCACCAGTCCAAGCCAGGCTGCCATTTCCCGGCCATTTTTAAATGCTGATATATCACCAATCGCAGCAAACAGTGCCGTAGCGCTGAGCAACCCAATGCCGGGTATGGTGAGCAAAAGTTTGCAAGCTTCATTATTAGCTGCAATTGTTTCGAGCTTTTGCTCAAGCTTTTCGATTCGCTTATCCAGATGTGCCATTTCTTCATACAGTTCGTTGAGGAGTTCACGAAACAGCACTGTTAAACCGTTTTCAGCATCTTCCAGAACCAGTGGGATCTGTTTACGGATATAGGATATTCCCTTTGGAATAATAACTCCGTACTCCATTAACAAACCTCGGATCTGGTTACCTAACGCTGTTCTTCTGGCCACTGCCTGGCTGCGTATTCTATGCAGGCTCTGGATATCCTGCTGCTCAATAGTTTTGGTTGGTACAAAGCGCATACTGGGGCGTTGCATTGCTTCACAGATAGCCTCAGCATCAGCAGCGTCATTCTTGTTTGACTTTACGTATGGTTTTACGAATTGGGGAGCCATTATGCGAGCGTCATGTTCCAGTTCGGTTAACTTACGACACCAGTAGTGTGAACCTCCACAAGCTTCGATGCCGATAACGCATTGCGGCATATTAGCAATAAAGGGCAAGAGTTCCTTGCGATTAAGTTTCTTTTTGAGAACCACATGACCTTTGGCATCAACACCATGTAACTGGAAACTCTTTTTGCTCAGATCAATTCCGAGAAAAGCTACCTGACCTTTTTGACTGGCTCTTGCTTTGGTATGCTTACCCATGGTTCGCTCCGTTTCTTATTATGAATGATGTCTGCACAACTCATTCTATCTTGGCTCATTTGAAGCCGTTTTGGGAGCGGGGCGGACCAT
>NZ_JAHHPM010000463.1 GCF_024606345.1 Endozoicomonas sp. YOMI1
TTTCAATGCAATTGATGGGCTCCTTCATTGACCTCCTAAGTCCGTTCGTCCTGAGGCTCTATGTTTCTCATCAAACTCATTGAAATGATGTACTAACTAGAAGCCTGGTTGAATTTGTCGACGACATTGGCCGGATTGGCCAGAAACATCAGTGTTGCACAGGCGCAAGGGCAGACATTATTCACCCGAATATGGTAGTTGCCTCCATAGCCATCGCCCTGGTCAGATTGACCACTGCCACGCATTATTGATCACGCTGTCGATACCACCGAGGGTGGCCATGGCCTGTCCATGCAGCGCCTTGACGGAAGCGCTGTCAATTGAACTATTTGCTGATCATATGATCAGAACCCATAAGACTAATCCTTTGACGTTTTTTGCGCGCTAAATTGTAAGGTGTTCTAAAAATGATTTTCCCTGCTCATTACGTAAATTCACAGCAAACAACGGGTGCTCCTGTAACGAAGCAGGACTCTGCTTCAACGGCATCGGCGGATATTAAATTCGGGGATACATTCCGGGCTATACGTCCGGTATTTGATGAAAAAATTTTGCAAAATGCCAACGAGGCTATAAATGCAGATTCTGGATATTTTGTTGATGAATCTCGTCGTCCACGATTGCAATCCAGGCTTTGTTCAAAAGTGTTAAAAGGAGATGGTGACTCACAATATATACTTGATTTAATTCCTGATGAAAGAGAAACCAAAGTAAATGTAAAGTTTGACTGTCGCTGCAGGATTGTTGATCGGAAAAAATTTAGACATCAATTAGTGACCAGTAATGAGGCATTGATTGAACTGGCAATAAAAGGTGTAGAGGTTTTGGCCCGGCAATTCTCATTGAAGGGTGAGTCTATGGAAATGTTCCGGTTGTCGATAATTCGGAATTACATTTCCGATAAAGGTTTACGTGGAGGTGGATGGCACCGTGATTATGGGGAATATACCCTCGTGATGTTGATGAATGACGATTCAGTTATTAAAAAGAACGCTCCTTATTATACGGGAGGAGGATTGGATACAGCGAAATGTGCCGGAGAAAGCTGGTTTACAGGAGCATTTCCTGTTGAGGGGACCTCTGAAGGACACTTTTACGAGAAAAACGGGGGTTTTGTTTTCTCAAATACGGGTGAACTTCTTCATCAAGGTGCTGATGCTGAGTATGTCTCGGTTAACCCGGGAGAGTCTCAGGAAGAGCCTCTGGAAAAGAGGTTACTGCTTATCATTATGAGTCACAGTCCCCAGTCAGAGATTACTCCAGAGCGAAAGCATAACTTGAGTGACCTTTTCAGCCGAGTGAAATCCTGGTTTGTTAGTTAGACGACGAACTTTCACCCAGAGGCCCTGCAGAAAAAACTTTTACTGTTCATTAGATTTTTTGATGCTTGCGTCTAGTATGGACTTATCTACAACAAATTGGCTGATTTTATGGATCCTGCAGTATTCCCTCCCAAATCACCTGATAGTTCGTTGGCTGGTGCCGTTAGCTCATCCGGCACTGCTCATACCAATTCAGCCTGTAGACCACAAGGTAGACCCTTATATGGCGGGTTTTATGTAGCGCACACTGATACTCAGCCAGTCTATTCCATGATTAGTTTATTGCCCTGGATTTTACCGGCAAGGGGCCTTTTTCCTCCAGATAGATTTGGCGTGGGAGTTTCAAATGTGGGTAATGTGGGTAATGTGGGTAATGTGGGTAATGTGGGTAATGTGGGTAATGTATCAAGGACTTTGTACCTGCAAAATCAGGCTGCAATGGCATCAGCTGTTACCCCTTATCACCTGGGCCATCAGGAACTGACAGGGTTTGGTATGAGTTGTGGTCTTAGGTCTGATGGCTGGGCTGACACTTCTACCAGAGCAGCGGATGTGGAAGGAGAAATTAGCCAACCAGCTTCTTCCGGGAACATTAAGAGCAAAACTGATACGAGTGAATGGTCCTCCTGGCGGGCTGACCCCAGGAACAAAGAACGTAGAAAACGAGCAAACTTTCCCAGATGGAAAGTTCAGGAACTTAATAATGCATTTCAACATAATGCTTATTTAAGAGGCCCCGATCGATTTAAGCTGGCTGACAACTTGGGGATGACAGAAGATCAGGTACAAATATGGTTTCAGAATAAAAGAGTGAAGCTCAAAAAACAGGCTCTTTTAAATATTGCCAGCAACCGCGCTGAATATATGGGGGCAATGAATTCATCAAGAACTGTTTCTCAAGACCTGAGGGCCAAACAGCAAATGTTTCCAGTCTCCTGGCCAGAAGCTGGTGTAATGCAGAGGTACACTTTACGTACTGACAGGGAGGTAGTCAGCAGTACTATTGCTAAATCTCCAGTCGATGCAGTCCAGACAATGTTAGTTGAAATAGAAGGTGCACTTCAGAAACGGTCTTCCTGTTCAGCCACTGACTATCGTCAATCCAGTTGTCCTGAGCCTGAACTTCCTGTAACTACTTCAACCAGTCAATTAACCAAAGTTTATGATGTACCGGATTCTTCCAACTCAATTGGTTTATAAACCTGCGGAATCATTTTTAAACTTGGCAAAAAATTTTTACTTTCCATTAGATTTTTGGATGCTTGCGTCTAGTATGAATTTACCTACAACAAATTGGTTGATTTTATGGATCCTGCAGTGCTCTCTCACAACTCATCTGACATTGTGTTTTCTGGCGCAGTTAGCTCATCCGGGCCTGTTCACTCCCGTTCAGGCTTTGGATCTGCTTACTCCCGTTCAGGCTTTGGACCTGCTCACACCCGTTCAGACTGTGAACTGAAAGATAGACCCGTTTATGGCAGGTTTTCCGTAGCGCACTCTGATGCTCATCCAGTCTATTGTGTGAGTAGTATATTACCCGGGATGTCAACGGCAAGGGACCCTTTCCCTTCGGGTAGATTTAGCTCGGGAGTTTCAAGTGTGGGTAATGTATCAAGGAGTTTGTCCCTGTTTAATCAGTCTGCAATGGCATCAGCTTTTAATCCCTATCACTTTAGACCGCTGGAACTGGCAGAGTTTGGTATGAGTTCTGGCTACGGGCCTCCTTATCCTTATGGTTGGACATCCACTTCCACTGAGGAAGTGGATGTGGGGCGGAAGAGTTGCCAGCCAGCTGCCACATCCACTTTCACCAAGGAAGTGGATTTGGGGCGGAAGAGTTGCCAGCCAGCTGCCACATCCACTTCCACCAAGGAAGTGGATGTGGGGCGGAAGAGTTGCCAGCCAGCTGTCACATCCACTTCCACTAAGGAAGTGGGTGTGGGGCGGAAGAGTTGCCAGCCAGCTGCTTTTGAGATGATAAAGAGCAAAGCTGATACGAGTGAATTGCATTCCCGGCAATCACGTCGCGGGTATAAAGTACGTAAAATACCTCAAAAGAGAACAATCTTTGATGACTGGAAAATTCAAGAACTTAATAATACATTTCAACGTACCAAGTATTTAACAAGAACTGATAAAAGTGCTCTGGCTTCAAGGTTGCAAATGACAGAAGTACAGGTGAAAATATGGTTTCAGAATAAAAGAGCGAACACCAAAAGGCTGGCTTCTTTGGCCAGAGCAAGTCTCAGTGCTCAATCTAAGGGGGCATCAAAAGCGATTTCTCAGACTCTTTCGACTAAACAGCAAATGTCTTCAGTTTCCCGGCAAGAGGTTGTTGCACAGCAGAGATATGCTTTATTTTGTGAGAGTGATGTAATCAGCCTTACTAAGGCTCAATCACCAGCTGCAGCGTTGCAGGAAATGCTAGTGAATTTCAAAGGTGCTCCTCAGGTACCATCTTCCTGTTCAATTGCTGACTATGGTCAATCCGGGAGTCCTGAGCCTGAACCTCCAACTACTCCAACCGGGGAATTAAATGATGATGACGAGTCAGATTCTTCCCTCAAAATTGATCTATGAACTTGCAACTAAACATCACCAGGCTTTACAGAAAAACTTTTACTGTTAATTAGATTTTTTGATGCTAGCTTCTAGTATGGATTTATCAAAACCGAATTGGCTGATTTTATGTATCCTACAGAGTTTCCTCATAACCCACCTGATAAATTTTTGTCTGGCGCAGTCAGCTCATCCGGAAATGTTTACTCCCGTTCAGCCAGTGGACCAAAATTTGGAAATACGACTTTTTATGGCAGGTATGCTATACCTCACCCTGATACTCAGCCAGTCTATTCTGCGGGTGGTTTATTACCCGGGATGTCATTGACAAGAGACTTTTTTCCTCCGGGTAGATTTGGTCAGGGAGTTTCAAGTGTCGGTAATGTGTCAAGGAATCTGCCCCTGCTTGACCAGCCTGAAATGGCATCAGCTTTTTCCCCTTATCACACCGTTCGTCAGGGACTGTCAGGACTTGGTATGAGTTCTGGTCATTTGACTTCTGATTGGTCTGTCACTTCCACCAGACCTGCGGATGAGCCGGGAGGGCTTTGCCAATCAGCTTCTTCAGGGAAGATGATGAGTAAAGCTGATACCAGTGAATCGAATTCCCGGCAAGCAAGCCTTGAGCCTGAAACACGTAGAAAACGAACAATTTATCCTAAATGGAAAGTTCAACAACTTAATAAAGCATTTCAACGTTGTGCTTATCTGACAAACGATGAAAGATCTTTTCTGGCTTCAGAGTTGCTGATGACAGAAGAGCAGGTTAAATCATGGTTTCAGAATAAAAGAACGACTGTTAAAAGGCGGTCTAAGCTGGATGGCGAAGAAAACAGCGTTCAATATATCAGGCCATCAAGATCGGTTCCCGGGGCCTTCGGGGATAGACAGCAAATGGCTTCATTTCTCTGGCAGGGATTTAGTGTACAGCATAAATATACTTTACTTCGTGATAGGAAGGAAATCAGTAATACTATGGCTAAATCAGCAGTTGAAGCGTTGCAAGAGATGTTAGTAGAATTCAGAGAAACTCCCCGGGGACAATTTTCCCGTTCAGCCGCTGACTGTTGTCAATCCAGGCTTCCTCAGCCTGAACTTCCTGTAACTACTTCACATACTATTACCAGGAAACTGACTAAAGATGATGTTGAGTCAGATTCTTCCGACTTGATTGATCCATGAACCCTGACTGTAAAGGGAGCATTAAGTTGCTGATAGCCATCTGACCTTTCCTGCCGTTTATTGATATGGATTTTGACAACATCATCACGTCACAGGTCAGTTTGTTTTGACGGTCCCGGTTTGAGCTTTCGCAGGTTGGTGTCTATTTTTTGAGAAGAGTTAGTTTTTATTTCCCTGGGGTGTCGGTCTCATGCCCAATCTTGCTGATTTCCTGTTCCGGAGCGCTGCTGTCTATCCTGAGAAAACCGCCATCGTTTCTGATGAACGGTGTATCAGTTACCAGGTATTAAAAGATACGGCTGCCACTATTGGTCAAGGTTTACAGCACAAAGGTATCCGGCCCGGTGACCGGGTGGCGGTCAGTTGCCCGAATATTCCCCAGTTCCTGATGGTTTATTACGGTATTCTCACTGCCGGTGCGGTTGTGGTGCCGTTGAATATTCTGCTGAAGCCAAAAGAGATCGCCTATCATCTTACCGATAGTCAGGCTGTCGCCTATCTGTGTTTTGAAGGTTCGGATGATCTGCCATTGGGGCAGTTTGGACTCGAAGCCTTTCAGCGGGTGAGCAGCTGTGAGCATTTTTTTGCCATTACCGGAGACCTTAACCAGGATGAGTGGCGAGGTGAGCCCACGCTAACCACATTGCTATCCGGCAGCGCACTGGCAGACCCGCAGGATAGAGGCCCGGAAGATACTGCCGCGATTCTCTACACATCTGGCACAACCGGGCAGCCAAAAGGTGCTGAACTCACTCACTATAGCCTGTCGATGAATGCACTTATCTGTTCGACCTTATTGATGACCGGTGTGAATGATAGCCATCTGGTGGTTTTGCCATTGTTTCATAGTTTTGCCCAGACGGCCCATATGCTCCATGCCGTGGCATCGTCATCCACCATGGTATTGATGGTTCGTTTTGAGGCATTGAAAACGCTGAAGCTGCTGGCGCAGGAGCAGATCACCTACTTCGCGGGTGTGCCGACCATGTATGTTGCCCTTAATGGCGCTAAGGCTGAATTGTCTGCAGGTGAACGGCAGGCCATTACCGATAAGTTGAGGTTGTGTGTCAGTGGTGGAGGCCCTATGCCTGTGGACGTTTTGCAGACATTTGAGGGCAATTTCAACGTCACCATTCTTGAAGGCTATGGTCTCTCAGAGACGTCACCTGTAGCCTGTTTCAATACCCTGGATCAGGCGCGCATCCCCGGCTCCATTGGACGGCCAATCCCTGGTGTCACAATGAAAGTGGTTGATGCTGAGGGTAGTGCGCTGCCTTTTGGTCAGGATGGTGAGCTGGCCATTCGTGGCCACAACGTGATGAAAGGGTACTTCAATAAGCCAGAGAAGACGGCAGAGGTGCTGCAAGATGGCTGGTTCCGCACGGGCGATATCGCCCGCCGTGATGAGGCGGGTAATTACTACATAGTAGACCGGAAGAAAGATCTGATTATTCGTGGCGGTTTTAATGTTTACCCCCGTGAGGTTGAAGAGGTGTTACTGGCTCATCCCGATATTATGCAGGCAGCGGTAATCGGTGTACCTGATGATTACTACGTTGAAGAGATTATGGCGTGCCTGATTCTGCATGAAGGTCGTGAGCTGTCACCGGAATTGATTAAGACCTGGGCACGGCAACATCTGGGGGACTACAAATACCCACGATATGTGCGAATTTTTCAGGAATTCCCACTCAGTGCCACGGGTAAAATATTGAAGAGAGCGTTGCGAGAGCAGGTAAAAGGAGAGCATAAAGGGCAGTAGTCTTTCCTGCGTCAGGCCCTGCGGAATATGAATCGTGCCGACCTGATTGGTTCCGGGCTAACAATCAGTCCGTCAGTGGCAGTAACTTATAAGTATTGCTCGATTATGTGGGATATCCCACGTCCATGCATGGTGATTGCCATGTTGCATAATAGGGGCAGGTCCAATTTGCCATTTTCCTGCAGTTGAGGGTGATTGAGGAATTGGTCCAGATCTCTCAATTGGGGTAACCCATGATTGTACATCATGCCCGCAATGGCACTGAAAAGGGGGAGGTTCAATGTGCCATTTTCTTCCTGCAGGCGAGGGTGATTGAGGAGTTGGTCCAGCTCCCTCAATTGGGGTAACCCTTGATTGTTCATCATGCCCGCAATGGTAATGAAAAGGTGCTGATTCAACGCGCCGTTTTCCCGCAGGCGGGGGTGATTGAACAGTCGCTCCAACTGACACAATGAGGGATACTGGTGCCCATGCATCATGCCAGTAATGGCGTAGAAGAGGGGCAGGTTAAATGTGCCGTTTTCCTGCAGGCAGGGGTAATTGAGGAAGCGGTCCAGCTCACTCATTTGGGGTAATCCGTACCGGTACTTCATGCCTGCAATGGCGCAGAAAAGTGACGAATTCAATGCGCCATTTTCCTCTAGTCGGGGGTGGTTGAGGAGCGGCTCCAGTTCCCCCATTGGGGGTAACCCACGACGTAGCATTATATCTGAAATGACTCTGAAAAGGGGCAGGTTCAATGCGCCATTTTCCTGCAGGCGGGGATGATTGAGGAGTCGGTCCAGCTCCACCATTGGGGGTAATCCACGCCCGTCCATCATGCGTGCAATGACTGTGAAAAGGGGCAGGTTCAATGCGCCATTTTCCTGCAGGCGGGGATGATTGAGGAAGCGGTCCAGCTCACTCATTCGAGGTAACCCACGCCCGTAAATCATGCGTGCAATGGCTGTGAAAAGGGGCTGGTTCAATGCGCCATTTTCCTGCAGGCGGGGG
>NZ_JAHHPM010000464.1 GCF_024606345.1 Endozoicomonas sp. YOMI1
CACCGCCTGACGTTGCTCTGAGGTTTTGCCAAAGGTGTGACAGGGAATGGTCCATGGATGGTTGTTAATGCCCGGCACGCCATTTTAGGGTTACCGAAACGCTCACTGGAGCTACTGGATCAAGATTCAGTTCATTTACGCACCGCCGAAATACGGTCAGACATTGACTCAGTAATTTCAAAACCGTCCATTAAACTTTATCTTGGCTACCCTTACCCTTGGTGGAAAGTGCTCGGGATTAGAGGGGGTAAGTCGGTGACTGACCTTCAGATCAAACAGTCCTATTATTTTGGTACAGAAGAGGATAGACCTGTTGGTGAAGCTGGCAACACCAACGCCCTGTTGCTCGCAGCCTATACCGATGGCCGGGTGCTGGATTACTGGCATCCTCTGTCCAGGGGGGATGAGTTTGCCGGAGTAAAAAATCCCTTTGTTCCTGTGGGACGAAGTCCTCTTCCCAACGAGAACCGGGCCACCAATAACCAGGTTGTGCAAGCCCAAAAGGAACTCAAGGCGCTTCATGGCTTGAAATACATTCCGAAACCTTATACTGCGGCCTACATGGATTGGTCTCAAGACCCCTATGGGGGAGGATACAGTTTCTGGAAGCTCGGACAAAAGAGCCAGGCTATTCAAAAGCGTATGCGCCACCTGCCCGGTTTACCCATTCACATTTGTGGTGACTCTTATTCCGATCTGCAAGGCTGGGTGGAGGGCGCATTGACCAGCACCGAGCTGATGCTGGAAGAGCATTTTCAACTGGACCGTCCGGACTGGATTGAAAAAGAGTATTTATCCCGTTTTGACGAGTAGCACTCTGAATTGGTCAGTTCCAAAGCACCTGAAGAGGAACCTGTTCCGGGTCACTCTTGATAACAATTCAGAAAACTCCAGATTTATGTGAGGTGCTGAACAATTAAGATTTCTTTATGCTGAGAAATGATTTTGCCCTCACTGTTTTTTGCACGACAAACAACTTATATTCAAAACAGGCACCCTACCGGCAAAGCCACCAGTTTCCATCAACGATCCCATAAGATTTCTGTCAGCTTTAATAGCCGCTGCATTTTCATTTTTTTGATGTAGCCAGAATTTTCTGATCATCAGAGTCAGTCCCATGTTCGGTCAGTACATGGTACACAGGGCTGTGTGGTCGGGTGGGTTTTCCAGTGTTCGCCACGGAGTTGCTGCCTGTTGCTATACCGGCCTGCCCGTCCGCCATCGGTTCACCATGGTTATCGGTGGATTCATACCCGATCGGTTCGAGGTACACAGGGATGTCAGGGGGGGCGGGTTCTTTTTCATTACCCACCAGGGGATTGCTGCC
>NZ_JAHHPM010000465.1 GCF_024606345.1 Endozoicomonas sp. YOMI1
TCTGCCATCCTCGCTACGGGGTCGCCTAGACGGGCGCTATTCTCGGACAGCCTCCCAAAGAACCCGTTTTAATCATTTGCCGGTAATTGTTTTAACACCGTCGTTTGTACCCAACAGCAGCACATCAGCAGGACGACAGGCGAATAGGCCATTGGTCACTACACCAACAATACCATTGATTTTTTGTTCCAGTGCAACCGGGTCCAGAATCTTCATATTCCAGACATCAAGAATCACGTTACCATTATCGGTCACAACCCCTTCGCGATAGGCAGGATCCCCTCCCAGTTTCACCAGCTCCCGGCCAACATAACTGCGAGCCAGGGGAATGACCTCCACTGGCAGTGGGAATTCACCCAGCACACCGACCGCTTTGCTGTCATCGGCAATGCAAATGAACTCTCTGGCTACCGCCGCAATAATCTTTTCCCGGGTCAATGCGGCACCACCACCTTTAATCAGGTGAAGATGTTCATTGGCTTCATCCGCCCCATCAATGTAAAAGCGCAGGTCAGACACTGTATTCAGATCATAGACAGGAATACCATGGGCCTTCAGCTGTTCGGTAGATGCCTCAGAGCTGGAGACACAGCCATCAAAATCATCCTTGCACTGAGCCAGCGCATCAATAAAAAAGCGCGCGGTAGAGCCCGTGCCAATACCGATCACCCTATCTTTTTCGAGATGGGGCAGGATGTATTGCAATGCGGCTTCGGCGGTGGCCTTTTTGAGCTGGTCCTGATTCATGGGGTTACCTGATAATACTGAGCGGTTAATAGGGCTGAAAACGCGCCGTATATTACACCATTTTCCGGCAAATTGGATGAGTGCCATCCTGAAGCTCATTCCTATAGAATGGGGGCTTCGCAGCACTGCCTGAACTCAACAAAACTAACCGTACATACCTGCAGGACAGCATGCCACACCGTTATATACGAAAAATACTGGAAGCCAGGGTTTATGATGTCGCCATAGAAACCCCGATTGATGAGGCTCGCTTCCTTAGTCAGCGCCTGGATAACCGGGTTCTCCTGAAGCGGGAAGACCTACAGCCGGTATTCTCCTTCAAAATTCGGGGAGCTTATAACAAGCTGGCCCAGCTTACGACGGCAGAAAAAGAACGTGGCGTTATTGCAGCTTCGGCCGGGAATCATGCCCAGGGAGTTGCCCTGGCCTCCCGGGAGATGGGTATCAAGGCCACCATCGTCATGCCGGTTACCACCCCCGAGATCAAAGTGAAGTCGGTACGAGCCTATGGAGCCAGGGTCGTACTGCATGGCGACGCTTTTGACCAGGCTCTGGCTCACTCTTTTAAGCTGGTTGAAAAGCACGGCTACACCTTTATTCACCCTTATGATGATATAGATACCATCGCAGGTCAGGGCACTATTGGCATGGAGATCCTGCGTCAGCATACTGGTGCCCTGGATGCAGTGTTCATCCCGGTGGGCGGCGGTGGCCTGGCTGCAGGTATCAGCGCCTATATCAAGTACCTGCGGCCCGACGTCAAAGTCATCGGTGTTGAGTTTGAAGAGTCGGCCTGTCTGAAGGCGGCTCTTGATGCGGGTGAGCGGGTTGTCCTCCCACAGGTTGGCATCTTTGCCGATGGTGTAGCGGTAGCACAGATCGGTGAAGAGACATTCAGGATCTGCCGGGATTGTATTGACGAGGTCATCACCGTCACCGCCGACGAAATCTGCGCCGCGATCAAGGATATCTTTGATGATACCCGCTCTGTCTGTGAGCCTGCCGGTGCCCTGGGCATTGCCGGTATGAAGAAGTATGTCAGTCGGGAAAAGGTCCGGGGCCAAACCCTGCTGGCCGTTGCCAGTGGCGCCAACATCAACTTTGACCGTTTGCGCTATGTCTCGGAACGCACAGAACTGGGTGAAAAGCGTGAAGCGATCATCACCGTGACGATTCCGGAACAACCCGGAAGCTTTAAACAGTTCTGTGAACTGCTGGGCCGCAGAAATATCACCGAGTTTAACTATCGCTACCATAACCCGGACAAAGCCAGAATCTTTGTCGGTGTTCAGGTCCACCCGGATCAGATGCCCATCGACCGGCTGGTTAATGAACTCCAGCAGCACGGCTATCCCGTGGTTGACCTGACTGAAAATGAAATGGCTAAACTCCATGTTCGACATATGGTGGGCGGGCATAGCGAAGCGGTAACCAATGAGCAGGTTTACCGGTTTGAATTCCCGGAGCGCCCGGGAGCCTTATTAAACTTCCTGAGTAAACTGGGCCAACGCTGGAATATCACCATGTTCCACTATC
>NZ_JAHHPM010000466.1 GCF_024606345.1 Endozoicomonas sp. YOMI1
AGGGCAGACTATTCTCGGACAGCCTCCTATGCGACCCCGTAGCGAGGACAGCCTCATAGGACAGGTGCGACCTTTAGACGTTGGCAGTTAGATTCCGCGATCTCCATAAAAAAAACCTTAACATTGGGCTGTATCGAATAGGAAAAATCCTTAATATAGCTATTGCTAATAATAAAAATGCTTGGCGACCTGTGTTGAGCGTAATCTGTGGCGCAGTCCTGAGTTTCGGGGGAAGGCGGCCGCTTTCTGGCCAATGCTTTGTAAACTCAGGCATGAAAAACAACAATAAAGAGTGACTGACATGCTGAAATCATTTAATAAAAAAATGGCTGTCTTAACTGCTGCAGTGGCACTGGGCAGTGCATCCATCGCATCCGCAGCAGATACCATCAAAATTGCCTTGGCAGGCCCGGTAACCGGACCGGTTGCCCAGTACGGCGATATGCAGTTTATTGGTGCCAAAATGGCCATTGAGCAGATTAACCAGGCAGGTGGCGTCAATGGCAAGGAGCTGGAAGCGGTTGTCTACGACGACGCCTGTGACCCCAAGCAAGCCGTAGCGGTTGCTAACAAGATTGTAAACGATGATATTCGATTTGTTGTCGGTCATCTCTGTTCCTCTTCAACTCAGCCTGCTTCTGATATTTATGAAGACGAAGGTGTCTTGATGATCACTGCAGCCTCAACCAGCCCGGACATCACTACCCGTGGCTATGAGCTGATTTTCAGAACGATAGGTCTGGACAACATGCAGGGGCCAACTGCTGCGAGATACATCATTAACGCCGTAAAGCCACAGAAAATGGCAGTGATTCACGACAAGCAGCAGTACGGTGAGGGCCTGGCCTCCAGTGTTCGTGACGAAGTTCAGAAGACTGGCATTAACGTCGCCCTGTATGAAGGTGTAACCGCCGGCGACAAAGACTTCTCTGCCCTGATTGCCAAGCTCAAGAAAGTAGATGTCGATTTCGTCTATTACGGCGGTTATCACCCTGAGCTGGGCTTGATTTTGCGTCAGAGTGCAGAGAAGGGACTGGATGTTAAGTTCATGGGGCCTGAAGGTGTCGGCAACAAGGATATTTCTGCCATTGCCGGTGAGGCTTCAGAAGGCCTCCTGGTGACTCTGCCCAAGAGCTTTGACCAGGACCCGGCCAATGCCAGGCTGGTGGAGGCATTCAAGGCAAGAAGTGAAGATCCTACCGGCCCGTTTGTCTTTCCTGCCTACTCTGCGGTACAGGTCATGGCCGATGGCATGAAACTGACCGCCAGTGAAGACCCTGAGAAAGTTGCCAGCAGCCTGCGCGCCAATAACTTCAAAACACCAACCGGTGAGCTTGGCTTTGATGGCAAGGGCGACCTCAAGGACTTCAGCTTTGTTGTTTATCAGTGGCATTCTGATGGCAGCAAAACTGCCCTGACCAAGTGATCGGAATAGTGCCCTGCCTGAACGGGCAGGGCATCAATAAAAGAGCTGAACCATCAAATGGTTTGGTCTTGCAATTGAATTTGATTTGTTTAATGGCGTCCATTATCAAGGCGAAAAATTTCAGCAACGATTGGGGAATTAAGCGTCCGAAGCGAGGATTGCAAGAAATTGGCGAAAGCATTCATCTCAAAATGGCCAGACTCCAGAAGTAAAGCCAAATAGACAAGGGCCAATGAGGTGGGCAGACCAAAGAAGACAACAGCAGCAATCATGTTTTTTCTTTTTTCTCTTCTCTTGTACACATCTTAAGGTATTACTATATTGGTATTACCCTAAGCAAGGGATAGAAAACCATGAGAGTTACTACAAAAGGCCAGGTCACCATCCCCAAAGAAGTAAGGGAAGCACTCGGGATTGTACCGGAAAGTGAAATAGATTTTATTGAAGAAAACGGCAGGTTCTATCTGGCAAAAAGAGATCAACCAAAAACAAAGAGAAAATTTTCCCGATTCAGAGGAATCGCTACAGCCCAAATGAGCACTGACGAAATCATGGGGCTTACGAGGGGGGAACCGTGAATGGCATTCTGATCGACTCTTGTGTTCTACTCGACTTGTTGACTAATGACAAAAAATGGGCTGATTGGTCAGAAAAAATTCTGGAACAGTACAGCCAAAGCAATAGCCTGTACATCAACTCAATGGTATACACAGAAATATCTATTGGTTTCAGCACGATAGAAGAAGTTGATGAAACATTAACAGAAATGGATATCAAAGTTTTGGAAATGCCCCGTGAAACGTTATTTCTGGCAGGAAAAGTTTTTCTTCAATATAGAAAGAACAAAGGCATCAAAACATCACCATTGCCTGATTTCTTTATTGGAGCCCATGCTTTGGCTTCAAATTTTCAACTGATAACGCGAAATAGCGGAAAATTCAGAAGCTATTTTCCCACCCTGAACCTGATAACTCCTGGCAATAATTAAAACACCCTGGGAGGCTGTCCGAGAATAGGCTGCCCTACTGCGGC
>NZ_JAHHPM010000049.1 GCF_024606345.1 Endozoicomonas sp. YOMI1
TCAGACTGAACTTTTCTAAACCGGCCGTCTGGTTTCAGGGTGCTTCTGCTGGTGGTTTGCCGGTGCGCAATAGTGCGAACTGCGCACCTTGTTTATTGGCTTCGTGTGTTGTGTGCAGGCCGAGAAATACCTTGCCCGATATAGAGTTTTCTGGAGTGGTGCGAATTGAGATACCAACAAAACCAAAGCTATCTATCCGTTATGGATTGATTGCCCTGGCTTCAATCTGCCCGGGTCCGGGTAGATTGGCCTTGCTGGAAGATGTGCGGGTTTCTCGTCGATCTGCTTTGTTGAGGTGGACGGTTTTCGGGCTGGTTACACTGGACTCAAAAAAGAAAAGCTTCCATCTGGTTCGACTATCTCCGCTGCAATTGCGGGGCGTGGTTCACCAGCTTGAAGGCCTTAAATGACAAGGGCTCTACCACGAATGATAGAGCCCTGAATCAACAGTCTTAGATAGCTTGTCATCGCCGTTTCTAAGACTGGCTGCACCGGACGTACCTGAATGCAGTCTCGAAAGCCCGATGCTATGCAGAGCGGGAACATGTGTAAACATAGAGCATAACTCAGCATTTTGCCAGTTAAGATATACCCAAACCGGCTAACAGGCATTTCCGTATTGCCTGCATCTGCTCTCTACCCAGTCTGTCCTGATAATACATTCGTTTACCATCGGCTCCCCTGGTGGGTAGTCTGATTTGATCCAACCGGTGAAAGCCTACGGTGTAGAGCATATCGGCTTTTACCCAGCTTTCTTTCTCTTGAAACTCCTTCATCCGGGGCATGCTGGCCTTGGGTAAAAGGTAATGGTAGGGCTCAACCGGGTTCGGTGTTGATGTGCTTATGCAGGCTACTGTTACCAGTCCACCTCTCTTTCTTATGCTGGAGACTACCAGAATAGGCCTTTTCTTAGTCATTTCAGGCTCTTTAAAGCCCTGTGAAAAGTCGCACATGAGAATACTCCCCACTTTGGGGTGATACTTGATTGCCATAAAACTCCGTATCAGAAATGCCGTGTGTGTTTGTCATTGGGTGTATCCTGGCTCAATGCGCCCAGCTTCCGGTCTATTGTACTGCAATCCAGTGATAAGGGTTGCTGGTTACTCTCTGTGGATCAGATGTGATGAGGTGCGATAGCCTGAGATGTCGGAAAGTTTTCCGGCATCTATTGGGTTCGGAGGGGGTTCGACAAACTGTCGGTAAGTTATACCGTTCTGGCTTTTTACGATCGTCCGAGAAAAGTCGGCTCCCACCTCGAAGTGGGATACGGGAATAATGACTGTTGCTGGTGGCCAGAATCAGCCCGTTAACAATAACTGCTCTAACTGCTCTAACTGCTCTGGCTTCTCAATGAATCGCTCATAGTCCACACCATACCGGCTTGACCATTGCGCTTGCAGGCCGGTTAGCTTGTCCTGTAGTCCCTGCTTCTCCTGGTTGTTCTTGTCGATCATATCCTGAGAAGGTTTCACGCCTGCCATTGATGAAGCAAAGCCCAGAGCAAAACCGCTGAACCGTAGGCTGCTCTGTGCCTTCTGAATCTCGCCTGAGAGCCTGGCGGCTTCGTGGTCGAATCCTTCCGGTGCATGCTTCACGGTGTTATTGATCACTGCATCCCTGATAGCGTGCTGGATCGCTTGGGTTCTGAGTTCGTCTACAGGTTGTTTGCCGGTTATCAGGTCAATGACTTGAGGTCGTTCAAAGTATCCAAGAGTTTCCATGCAGTTACCGCTTGTGTCATAGGCGCATACCTCAAACAAACCAGCTTCGGACTTGGCGATAAGTAATAGCCTGTCTGCTTCCTCGTCTGTCATTCTCCCTAAGTCTACATCTTCCCAGGGCGACCAGTACTTAGGGTCTAACCTGCCTACTTCCAGCATTGGCATGTATTCCAGTACAAAACCCATATCGGTTATGGCATTGAACATACGGGCTGTCTGTCGTTGTGCGAATAGTTGAGCATCGCCTAATAGTACCGGGTCTGTGCTGTAGTCCTTTTGTGCCCCCTGTGTACCGTTGGAACATTCCTTAAGCCTGGCTGCTAAATACTGTTGTCTTCGTTCCTGCTGGTGGTGCCTGGTATCCGGTGCAGTGCATGCCCGGCTGGTTTCGTTCAGTCCTGCCCGGGTTATCACTCGCCTGATACTGGTGGCTGACTTGAAGCCTAATACCCTGGCAATGGTCTTGTAGCCGTTACCCTGCTGGTACAGTGCGATTGCCTGTGCTGCCTGTTGTTTGTTCATTGTGTACCCTGTGCCCCCCTTTGTACGGGCAAAACAAACCGGATGTGTTATCCGGTCTGCGTCATGGTGTGTTATTGCAGTCGAAGCCTTTACGCTGCTTCCTGCTCTCTGCGGGTGGTTGCAGGTGTGTGTAGCTCGTCGCTGTGATCATCATCAGCCAGCACGGTGAATATTTCCTCTACACCTCTAAGTGCGTCTGCTCTGGCCAGTGAGGTTTCACCAGTAGCGATGTTGGCCAGTATGCTGTTCATTAAAGTTGCTGTGTAAAGCAAGGTGTCCCGGTATTTGGTAAGCTCTTGGCTGTTCTCATTCATCATTGGTTCTCTCCTGTAATGCTCGTCCGTTGCTTGTTCTGGTACGGATGGTTCTCATGGAGCCTTACCAGCGGTGTGAATGTGCGCCACTTTCTCCCCCTGGGTTTCCGGTATTCCCCTTCAATCTGCAAGCCTAACTCTGGGTGGTTGGTGAACCGGGTTATCCTGACATTGGATGCAGGTACTTCCAGAAACTCAGCGACAATGTTGATTACCATCCACTGAGTTTTAACGAACCGTTTTTCAGCGTTGATAAGCATGGTGTTCCCCCTTTGAAATTTTTAAAAACAGGTAGGGTAGCTACCCCCTAAAACCCCCCTTAAATCAAATTTGGACTTTTAGGGGGTTTTGGGGGGGTACTACCCTGCGTGTTTTCTGCTTACTCTTCCTCGTCAGAAATACATGCCGGGTTGATGTGATAGGTCACGACTGGTCGGCCTTGCCCTTTTTTCACTTCCTCCCTGTAGAGATAGCCGTGAAGCTCCAGCCAGTTCAAAGCCTTGTCCCTGTCTGCCGGTTCTGTCAGTCCTGTCCAGCCTTTGTCACTGAGGTCTTTTGTCTTGAAGGATGCCGGTAGCTTTTTGAGCCTGTCTTTCAGAATGCGAGCACCTGCCAGTGGATCATCAGCCAGTGAATAAACCCTGTTGGCGTGTGTCTCCAATACCTCACACCAATGAATAGCCATTTCAGCCGATTGCTTGCTTATGCTGCCTGTGTCGCCGTGTTTGATGACGTGGAATATCAGGGCAAGTGCAGGCATCAGAGAAGGGTATTTTCCTAAGTGGCTTTCCATGTGCAGGCTGATATCTTTCCCGCTTACCCGGGTCATCAGATCGCAGTACCAGCGGTTAAACACGGCTTGTCCTTGCTCATCAAATTGAAGTGATAGCCGGTTTTCTTCCTCTGGGTTGTACTCAATCTCATCCAATCGACGGAATACCTGATAAGCCTTTTCCTGAAGGGCTTTATTGGGCTGTCTGTCGGTATGCCTGAACTCCCCGCCATCGGGATAAACTAATAGCTGAAAGCGTTCTACTAATCCATCGTCGCCCGATCCTTCACGCTGGCTCATCAATAAGGGGAGTAGTCGCCCTGGCTGAATGCCTCCGAGTAGTGACACGGTATTGGAAGGGATATAAACATCCTCTCTTGTTACCCGGTCATAACTGAATGTACCGTCACCGTTGAAGGCTTCCAGCCAGAACGCTCTATCCTGCTGTCTGTCATCACGGTTAAGGCCTGCTATCCATCCATAAAGTTCGTCACGAAACATCAGCAAGCCCCACGGGTTTTCTGATAACAGAATGCCCAGTTTCTCTACTGTGGCATCGTTGACGATGTAACGCCTGCTTATGGGCTTCTCTGGGTCTGAGCTGTCATCCATCAACAGGGCTTCGGCTTCGACAAACTTCTTGTTTTTGACCAGCTTGGCGGCTTCCTTCTCTGCCTCCTTGGTTGTCATGTTGTTTATTTTCTCTTGTGCCTGGTATCGCTTCAGGTCTTCTTTTTGCTGCTCTCTGGCGGCTGCTTCCAATCGGGTTAATGGTTTGGTTGCAGCCTTGATAACCGGGCTTTTCTTCTGGCTTGGCCTGCCCACACAGCAACCCCACAGGTTCGGAATAACTGTCCAGTCATCAAACTGTTTTGGTCGAACACTCACCTTGCGACCAATCAGGCTACCCAAGGCAGAGACAACCGATACCGCTGCATACTCATAAGGGGCGTTGTCCATACGCTCCACAATGTCCACCAGCCAATCTGCCAGTTCATCAGGCAACATATCCGGTGTAATGGGTTTGACGGGTAGCAGATTATCATTAAGGGGCTTCAGCTCTGGCCAACTGATAGCGGGCTGGCCTGCTGCTGCGTTGGCTTGCTGAATGGCGGCTGCTGTATCGCCCGGTTTAAGGACAGCAACATTCGGAGAATCACATAGAGCCATAGGATAGCCCTCCATTGGCAAGGTAGTAGTCTGAGAAGTCGGTTCCTTGGTCGCTGGCCTGTGTTGCGGCAGGGGGGAGCATTACCAGCGCCCCCACTTGTTCCGCTACTTTGATAGCGCCGGTTAGTCCGGGGTTGTTTATCAGGTGGGTGTCGTTGTCTGCTGCCAGTACTAACCGGCTTTCAGGGTTCTGCTCTCTGGCAATATGGGCGACAGTTTCAAGGTTCCCTTTCCCCATGGCTGCATAAACTCTCACAGCCTGGTTATCCATCAGGTATATGCTGGCTCCCGTTGCCCATCCTTCACACACATAGACTGTCCAGGCATCCCCGCCAAAACGGTGATACACCCCTTTGCGTTGCCCGTTTTCGAGCCCGAATTTTTTACCCTGGGGATTGATGAACTCAATGTTTACCAGTGTATGACCGTGGCTGTATAAGCCCACCAGCAATAGACTGCTTTGCTGCTGTAACCCAAGGGGCTGGAGCTGCTTTCGCACAAGGTACGGATGCAGGGGGCTTGCTGGTTTGGCGGTGGCCAGAAGGTAGGCGGCTCGCTGTGCTGCCTGTGCCTGCTGCTCTTGCTTCTCTCTGGCTTCTGCCTGCTGCTGTTCCTGTCGTCTTTCCCGGTTAGCGTCCTGAATCCTTGCCAGTTGTGCTGTCGCTTGTGCCTGATTGCTGTATGACTGGCGTTCAATGCCCAGATAACAGGCGGTATGCTCCACCGCTTCCGTAAATGAGCACTCCAAGACTTTCATCATCAGGCTGAAACCGTCACCAGATCCACATTGGCGACAGATGTAATTACCGTCCTCGATACTCATAAACGAATACCGATCCCTCCCACCACAGGCAGGGCAAGGCATGTTGTTCTTGCGTGGGTTCACCTCGTCATCGGTTAGCCCACACACGGCCTGTAACACGCTGTCCCACTGCCCGGCAGAGGCTAGTTTTACCTGCTCTGTAAACAGTCGGGCTCTCACTGGTCAGCCTCCAACTTGCCATACAGTAGCTTCAGGGTTTCAAGGCCAACTTTCCTGGATGCCTGAACACGGTTTGCCTTGTGTTTGTTGTAGGCCTGCTGCCTTGCCTGGTGCTTCTTCCACTGTTCATAGGTGGGTTCGTTCCCGTTCTTCCAGTAGTAATCAACCCAGAAGGTGAAGGCTTCCATTGGCCAGTTGTTCGGGTAACGCTTTTCCATCTGCTTTCTGTAGTGCAGGGGGGCTTTCATTGCTTGCCCTCCTGCTCTGGCATATCGGTTTTAACCTCAAAGCACTCTAAGACAGCCTCGGCTTTTGCTCTGGCTGCACTGGGGCTGACTGCCGGTTTCATGGCCAGCTTCATACCGTCTGAATCGATGACAGCAATAAAGCCCGCTGGTCTGGTATCAATCTCTATCCAGTGGAAACAGCCGGCAGATTCAAAGCTGGCCAGTCCGTGAGGGTTGGTGTTGAATTTCCAATTCAGTCGCATTGTCTCGCCCTCACTCCGTCCAGTCGTTCAGGTAGTCCAGTCCA
>NZ_JAHHPM010000467.1 GCF_024606345.1 Endozoicomonas sp. YOMI1
GATTTGAACCTCCGACCCCCACAACCCCATTGTGGTGCGCTACCAGGCTGCGCTACGCTCCGACAGAGGAAAGGATAAAAAAATGTGTTTTTTTGTCCCTTCAGGCGGAGGGTATATTACCTGAAAAAACACTATTTGCAAGCCCTCGCGCTTTTCTTTTGCTTATTTCTCTGTCGAAAACAGTCTGATGCTAAACAGGCTTTTTTTCTTACTTCAGAGCATTTACTGTCTATCCGGTTGTATAGCATAAAGTGGTTTTGACTTTTTCCGATTTGGAGAGAATAAATGCGTTGGATGCGAAACTGGCTGCTGGGGAGCTCCATACTTTTTCTGACAACCCTGGCGTATGGTGCAGCGACAGAGTCACCGATATCCTCTGAGAATAAAGTTGAAGCGTTACAGGTGGTTCTGCAAACCAGTAAAGGGGATATGGTTTTGATGTTGGCGCCCGAAGAAGCCCCCATCCTGAGGCTTCCTGATATCCATGAGTAAACCGACTATTTCTACCACTTGTGAACTTGTTCGAACGCTAAAATCAGCCGCCAGGCTATCTAGTCACCGGCGTCTGCTGGTATGTGCAGGCGATGCTGACTGGTGTAAGACTCAAATGGTGGAAATGGCACATACCCTGGCAGGGGAGGCTGTTCTGCTGATTGGCGAAGATTTCCCTGAGCTTGCAGCAAATATAGAGGTTATTGCGGCAAAAAAGTGTCTGTCCCGGTTAGGCAGGGAGCATCAGAACATTATCTTTAATACCCATGCAGGCTTTGATGTCGATGCGTTTGGCGCCATCAGTGGTACGTTATGTGCGGGTGGCCTTATGGTGCTTTTAGCACCAGCGTTGGACCAATGGCAATATTTCCACGATCCTGAACATCGCCGCATGTTGGTTTATCCTCAAAAATTTGAGGATGTCTCCGGGCGGTATTTGCAGCGCCTGTCGCAAATTATTAAAGCCTCCGATCAGCTATCTCTCCTGACTCAGAGTGGGGTGGTACGGATTCAAGCGGTTAAAAATAATCCTGATAAAAAAGCACCTGGCGAAAAGGACGAGTCAGTCACTGCGCCCTGTAAAACCAGATCACAAATGCAGGCGGTTCGGAGAATACACAAGGTGTTTCGAGGACACCGTCGTCGCCCGCTGGTTCTGACTGCCGATCGAGGCCGAGGTAAAAGTGCATCTCTGGGCATCGCAGCAGCACAGCTGTTGCTGGAAGGTGTTGAGCAGATAACCATAACCGCGCCCTCAAGAATTACCGCAGATGTGTTCTTTCACCATGCCGGGAAAGTGCTGGGCGAGCATCATGCCGCTCTTTCACGCAGACTTCAGTTTATTCCTCCGGACGATCTGGTTCAGACACTGCCCGCAACCCAGTTGTTGCTGGTTGATGAGGCCGCTGCCATGCCCACACCCTTGCTGGAAAAAATGCTGACTCACTATAGTCGAATTGTCTATGCTACAACCATTCATGGTTACGAAGGCACCGGACGGGGTTTTGCCATACGCTTCAGGAAGGTGCTGGATAGCAAAGCACCTCAGTGGCACGAGCTAAGAATGGTTGAGCCGATTCGCTGGCAGCCGGAGGATCCACTGGAAGACTTTGTATTCAGGGCGCTGTTGCTCAATGCAGTGCCCGCTGTCATTGATCAGCCGGAAAGTATCCGTTCGCAGCAGTGTACTTTCAGGCAGATATCATCTGAAGAATTACTGTTTAATGAAGACTTGTTAACTCAGCTGTTTGGTTTGCTGGTATTGGCTCATTACCAGACACGTCCTGTTGACCTTCGCCACCTGCTGGATGGCGGGAATATGGAGGTTTACGGTCTTTTTGATCGACAACAACGGTTGCTTGCCGTACTCCTGGCAGCAAGGGAAGGTGGCATTGACTCGGCACTGGCCGATGATATCTGGAAGGGCAGGCGCAGGGTTCGAGGTCATTTGCTGCCACAGTCACTGAGTAATCATCTGGGCTTACCGGAAGCCATTTCACTGAAAGGGCTCCGGGTCATCAGAATAGCGGTTCACCCCGATTGTCAGAGAATAGGGCTGGGCAAAATGCTGCTGGATAAACTCCAACAGGACGCCTCAAATAAGCATGTTGATTACCTGGGCACATTGTTTGGTGCCACTGATGACCTTCTGAAGTTCTGGGGTGATTCTTCCTATGTGCCTGTGCGGGTTGGTTTGTCCAGAGACGCCGCCAGTGGTACCCATTCTGCCATGATGCTCAAGCCATTATCGCTCCCTGCCCAACGCCTGATTCATCAGGCCCATAAGAAATGCCTGGCTCAGTTGCGGTGGTTATTAATGGATGAACTCAAAGGGCTTGATGTTGAGGTGGTTGCCGCCATCCTTGCCATGATGGGACCGATAATTCGGGTCAGCGATGATTATGCTTTGTCCGGCGATAATCAGCGAGAGCTGATTTCGTTCACTGAGGGGCAGAGGCAATATGAGAATTGCATTGATGTCATCAAAAGAGTGGCCTTTCGAGTACTTGGGGCGGGTGATATAGATACTGCGGATGCAAGGCTGTTGGTCAGTCGAGTGATCCAGAATCATCCCTGGCATCAGGTGGTCGCAGCCTGCAATTTTTCCGGAGAAAAGCAGGCCCGGCAACGTCTGAGAGAGCTGATTTCTGTTAACAGCAGGCTGCATTTGTCAGCCGGTTAGCGTTATAGTGCCTTAACATTTGGTCTATGTTGATCTGAACCAACTGGGGGCTTTCCTATGAACCTGATGGAGCATAAATAATGGATCGGTTTACTGTGTTTGGTCGTCCTGGCTGTGGATTCTGTGTGCGTGCCAGGCAGCTGCTGGAGATGAAAGGTTTGCCTTTCAAATACGTTGATATCTACGAAGAAGGGATCAGTAAGGCTGACCTGTCCAAGACCGTCGGCAAGGAAGTTGAAACGGTTCCCCAGATTTTTCATGGTCAGCAGTACGTTGGCGGGTATACGGATCTGGAAGCTTATCTCAGGGAAAAAGACGCCTGAGCATTATGCATAACGGTATATCCTTGAATGGGGATTGTCGTTAATTTTAACCAGACGGGCATCGCTGCGCTGCAGTCTTTCCTGTCTGGCAGACGGGTCATAGGGACGAATCCGGTTAAACTCCGGTAACGGCTCTCCCGGCTTCAGCTGAATGAACAAGGGGAGGGGAGAGTTAATCTGTGCCGGATACTGTTTTTTCAATGCCGGGTCCGCCTGTCTGAGCACCTGAATATCTTTTGGCCAGGTAATATTGGCCCTTAGGTGGGGAGCCAGTATACGCTTGATCACCACAACTTCTTCGGCGGGCATTTTCTCCAGCAGGCAAATGTCTTCATTAACGGCGACGGAGGCTATGTATTTCTTTCTGAAATGGTCAATCGCCTCTTCGGCGGTCAGCCTGACCGTGCCACTGTGGCTTGCAGCCCAGCTGAAACCAACCCGTCTGGGGGGCTCTGGAAAGAGCTTGAGTTGTCGGTAACATTGCACAAAGTGCAGGTGTTTGACCTGGAGTCCCCCCAGTAAACCATCCCGCAAATCATCAGATGCCTGTTCAATGGCCTCAATGCTGTCGCCAAACAGCTTGCGAAAGTTGGCGATGGCGGTTTTAAACTGATCACGACAGAGGTTCAGTTCTTCACCCAGTTGTAAGGTCTGCTCAGAGACGCCTACCAATCCGGTTAAACGGGCGGTTTCCTGCTTGTTCTGCTCTTGAATATAGGTTAGTCGAGTGGCAATACCCGCTGCCAGAGCCCGTTGGTTTGTGGATTCCGTTTCCATGATCCAGATAGGTAAGCCATGGTCCGATTCAATGGCTTCCCGAAATGAGCGATTCAATTCTACCAGTTGAATAAGCGCATCCCTTACGGCGATTCGTGCTGCGGTTTCTTTACTCATAACGTGCTCATAAAATAGTTCACCTGACGGGGGTTCAGGGAGAAAGGCGGTCGATTTGCCAATCACAGCCCTTATCTGTGGATAACCGGGTGTATTGAAAGCGATCGTGAAGGCGGTTTGGGCGACCTTGCCAGAATTCAATGTTCTCCGGCACTACGCGATAGCCACCCCAGAAATCGGGCAGAGGCACTTTTCCTTCCTTGAATTTGCGTTTCATCTCTTCCAGCTTCAATTCCAGAACCTTGCGTCCGGTAATTACCGAGCTTTGTTGTGATACCCAGGCACCGAGCTGGCTGCCATGAGGTCGACTGGTAAAGTAACGCAGTGATTCAGGCGTTGATATTTTTTCTGCCTTGCCCTGGACGACAACCTGCCGTTCAAGGGCTACCCAGGGAAACATAATGGCAACGTGCGGGTTGCTGGTGATATCTCTGGCTTTATTACTGCTGTAGTTGGTGAAAAAGACAAAGCCTGACTGGTCGAAATACTTGAGTAATACCGTTCTCAGGGATGGGATACCTGATGCAGAAACGGTAGCAAGGCTCATGGCATTGGGTTCGGCAAGCTGAGCATGCTGAGCCTGCTTGAACCAGAGCTCAAACTGGTCAAAGGGGCTGGTTTTCAGGTTGTCCCGACTGAGCCCTGCCTGAGTGTACTCTTCTCTTAAATGGCTGATATCCATGGTGGCACTGTACTGTTAAATAATTTCTTACTTTAACCGCGTCACAGCATTCTTTACAGTGTTCAGCGTCTTAGAGTTTGTCTGGCTATTCCCCGGGATTTATATTTAAATTCCGGTCACTGGCTTTTATGAATTCAAGTAACCGTTGCTCAAATCCATCACCATAGTTACTAATCGTCAGGGAGTTCAGTGGATAGCCGCACACGGTGGATGATATTCGGGTGTTTTCTGAAAAACAAAAGCACTT
Organism: Endozoicomonas sp. YOMI1; assembly: GCF_024606345.1. Lineage (GTDB taxonomy): Bacteria > Pseudomonadota > Gammaproteobacteria > Pseudomonadales > Endozoicomonadaceae > Endozoicomonas. The sequence continues at coordinate 4,821 of NZ_JAHHPM010000467.1, forward strand.
TTTACCCAGGGTCAGAGCGGTTGCCAGTTCGAAGCCCGCACCTGTCGATGGGTAAGTCAAATCCCAGAGACAGAAGCGGGCGTTTCTCAAACTGTCCAGTCCCCAGTAGTAGCAGGCCAGCTCTTTATGCAGCTCATTTGGCTCAGACGCACGAAAAGGGTAAAGCTTATTGACCTGTTCTTCGGTGCTGAGCTTGAGAAACTTTTCAGGGATATTGGTTATGGATGCTGCTGATCGACTATGCAGCTTGTCATCCAGAACAACATCCGCATGGCATTGAAAACCATAGTTTCTAAGCAACTCACAGATATGTATCGCACGGTCAATAATTTCCCGAGCCTGAGTTTTGGACCGGCTGGTGACACTGGCACCATAAAAGACGACACAATCCTTCATCGCGGTTTCTCTGGCATAGGTTGATCGAACAACTATAGCAGCTGATAGTTTACAACCGGGTAGAATAACGATGCCGTTGATTCTGGCATCGTTAAAAATGGAGAATATGGACGCTTATTGGTCCCAGTAACTCTTGATTAAAACCGCAACGAGCGCAACATTCGTTGTTATGATCCAAGGCTC
>NZ_JAHHPM010000050.1 GCF_024606345.1 Endozoicomonas sp. YOMI1
TCAGACTGAACTTTTCTAAACCGGCCGTCTGGTTTCAGGGTGCTTCTGCTGGTGGCCTGCTTTACCTTGCTGGTTAAGTCTCGCTGCCAGTCGTTACGCCTTGCCCGGCTTCTGACCGATGACTCTTTGGTGTTGTGCCTGGTGGCAATCATGCGGATAGATAGAACGCCTGCTCTGTAATCTTCCTCGATGGCCTCCCAGTCTGGTTTGGTTCTGTTGCTCATTGCTGCCATTCTCCCGGCTTAAGGTGGTTAGCCTCAAGCCTATTGTACCTATGCTGCCTTGGCTTTGCTCTTTGCTGGTGTTGAGGGTTGTTGGTCTTTCTCCTCGGCTAACACTTCAAAGATTTCCTCAGCTCCCCTGATCGCGTCTGCTCTGACTAAATGCGTGTCACCGGTCACGACGTTTAAGAGAATATTGTTCATCAAGGTTGCTGCGTACAGTAGCGTTGTCTCGTACCGGCTGATCTTGGCCTTGTTGCTGTCGCTCATTGTTCATCTGCTCCACGTTAATAAAGGGCTGGTGCCTGCTAAAACATCCAGCTTATCTGTCCATCGGCTTCTAATTGTGTGTTGCTGGTGGCTTTGCCTCCCGGTATCACTCTCCATTGCTTCCGGGCTTCCTTGGCTCTGGTGTCTGCTTCCTGTTGGAGCAAGGCCCAGTAGTAAAGAATCTCGTCCTCTGTCAGTTCTTCAATGTTGAAGCGGCCGCGTTCCGGTGTTCGCCCCTGGCAAGTAATCAGATCAAAGTTCCCCCGTCCTTCTTTCTGATCTGGAATCATTGGCTTATCCCCTGTGCTTTCCTGTGTTGCTCGGTTAAGCGCTTGAGTTCTTCCTTTGATATTTCCTGCTTGGCTGTGCCTGCCTTCGCCTTTATCGACTGCTCTAGCTTGTTGATGTTTTCAGCTTGACCACTTTCGACCGCGCGCATACTTAAAGCCTCTGAATCAGCCTTTTCAAGACTGCTTAAAGATATGCCTATGGCAGATTCTAAGAAGTTCCCCGTTTGCCGTACCAGTGAACCGTCTAAAATTGCCGTTTTCGCCCCGTTTGCCGTACCACAAATTGAGTTTTCAGCATCGGTTTTCGATTTATCGCCCCGTTTGCCGTACCAGTCCTGCCCCGTTTGCCGTACTTGTGAATTTTCGGAATCCCTTTTTCTGCGCTTGCTGCTGGTGGCTTTTACATACTTGGCTTTTTCGGTTCGCCAGTTTCCCGGTGGTGCGACTGTTGAAGGTATGTCCAGCTTGCCCCCACATTCATCAATGGCAAAAAAGGTAAAGCCATACAGGTTGGGTAAGTCCTTTCTTAACCTGGCTCCCTGTCTTGTTAGAACAATGAATTCAAAATAGAGAAGTTCATCGACTGCGCTTTGTAACGTCTCCTTGCTTGGAATGTATTCCTTAACCATTGAATGAGTGGCGCATAGATCGCCGTTATTTGTGCCGTTCTTATAAAATCGAAGCTGCCCAAGAAGCGCATTAAACAGCTTATGCCCGGTATGACTTAGCTTTTTAAAGTTAGGGTGGTGTATGAGATCCATTGGAACCGGCGCAAAATTCCCTTTCTCTCTCCGTCCTTTGGCTTTAGCTCTGCTTCTGCTCATTGCGCGGCCTCCTCCCGAACATCAAAGCAATCTAAAACAGCCTCGGCTTTTGCTCTGGCTGCACTGGGACTGACTGCCGGTTTCATGGCCAGCTTCATACCGTCTGAGTCGATGACAGCAATAAAGCCCGATGGTCTGGTATCAATCTCTATCCAGTGGAAACAACCGGCAGATTCAAAGCTGGCCAGTCCGTGGGGGTTGGTGTTGAATTTCCAGTTCAGTCGCATTGTCTCGCCCTCACTCCGTCCAGTCGTTCAGGTAGTCCAGTCCA
>NZ_JAHHPM010000468.1 GCF_024606345.1 Endozoicomonas sp. YOMI1
ATGCTCAGGTTTAGATAACTTTGAGCAGGTTTGAGCAAGTTTTTAGGAGCGGTTATGCAACTACAGTATTTCAGTTATTCGCAGTATTACTTCGAGCGGCTTGCACGCTTACGCTCATGCTCCTTCAGGAACTTTTTGCGAATACGGATATGGTTGGGTGTCACCTCAACCAGCTCATCATCATCAATAAACTCCAGAGCCTGCTCCAGAGAGTGGCGAACCGGCGGCGTCAGAATGATATTCTCATCGGTACCCGCGGCACGAACGTTAGTCAGCTGCTTGGCTTTGGTCGGGTTTACCGTCAAATCATTATCGCGACTGTGCAGACCGATAATCTGGCCTTCATAGACGTCAACGTTAGGGTTAATGAACAGACGGCCACGCTCCTGCAAGCTGAACAGTGCATAAGCCAGCACCTTACCATTCACCATGGAGACGAGAACCCCGTTATTGCGCTGGCCAACTCCCCCACCCTTGACTTCACCATAGTGATCGAAGATCGAAGTCAGGATACCGCTGCCTGAAGTTATGGTCAGGAACTGGGAACGGAAACCGATCAGACCACGGGCAGGCATGATGAAATCAAGACGCACACGGCCTTTACCATCCGGCACCATATCCTTCAGTTCAGCACGACGCAGGCCAAGCTCTTCCATGACCGGTCCCTGGTGCTGTTCTTCAATGTCCACCACCACGTGCTCAAAGGGCTCCTGTTTCACGCCGTCAATTTCCTTTACCACCACCTGTGGACGGGAAACCGCCAGCTCAAACCCTTCACGGCGCATGGTTTCAATCAGAACGGACAGGTGCAGTTCACCACGACCGGACACCTTGAACTTATCCGCATCATCACCCTGCTCAACACGTAACGCTACGTTGGAGATCAGTTCGCGATCGAGACGCTCACGGATATTACGGGAGGTGACGAATTTGCCATCCTGACCAGCAAATGGAGAGTCATTCACCTGGAAGGTCATGCTCACTGTTGGCTCATCAACCGTCAGCGGCGGCAGCATTTCAGGACGCTCAGGATCACAGATTGTGTCAGAAATGTTCAGCTTATCAATACCGGTAATGCAGACAATATCACCGGCACGGGCTTCCGGCACTTCAACACGCTCAAGCCCCAGATGCCCCATTACCTGCTGTACTTTGGCCTTACGCTGCTTGTTATCACGATCCACCAGCACAATCTGCTGACCTGGCTTAAGCACACCACGGGTGATACGGCCAATACCGATAACACCGACGTAGCTGTTGTAATCCAGTGCACTGATCTGCATCTGGAAAGGACCGTCCACATTGACCGGTGGTGCAGGCACACGCTCAGTAATCATCTCAAACAGCGGCGTCATGTCATCTGCCAGATTGTCCGGGTCATCACCGGCAACACCGTTCAGTGCGGAGGCGTAAATCACCGGGAAGTCCAGCTGCTCATCCGTAGCACCCAGACGATCAAACAGATCAAACACCTGATCCATAACCCAGTCAGGGCGAGCGCCCGGACGATCAACCTTGTTGATAACCACAATCGGGCTCAAGCCCTGCTCAAAGGCCTTCTGGGTAACAAAGCGGGTCTGGGGCATCGGACCATCAACGGCATCCACCAGCAGCAGAACCGAGTCAACCATGGAGAGTACGCGCTCAACTTCACCACCGAAGTCAGCGTGTCCCGGGGTATCAACGATATTGATGTGGAAATCAAGCCACTCAATCGCGGTGTTCTTGGCCAGGATGGTAATGCCACGCTCTTTTTCCTGGTCATTGGAGTCCATGATACGCTCAGCACCCTGGTCCTTACGGCCCAGAGTACCTGACTGCTGCAGCAGCTTATCCACCAGCGTGGTCTTGCCGTGGTCTACATGGGCAATAATGGCAACATTTCTTAATTTATTAATTTCCAATGGATTACTAAACCTCTCAACCTGAATTTTTAAAGAATATGTACACATTTTTGTACACAATTTCTAAACCTGTTATGCCTGAAATACGACAATTAAAATGGCGGCAATGCTATCTATCTGGCCATTGTGACGCAAGCTTTAAAGACCCCTGGATTCACCAGCCTTCACTGGGTATACCTCAGGCCACATCGCTTCCATAATATCACGACGCCTTGAGTTATCATTTCTATAATTACACCCCCCCACCACCAACTATGCTGGCCATGAGAAATTGTGGATAACCTGTCCTTTAACGGGAGCAAAGATTGCCGATGCAGAACGTTGAAAGTTTCGCTCGCAAAGGGATGAGCTGGGGAAGCCTGATTACTATGGCCAAAAACATTACCACAAATACACCAACTCAATATCCAGCTCAAGAAAACAAACTCAGGCCGGACAACGATACCACTCGGGGTGTTTTTGCCAATACCCGGCAGGTTTCCCCGATCACTGAGAGCAGTGATACCCTCATTGGCAAGGGTGTTAACAGTGACAGACCAGCGAGTCGGATGGATTCACAAAAAAGCCTCAGTGAATCATTGATCACTCTGGCTGACCCTGTGCAGGAACATACCTCCCGGGACAAAGTGATTACCGGCCTGCAACGGGTTTCAGCGCATTCCCTCCAGGGGATTCCCTATGATCTTCTAAGCCAGCTGAAAGAGGCCGCTGATAAGCGCGGTGCAGCACTGTTTACCCGACCCGTGGAACCGGTCTGTCGCACCCTGATTGATGAAGGGTGGCCCACCAAGCATTTCAGGATCAAGGCAAAAAGCAGTAACTGGGGGGCTCAGGCAGGTACCATTCCGGTGCTTCAACAATACAGCAAACTGGCTCTGGACAAGGGCAGTAAAATAGAGAAATACAACAAGCTGGCGGAAAAGTGCCTGAAAGGGGTAGATCGCAACGGCAACCAATACGCCCAGTCTGTGCCATTAAGAATTAGCCAGGCCCGCCTTGAGGAGCTTGAGCGCAATGGCTATCTGTATCAGCGAAATGAACACATTAATGAACACGGTGCCCAGTGTCTCTATTTCAAGACACAGGCCTGCAATCGCAGTGACGGGCCTGAACATACCCAGCTGTTGATAAGAGAACCCGATGGCCAATGGGCTGTTTACGACGCTGATCATATATCTCCAGTGCCTGTTATGGTGATTGCGCAGCCGACAACAGAGCCTGGCGAAGCGGCACAACCAATGACCGCAGATATTGATCCGCTGATGGAGGTTTTTCCCCTGGAGAAACTGGATCTGGAGCGTTTAGACCGATTACCCATACCGTTGGTGTCAGACCAGGTTGTCACCCGCCATGTAGACCAGTATCGATCAAGACTGAAAAAATCCTTTGCTGCCGGGAAAATATCCAAAGAGGTGTTGCTGGAGAAACTGGCTTACTATGACCAGGTGGAAAAAAAACTGCAGAACGATTTTTATTCGGTAAAAGATGAATCCGGGCAGACCATCTTCAGGGAGGACTCGGATATGGGGAATGTATCAAACCGAACCCGGAATATGGTTAGCTATTATGAACGGGCATTGGGCAGAAAGCACCGGGTTATTCATCATAATGTTGATGTTCATAGTCTGGCCACTGATGAGCAGGCAAATTATCCCATTACCGCTTTTCTGCCAGCCTCATTAAATATGGCTGAAGGGATTTGCATGATTTTCAATGAAGAGCAGTTTCACTCTGTTCTTGGTGAGCTGATGAATCGAGGTTATGCGGTCCAGCAAAATCCACTCTGGAAAGCCCGTCTGAAAAATAACAGTTTTCTCAATGCCAAGGCCAGTGTGGCAGCCAGTATGAAAGCTTCGTTAATCGATCCTGAAGAGTTTGTCAGAGGTCTTGAACAAATGGCCCTGGCAGATAACCCGGATGACGATTACCGGGCAGCGCTGATCTCTGAGCAGGAGGACTATCTAAAAGGTGACGTTAATGGGCGCCGTGATTCCGCTGTCAGCTTCAGTAGCAGTAACGAATCCGTTGACCAGGGATCAGAGATAGACTCAATAGCGGATCTTTCCGATTTCAGCGAGTTTGATTCTGATGATGATTCTGACTTCGATCCATAGCCCGGATATTTCATAAGGAAGTTGAGAACCTGTCGATACTGAGGCTGGTCATCCCGAACCAGATAGCGAATGAAAATATTCGTATCAATCCCCTCCATCACTGCTTGCCTTGGTGCTGGTCATGATTATTGATCCAGGTGTCAGATTTTTTCCGCAACCGAATAAGCAAACCTGCTATTTTTCCTGAAGCGCTTGCGCAAAGCTCGATAAAAAGGCTTTTTAAATGGCTGATTTCGCTGTTATCCTCGCGGGTTCATTTTTATTTTTTATGAAAATGCCGCCAGAACGTTCTTCCCAGCCAGACTTATCTTTTAATTAACAGGGAAGTGGCACTTACGCTCATGGCAACGCCTGTCCAGAGCCGGAAATGATCCTATACCATGTCAGAACAGAACCCTAATGCTGGCAGTCTGCAGATTTACCTTCGACTGCTGACTTACGTAAAACCCTATACGGGCTATTTTGCCCTGAGCCTGCTTGGCCTGGCCATCTTTGCCCTGACCCAGCCCGCCTTTGCCAAGCTTCTTGAATACTTTGTTCAGGCACTGGAAGGTGAAGAGGTCACCCTGCTGCAGGACTGGGAATGGCTTTACAGCTCAGGCATTACATCACTCTGGCTGATCCCGGCACTGATGGTCATTATCGCCATCGTTCGGGGCATCGGCTCTTATCTGGGTAATTACTACATCTCCAAGGTCGCCAACTTTGTTATCCATGATCTGAGAACCGAGATGTTCGAGCGCATGGTCAACCTGCCCAATGTATTCTTTGATAACAACAATTCCGGTCACTTGATTGCCCGCATTACCTATAACGTCAGCCTGGTGACTTCCGCGGCTACCGATGCCATTCGTGTTGCCGTCCGGGAAGGGTTGACCGTTGTCTTCCTGCTCGGTTTCCTGTTTTACACCAGCTGGAAGATGACCCTGATATTTATTGCCGCATTGCCAATCATCGCCCTGGTGGTTGCCTATGCCAGCAAACGTTTCCGCAGGATCAGCAGAAATATTCAAAATTCCATGGGGGACCTGACCCATGTGACCTCGGAAACCATTTATGGCTATCGGGAAGTCAGGGGGTTTGGTGGTGAAGGTTATGAATGTGATCGCTTCCGTGCTTCCAGTGCAGCCAATACCCGCCAGAACCTTAAACTGGCCAAAGCGGGCTCCGTCCATACGCCGGTTCTGCAATTCATTGTCTCCATAGCCCTTGCTCTTTTGCTGTTTATGGTTTTGTTTGTCAAAGGCGACTCAACCACAGCAATACTGGTCGGTTATGTGACGGCAGCAGCCCTGTTACCAAAGCCGATCCGCCAGCTCAGTGAAGTGAATGCCAATATCCAGAAAGGCATAGCGGCTGCGGAAAGTATTTTCGCCATGATGGATGAAACACCAGAAGCCAATAATGGCCAGTACACCTGTGACCGGGTAACTGGCTGTGTTGAATTCAAGCAGATAGGTTTTACCTATTCTGGTGCTGAATCACCCGCATTGAAGGACATCAACTTCACCATTGAACCCGGACAAACCTACGCCCTGGTGGGTCGATCCGGTTCCGGCAAGAGCACACTCGCCAATCTTGTTCCCAGGTTCTATAACCATACCGAAGGCGATATCCTGATTGACGGTGTCCCCCTGAATGACTTTGAATTGAGAAACCTGCGCGGCCATATTGCCCTGGTCAGCCAAAACATCACCCTGTTCAATGATACCGTCGCCAGAAATATTGCCTATGGTGCCCTGGGGGATGCCGCAGATGAGGAAGATATCCGGCTGGCCGCAGAAGCGGCCCATGCCACAGAGTTCATCAAAGACATGTCGGATGGTATTCACACGATTGTTGGCGAAGATGGCGTTCTCCTCTCCGGTGGCCAGCGTCAGCGTCTGGCCATTGCCCGTGCGGTTCTTAAAGATGCCCCAATCCTGATTCTGGATGAAGCAACCTCAGCCCTGGATACGGAATCCGAGCGCCATATTCAGGCAGCCCTGGATAGCATCATGAAAGACCGTACCACCCTGGTGATTGCCCACCGCCTCTCAACCATTGAAAATGCCGACTGCATCCTGATGATGGAGCATGGCCGAATTATTGAACGGGGTACTCATACTGAACTGCTGGCGAAAGGCGAACATTACGCCAAACTGCACAAGATGCAGTTTCAGGATGAACCGCCTGTTGCCGAAGAGCAAGTTTAAAATATTACACAGGGAGAAAATGGAACTTTTACTCCCTTTTTTAATCCTACCTGGTTATATCTTGAGCCAAAACAGGGATTTTCAATGGAAACATATCGAAGCACTGACCCGGCAGGCTTTTCACCAGTACCTTCCACAAGTCAGTTAACTCAGCCTTTAGCACCCGCTACCGATAGCTCCAAATGCGTTTTTCCTTCCCACAGAACAGTTGCAGAATGTCAGACTCATACATCCAGTCAGTCAGGTTCAAATGACATAACATCCACCAAGACCACTAACATTGAAGCAAGAGCTGTTCTTACCTGTGACAGTAGTTCATACACTACAATGCTTGCCTCTTCAGGCTCCGGTTCTTCTATACAGCTAAATAACACCCAAAATAATGATATTACTGAAAGTTCTGTTCCCAACGAGTTGAAAGAATGTATTCGGGAATGGCAAGACATCTCGACTAAATACCCAAAAAATTTAATCTATCAAGAACTCATCGATTTCATGACCAAATGCAGGAGAGCGTTGATAGTCCGATCAATTCAACTGGGTAGGTTTGACAAGGAAAACCCGGCACACATTGCCGAGGCTTTTCTGTCAGGTACATTGAATATGGCAACCCGCAGAGTCTCCAACATACCAAAGCACGTTTTAATGGCAGAATTATTTTCACCTGATAAAACGGACGTAAGAAAAATGTTCTGGGAACATGATACATTTCAAATATCGTGCCTTTTCCAACCTGATTCAGGAAACGGAATAATTACTGAGACCATCTCCCACCAGGGTGTTACGTTTTTTATACCTGACGACCCTTTTAAAACAGCTTCTACCGCTACAGATTTTATTGGGGCATTGCTTTCTACAATTTGTACTTTTTATGATCATTCTGCGCCCCCGAAGCGTGCTCAGGCTCAAACCGAAAGTACAGTTACTGACTCAATATCCAATTCACCCAAAGGCGCTGACTCAACCTGCCCTGATACCAGTGACGATAATAATTGTGACCTTGCCATACTTTTCAAAACGTTGGGATTATGGAAAATCCGGGATAAAACGCTTATTGTTCCCTGTGGCAAAACACAACCCGGTCACATCCCACCCTTCAAATTAATCACCTCATTCTCAAAGTCCATGGCTGAAAGCCACCCCTACCATGGGTTGCTCAAAAGGGCTCAGCTGGACCCGGCAGGGGTAACTCATTTCCCAAGAACAAATGAAGTTCAATCAGAAAACCTGGCAAAATTTCAAACCCATATCTTAAATCATCTGGAAAAGATGTTGCTGTTGCGCGCGAAAGAGGCAAGATCTTCAAAACCCAAAGAACCCCCACCATCTGAATTAGCTCAACCGTCACCAACAGTAGCCCCAGAAAGCTCTTATAAACTTGAAACCCCCTTGGAAAGCACACAATCCCTTGCCAAAGAAATCGCTTTGCTGATCCAGCGTAATGATACAGCCAGCCTTAAAATACTACTTGAACAAAACCCTCAATACGCTACTGAACTTAAAGACTCACAGAATAATAAACTTCAAAAATACCTGTCTAAATGCCAGGATATCTAAGCTGAAGGTGATGATATTGGTGTCGAGGAGCACGACGACCATCTGACGTCACAGGATTAATATTCTTTCTCACTTACGCAGCAGAAAACATCTATGGTAAAGTCGCCAATTTACCGTAAAACAGCTGTAATGCTCCCGGATCCGGAAACGCGAAACAAGAGGCATAAGTTGTACCAGCATACGCTGCACAGCCTTTGCCAAAATACCCGTCAACTGACTTTAAGGTGCATATCGCACGGCTGTGGTATGGTAAGCAACTGCGATTAAGCTGACTGGACCTCATTGATGAAATTGACGATTCCCCGTTTTGATCTGGCCAAAGTCCTGGTAATTGGCGATATCATGCTGGATCGATACTGGCACGGTGCCACCTCCCGGATTTCACCGGAAGCTCCGGTGCCTGTAGTCAAAGTCGGGCAGATAGAAGACCGTCCGGGCGGGGCGGGCAATGTTGCTCTCAATATTGCCACACTGGGCGCACCGGCATGGGTTATCGCGGCAACCGGTGATGATGAAGCCGCCGATGCTCTTCAGACCCGACTGGAGGCCGCAGGCATTTACTGCAGCTTTGCCCGAATCCCGGGAGTGCCGACCATTACCAAGTTACGGGTCATTTCCCAGCATCAACAATTGATTCGCCTGGATCATGAAGAAGCCTTTGATGGTCTGAGTCCCGATGTTATTGAAGAAAAAGCCGCCCAGCTTATCCACAACCTGAGCGCTATTGTCCTTTCTGATTACAGCAAGGGAACCCTGCAGGGCTGCCAGCAGCTGATTCGCCTGGCCCGGTCTCATAATATTTCTGTTCTCGTTGATCCCAAAGGCAGCAGCTTTGAGCGTTATCGTGGCGCCACGGTGATAACCCCCAATCTGAAAGAGTTTGAGACTATTGTTGGCCCCTGCCGCAGCGAAGAAGAGCTGGTCAATAAAGGCCAACAACTGTTAAAAAACCTGGAACTGGGAGCACTGCTTATTACCCGCAGCGAACACGGTATGACCCTGATCCGGCAAAATGAGCCTGAAGTTCACTTCCCGGCAAGAGCCAGAGAAGTCTTCGATGTGACGGGTGCAGGCGATACGGTTATTTCGGTATTTGCCGCCTCCCTGGCCGCTGGCTGTAACCTGCCCCAGGCTGCCGGTCTTGCCAATATTGCCGCAGGCATTGTTGTGGCCAAGTTGGGCACCGCCAGTGTCTCCATGCCCGAACTGAGACGTGAAGTTAACCGGGAACTGGGCACTGAAAGAGGTGCCGTATCTGCAGAGCAATTGATGGTTGCCGTTGAAGATGCCAGGGCTCACGGCGAAAAGATCGTATTTACCAATGGCTGTTTTGATATCCTCCATGCTGGCCATGTTGGCTACCTGGAGCAGGCACGCAATCAGGGAGACAGGCTGATTCTTGCCATTAATGGCGATGATTCTGTCACTCGCCTGAAAGGTGAAGGCCGCCCCATTAATCCTGTGGACCGCCGCATGGCGGTACTTGCTGGCCTGGAAGCGGTGGACTGGGTTGTCAGTTTTGATGAAGATACCCCGGAAAATCTGATTCAGGCAATCAAGCCGGACGTACTGGTAAAAGGTGGCGACTATTCACTGGATGAAGTGGTCGGCGCCCCCATTGTTCATAAATACGGTGGTGAAGTAAAAGTGCTGGCTTTCCTGGAGAACTGCTCAACGACAGCCATTGTCGATAAAATCCGCGATGAAAAAGAAGCACAACCTGCCTGATGATTGCTTAGGTTATGGTCATAACCAGACATGTGACCAGCCCCTGATCTCCTGAATCGTCTGCCGGGCATTACCCGGCAGACTATCCTCTTTTTTATTGTTCTGATTGTCTGGCTTAACGGCATCCGATCTGACAGGTCAAATAACAAGTACTCATTAACCGGACTTATCAAGGGCCGATATATCGATCAGACCCATGCTTGAGAAATTAACCGTGGTTACACGATGGATCGTTTCCCTGACCTTAATGACAACATCATTAACATGCTCTGGATTTCAGGAAGATCAATTCTGCCTGGACAATCAACTTTCCCGGGTTTACTCCGCAGTGGCGAGCAATGTTGGCATTGGCATTACCATCGAAAGCAATGGGAATACGATTTTTCCTGCCGATGGGAAGCCAATGAATTTGAAACGTGGCCAGCTGTGGTGCCGTGATATCAAGCCGGAAGAGAGCCTGATCATTCATGAGTCCCGATTCTTCAAAAAATGGAGCTTCAGAAAAGCCTTTCCCACCTCATTATTGAACGGGATCCGTATCGAATTGGGCAAATCGGGGCGCATCAGCGAACTATACGGCATCAATCTGGTGCAGGATTTTGACGCTAACGACCCGTTGCCAGAACCCGGCCAGTGGATGACCGAACTCTATCAAAGCGTTGATACGCCACTGAATCAAATATGCATTCCGGGTACCCATGACAGCGGCAGTTATGACATCACAGCGTTCTCCGATGAAGACCCTCATATGTGGGAAAATTTGAAGAAGTTGTTTGATTATTATTCTGAAAGCTATTTGTTTACGCCATTTAAAGAGTTGGTGCGGTGGTGGGCAGTGACCCAGGGGCTGGACACTTATCAGCAATTAGCGGCGGGGGTTCGCTATCTGGATATACGTCCCAGAAAAATAAATGGCCATCTGGTTACTGTCCATGGGCTTGCGGGCGCATCCATTGATAATATCATCATGGGTATCAAGCGGTTTTTAAACGAAAACCCCAGAGAAATCATCATTTTTCATATCCATGAGCCCTTTGGCATGATTCAAGCTGATATTGATGAATTATTTCAGGTTTTACATAAAAATTTTGGCAGCAGTATTGCTCCCCCACAGATGAGCCCCTCAGATAGTATCCGGCAATTCCAGAACAGTGGATATCAGATTATTGTGTTATCCACGCTTCATTCACCGGTATTTTCTGGCTGGTCAACCGAGGAAACACTGTCCAACCGCTGGCATAATAAAAACCGCCCCTACCCACTTCTGGACAGTATTACCAACAATCTTGTGCATCGTAAAAACAACCGGCTTCATATTACCCAGATGACCCTGACAGAAAGCCCGGATGATCTGAAGCAGGGGGCAATCCCCGGTCAACCATCCAGCCTGCGATCATTTGTCAAAACCTTACGCTACCCATCCGGATTTTTACGATATGCCGCCAACACTGCCCGCAGTCACAATAACCGAGTGAATATAGTGACCATTGACTTTCCAGAGGACGATTATATTTATTCAGCCTGCATGCATGAGAATATGATTGATCGCAGTCCTTAAAGACGCAAAAAGCCCTGATTAAATCCCCGGCACTAAAGGTTGGAGGTTTTGCAGAAGCCCGTTTTAATATCTCTGACGAAAATAAAAGTGCCGACACTGACTCATTCAAAGATAAATCCCGCGCCCGGGTAAAGATAACCGGAAAAACACGGATCTCCGAAGGGCTGTATGGCTTTGGAAAATATGAGACTCAGTTTGACGACAAGTCTGAACTTCCCGAGGGAGTAACCTTGCTTAAATATCCTCAACCTGTTCCCACAGTTTACGAAGACGTTTGTCTGATACCGGAAAGCGGGTACCCAGTTGCTGGGCAAACAGGGAAACCCGGTACTCTTCAATCATCCAATAGAACTGCTGAAGATTTTGATCGATCACCTTATGCTGGCTATGAGCCTCCCGGCGCTTGTCATATTTCTGCTGAAGAGCGGTCAACTCTTCCGTCCAGGCCCGATCTCGGTTTACCTGGGCTGGCAGCTTTTCCAACCTGACCTCAAGCGCCTTGAAGTAACGGGGATAATGACTTAACCACTCCATACCGGCTGAACTCATAAATCCCGGTTGCAACAACCTTTGCACATGCTGCTTGATATCAGCCAGCGCCAATGCCCGGTCGAAGCTGATCTTTCCTTTCAATTGACGACTCACCCCCTGGGCAATACGAAAGATCTCATTCACAATGGGATCAACCTTCTCGGCAAAAGGCACAATGTCGCCTTTATGCTGCTCAAGCAATGCCAGAAATGAGTCACGGTTTCTGGGCAACCCATTGTCATTATTCAGATAGACGCCGCTGATAATCAAACTCTGTAAATCATCTTCCAGCTGACTCTGATGCACCAGATTCGTCGCCAGCAACCGGGTTTCCTTCAATCTGGCCATTTTACTCAAGGCAAACTTAAGCTGGGTGGACAGCCTGATCCTGAGCAGTCGGATCAGCCCTTTGCGGTTTTCAAAATCGGCCATCGCCGGACTTTCAAACAGCTGAACAGCCACTGAATCACGCTGGTCAACCAGGGCCGGGTATGACTTTAATACCAGCCCCCCGGCTTTCCGGGTAATCTCATGGGGCAGCTCTCCACAGGTCCAGTCCAGCAGATCTTCCTGTTCCAGATGACTTTTCGCCAGCTTACGGATGGTATCCTGTACATGTTCAGAGAACTGTTGCCTGAGCTGATGCAAATCACGCCCCTGGCCAATAACATCGCCATCTTCATTCACTACCCGGATATTCATCAGCAAGTGCGCATCCAGGTTATCCCTATTCCAGTACTCTTCGAGGATAGGCACACCGGACATACGGGTCAGCTGCCGCCCAAGCATTTCGGTCAGCGGCTCATCACAGGCAGAAAGAGATTCCAGGGCACCGTTGACAAAATCAGGCACAGGGACAAAGTTTTTACGCACCGGTTTGGGCATGGATCGAACCAGGGCCACACACTTGTCGAACAGCATCCCGGGCACCAGCCATTCCAGACGATGCTTTGGCAACAACCTTAATGCCTCGACCGGCACGGTCAGAGTTACGCCGTCATCCGGCTCACCCGGGGCAAAGTGATAACTGAGGGGCAGCTCCAACCCCTCCCAGTGGAAGCGATCCGGATACCTGTTGACGGTGATATGCTCTGCTTCATGCTGCATCAGATAGTCTTTGGTGAGGTGGAGCAAATCAGGCTTCTGTCGTTCAGCCCCCTTGCGCCACTTCTCAAAGCCCGCACCGTTACAGATATCCTCAGGAATCAGGGCATCGTAAAAGTGGTAGAGCGTGTCACTGTCCACAAGAATATCCCGGCGACGGGACTTCGCTTCCAGCTCATTCACTTCGTCAATCAATGCCAGGTTATGCTGCTGAAACACGCCTTTGGAATCAAGGTGCCCTTCAACCAGGGCTTCACGGATAAAGATCTCCCGGGCAACCACCGGATCTACCGGACCATAATTCACCCGACGACGACCGACAACGATCAATCCATACAGAGTGACCTGCTCAAACGCCACCACCTGGGCAGGTTTCTTCTCCCAGTGGGGTTCAAAATAATTCCGCTTCACCAGGTGAGTTGCCAGCGGCTCAATCCATTGGGGCTCCAGCCTGGCATTGGTTCGGGCAAAGAGCCTGGAGGTTTCCACCAACTCCGCAGCCATCACCCATTTTGGCTTGCGCTTATAAAGCGTCGATGCCGGAAACAGATAGAAGCGCCGGTTTCTGGCCCCCATATAATCCGCTTCATCATCTTTACTGCCAAGCTGGGACAAAAGGCCGGCTAGCAGTGACTTATGAACATCGCCATAGCTGGCAGGGCTGTCATTCAAGCGGAATTGCAGGTCTTTACAGGCCAAGGTCAACTGTCGATGGAGGTCGCGCCACTCGCGCATGCGCATAAAAGACAGGAACTGTTTATTGCAGTATTTGCGCAGCTGGTTCTGGGACAGTGCCTGCCGCTGTTCCTCATAGGCTGCCCAGAGATTCACATAAGTCATAAAGTCCGAGTCATCGTGATAAAACTCACGGTGTCGTTGATCTGCGGCCTGCTGCTTGTCCTGCGGGCGTTCCCTGGGATCCTGTGCCGCCAGGGCACTGACAATAATCAACACTTCATGCAAGGCATTATTGTTATTCGCCTCAATCAGCATCCGTCCAAGGCGAGGATCTACCGGCAGCTGTCCCAGCTGTCGGCCAACCGGGGTAATGCGCCGGTCTTTACCCACCGCCACCAGTTCCTGCAGCAGCTTGAAGCCATCATTAATTGCTTTGCCATCCGGTGGATCAACAAACGGAAACGCGGCAATATCGCCCAGCCCCATCCGCAGCATCTGCAAGATAACTGCAGCGAGGTTGGTTCTGAGAATCTCTGGATCGGTAAACTCCGGGCGGGAAAGAAAATCCTCCTCAGAGTAAAGGCGAATACAGATACCTTCGGCGACACGACCACAGCGCCCTTTACGCTGGTTGGCCGATGCCTGTGACACGGCTTCGACCGGCAGTCGCTGAACTTTTGACCGGACACTGTAGCGGCTGATACGGGCAGTGCCCGGATCAATCACATAGCGAATGCCCGGGACCGTTAACGAGGTTTCTGCAACGTTGGTCGACAGAATAACACGACGACCGGAGTGTTCCTGGAAGATCCGGTTCTGCTCAGCGGCAGAAAGGCGGGCATACAGTGGCAGAATTTCAGTATGGGGCAGTTTTGCATCCCGAAGAAACTGGTGAGTTTCCCGGATATCCCGTTCACCACTGAGAAACACCAGGACATCGCCCAGTCGTTTACTCTTTCCTGCACGCTCAAGGCTGTCAATCTCTTCCAGTGCTGCCAGAATCCCCTGCTGTAATCGCTGGTCAGCATCACGCCCTGCCAATTCGAGATCTTCCAGCGGACGATACAAAGTCTCTACCGGATAGGTTCTGCCTGAGACTTCGATCACCGGCGCATGATCGAAATGCTTTGAAAACCGTTCGACATCAATGGTGGCCGACGTGATGATGACTTTCAGGTCTGGTCGTTTAGGCAGAATCAGTTTGATAAAGCCCAGAAGAAAATCAATATTCAGGCTGCGCTCATGGGCTTCATCAATGATCAGGGTGTCATAGCGGTTAAGAAAACGGTCATTCTGAATCTCAGCCAGCAGAATACCGTCAGTCATCAACTTGATCAGGGTGGTTTCTGTGGAGTGATCGGTGAAACGCACCTGGTAACCAACCTGCTCGCCCAGCACTCCCCCGAGCTCTTCTGCAATGCGATTGGCAACGGAACGGGCAGCCAGTCGGCGAGGCTGGGTATGGGCAATCGTGCCAAAAATACCACGCCCCGCCTCAAGACAGATTTTTGGCAACTGGGTAGTCTTACCTGAGCCCGTTTCACCGGCGATCACCACCACCTGGTGATCACGGATAGCCCTGACTATATCCTCTTTCCGGTCAATCACCGGTAGCGCCTGCTCATAACGGATCTCAGGAAGAGCGGCTTGTCTCTGCTCTACCAGCAACAGCGATGACGCTATTTTTTGCCGGATCCGGTCCAGACCTGCCTCATCATCCCGTTTAAGCCGACGCAATTGACCACGCAAGCGATAACGATCACGTATCATGCATTGATTGATGGACTGGCGCAGTTGCTTATCGGAAAAGCCGAACACCCAGGTACTCTCGTTTATATGGAATCAGCAATGATTATATTAGTTTGAAAAGCGGCCTGAATGGCCGCCTGATAGGAATTCTAACCACTCATTAAATTTGCCGGGCAACTGTCATTACCCGGATAAGGAACTGTCCTGAAATAACTTCCACATTTTCGATGTTATCCAATAA
>NZ_JAHHPM010000469.1 GCF_024606345.1 Endozoicomonas sp. YOMI1
ATCTGACTCGGCAAACAACTCAGTGACACCATCAAGCTCACTGTAATCCTCACCGGTATCGCCGGTTTGCTGAGTAACATCGGGCTGTGAACTTGTGCCTGGTGTAAAGTTTTCAGAAGGGCTCTGCACTATGCCGGGGATCAGCGAAGCGTCTTGCCCGGATCCCCCTACAACAGGATTATCGAAAGTCACTTCTACATCGAGATCATCCGGGGGGGCTGTATCACCTCCAGTATCAGGGGGATTGATGGAAATATCCGGATCAGCCGGGCTTGAATCTGTCAGCTCCTGTGCTGTTGGTTCAGGCATTACAGGCCTGTCATTGTCAGGCCCCACCTCAGGATTCGTTTGAGAAGGCAGGTCAGTTGTGGCTGTATGCCCTGGCCCAGCCAGGGGAGTGCCCATTGTCTGTTGTTGAGGTATCGGACCACCGTCAATATGCCTGGCGTTGACTGAACCATCCTGAACTCTGGCTCGAATATTGATGGAAAGCAGGCATTGCCTGTTCTCAAGTCTGGCGAAGTCATTAATACCAGCGGCCTCTTCGCCGATTTGTTGATCAATGTCCGAGACCTGCTGTTTCAGGTTGGTGATTTCCCGGTCAGTGGTGGCCTGATCGAATGACGCGAAGTTTTCATCGTGATGCTTTTCTAGAACCGCTACGGCTTTCTCCATTAGCTGACCCAGGTTGAGCTGGTTTTCCAACTCATCCCCGGGGGGGATCAGACTGAACTTTTCTCCATTTTTAAGCGTAATCTTGACCTTCAGGGCGGGCGGGAAATCCATATTTTTAAGCGCCTTGAGCACCTCTATCGGGCTATCGTTCTGATTCTTTTTTAATTCAGCTACCGTCTGTTTCAAGCCACCCAGAGAGGCAGTGACCGCCTTATTTTCATTACTTTTCTTAAGCAGTTCATCGGCTTGTTTGAGTAGTTGGTCTTGCGTTTCCTTAAGTTCTTTCTGGTCAGGTTTATCCAGTTGATCGCCCTTAATGGAGGGAAGCGACTGACCAGTAGCCTGTTGGATATTCCTGTCGGTAACCGCTTTACTTTCGATAGCGGTACCTGCATGGTCAGTAATCTCTGCCGCTGGAAGTTTGACTTTTGATTGCACACCCTGAACAACTTCCGCCTTGTGAGTCGCAAATTGGGCATTAGTGGTCTGTGAAGATGGCAGTGGCACCGGAGCACAATGGACAGAGCTGGGGTCAATGGCACCAGAAGAAGGGATACTGCAAAGTGGATATCTCAGGAAGTTGTGCATGATTATTAACTGGCCGATAGTAATGCAATTACTATCGGCAGCGGGCAAGAATTACCAACTAAGTGATTGAGTCTGGTAAGAAGTATTGGTTGCTGTCCTCTGGATAAGCAAACGATAATACCTGCCGTGCCTTAACGGGAGTCTGTCCCCTGCTTGAACGCTTACGGTATAAAAAAGGCCACTTAAAAAGCGGCCTTTACTGATTCCAGCTAAATCAGCATTAAACGCCTGCTGCCGCAGTGCGTTTAACTTTCGCCTTCTCAGAGTTTTCAACCGGACCTGAACTGTGCTCGGTCCATACATCTGCGTCCATGGTTTTATCAAGGAATAGGAACTTGCGACGATTGAATACCGGTGTCACACCGGATGCCACCTGCGCATCAAAGTCCTTCAACACCTCTACAACAATACCCGACAGCACCAGAATAGCCGTCAGGTTAATCAGCGCCATGACCCCCATGGAAGCGTCGGCAAAGTTCCACACAGTTGGCAGGTTGCTGGTTGCCCCCCAGATCACCATACCCAGAACAGCAATGCGGTAACCATTCACCAGCCAGTTGTTATCCATAATGAAGCGCAGGTTGGATTCACCATAATAATAGTTGGCAATGATCGAACTAAAAGCAAACAACAGAATAGCCGCTGCAACCAGGTGCTTACCGATCGGACCCACCTGGCTGACCAGGGCCAGCTGCGTCAACTCGATACCTGTGACACTGGAACCGTCCATAACACCGGACATCAGGATAATAGAAGCGGTCGCAGTACAGACAATGATCGTGTCCATAAAGACACCCAGCATCCCCATCAGGCCCTGGTTGGCAGGATGATTGGAGTGTGCAGTTGCTGCTGCGTTAGGGGCACTGCCCATACCCGCTTCATTGGAGAACAAACCACGCTTGATCCCCTGCTGCATCGCCTGGGATACCGCGTAACCCGCACCGCCACCGACAGCACTCTCAAGCCCAAAAGCACTCTTGATGATCAGACTGAATACCGCTGGCAGCTCTGCAATATTCATAAATACCACCACCAGAGCCACACCCAGGTAGCCAAAGGCTATGACCGGTACGATCATCTCTGCCACTTTGGCAATGGAACGAATACCACCAAAGATGATCAGGGCACTCACCATTGCCAGACCAATACCAATAGCTTCCGTTGGAATCCCATAACCGGTGAATGCTGCAGCAATGGAGTTAGACTGCACACTGTTAAAGGCGAAGCCAAACGCAATAATCAGGGAGATAGAGAAGATAATACCTAACCAGCGCTGCCCCAGCGCTTTCTCAATGTAGTAAGCCGGACCACCACGATAAGTACCGTCACCGTTATTGGTCTTATAGAGCTGGGCAAGAATATTCTCTGCAAGACTGGTGGACATACCCAGAACCGCAATCAGCCACATCCAGAATACAGCACCTGGTCCCCCCATGGTAATTGCGACCGCAACACCCGCCATGTTGCCAGTCCCCATTCGTGCGGCAAGACTTGTACAAAACGCCTGAAACGGAGATACATGAGTAGTACAATCAGTCGCACGACTACCCAGCATGGTTTTCATCGCCAGGTTAAACCGGCGAACCTGAACAAAGCGGGTTTTTACAGTGAAAAGCAGGCCTGCCCCTATAAGCAGGTACATGAGAATGTTGCCCCAAAGCAGACTATTGATGGAGTCTATTAAGTTATTCATAAAATTCCCGGCGCATTGTGTAATCTCGATTTTTATTTCAAATCAAAATTTATAACATTAGGGAATAAACCTTAGATGCTACGTATAAACACCCATCAACCAAACCATAGAAAACCCTTAAAAACAGCCTGAAACCCCTTAAAAACAAAACATCAGACGTCTAATCCAGGCTAAATAATAAAACACGAAAATACGCACAAAACGATCACTGGTACGTACAAATAACAACCGATACAATTAAAAGCCAGAAAAAAAATTTAGTCGAATATTGCAGAACCAGATTCAGCTTTCTGGTACAAAATCCCAACTTTTGCTAGCAGGATTTAGTCTCCTGAAAATTGGCATTTTCAATACTTTCGAGAGAATCCACAGGCCCAGTTTTATTGACCCAGACATCCTTATCAATCGTTCGATCCAGAAAAGGAAAACGACTGCGGTTAAACTCAGGGGAACGACCGGATCTTGACTGTAAATCGTAATCCCTTAATACCTGCATAACCGGACCACTGAGCAACAGGATAATCACAAGATTAATCAGTGCCATCAGCCCCATGGCAAGGTCCGCAACCATCCATACCATCTCAAGGGATGCGATTGAACCAAGAAAGACCAGAAATACGACAACCGATCGATAAGCCAGTAATAAACGAGGGCTGTTACGAATAAAAAGAAGGTTTGACTCACCGTAGTAATAATTGGCAATAACCGATGTAAAGCCAAAAAAGATGACGGCAATGGAAATAAACCACTGCCCCCAGCCACCGACAATACCGGCGAGTGCGGCCTGAGTCAGCTGGATACCATTCAGGCTACTGCCTGCTTCCAACTGGCCGGATAACAGCACAATGGCTGCGGTCGCTGTACAGATCACAATGGTATCAATAAAGACGCTGACCATGGAAACGATGCCCTGGGTCGCCGGATGGTTTGGCCTGGGTGTTGCTGTCGCAGCGGCATTGGGGCCACTGCCCATGCCGGCTTCATTGGAAAATAGGCCTCGCTTGATACCCTGCATCATGGCCTGGGCCACGGAATAACCAATAGCACCGCCTGTGGCTGAATGCAGACCAAATGCACTGTCAAAAATCAGCGTAATAACGGCAGGCATTTCATCAAAACGAAAAGCCACAACACCAAAAGCAATAAGCAGATAAGCCAGGGCCATTACCGGAACCACTAACTCTGCAAAATGAACAATCGAGTGAATCCCTCTGAAAATAATAAAGGCAGTCACACCAGCAATGACCAGGCCCACCAATGCCGGGCTCACTGCCATATGACCAGAAACTGCCTGGGATACCGAGTTAGCATGTACCGCATTAAATACAAACCCGAAGGTCGTTAACAACAGAACTGAAAAGAGGATACCCAGCCAGCGCAGGCCAAGTGCTTTCTCTATATAGTAGGCAGGGCCGCCACGAAAGGTTCCATCTTTATTATTGGTTTTATAGAGCTGTGCCAGCGTATTTTCAACAAAACTGGAGGCCATCCCCAGCAGGGCAACGACCCACATCCAGAACACAGCACCGGGCCCACCGATAAAGATAGCCATGGCAACCCCGGCCAGGTTACCGGTACCTACATGCGCTGCCAGGCTGGTACAGAGAGCCTGGAATGAAGATATTTCATTATCGGATGTCTTTCGAGACCCCAGCATCAGCTTCCATGCGTGGAAAAAATAACGTAACTGAACAAAGCGGCTCCTGACGGTGAAGTAAACACCTGCACTCAGCAGCAAATAGATCAGCAAGTACTCCCAAATGACTGTCGTAATTTCTGAAAAGATCGTACTCATTCGAGCCCCAATGATTTTTCACACCAAACAAGAATAGCAGAGGATTTTTAATACAAAGGGGGATTTTCCAGAGTAAAAACTGCCCAGAAAGACAAAAAATAAAAAATGCCTTTGTTTATCAATGGATAGGAGGCTGTCCGAGAATAGCGTCCGTCTAGGCGACCCCGTAGCGAGGATGGCAGAAAATTGAGGATAAAAATTCGGT
>NZ_JAHHPM010000470.1 GCF_024606345.1 Endozoicomonas sp. YOMI1
ATATCCGGGCGGAAGATGTTCATATTCTCACCAATGGTGATTATAATTACGCTGGCATCGGGGGGGGGGGGAGGTTAAAGGAACGGTTGCCAACACCACGGCGGTGAACAGCAGGGTCGAAACCAAGGGTGAATTTGCATACGCCGGCATCGGGGGGGGGAGGGTTTACCATGGAGGAACGGTTGCCCACACCACGGCGGTGGACAGCTATGTCAGTGGCTTTAAAAAGAATTTTGGATCTATCTCCAATGATCAGCTTCTTTGCCAAAAAGCAGACCTGCGTGTGTTAACAGCCAATTGCTCTTTGAGAACTGAATTTCTGGATGCGCTGGATGTTTCGTACAGTGATGCTTGCCCGGGAAATGCCGCTACAGCGACAACAACCGCTACAGTGCCAACAGTCGCCACAAGGCGCGGGGCCGTGGTTGCCAACACTACGCAGGTGAACAGTTTTGCCAGGAGCACAGGTTACTCTTCAGGTGTGGCCAGGGAGCCATTACCGGCCTCACCGGCACCGACGGTAGCGAACTCCACCATGAACCTTTCCGACCTGCCGGGGGCCACCATGACGCTGCCCACCACGGCGGCACCGCTGGCGGCTACCCTGAGTAGCGGCGCAGTAGCCGGTATCGCCGTGGGGACTGCTGCCTTTGCGGTGGCAGGCGTGGTGTTAGGGAGGTACATTTATCGTCGTTATTGCCGCGGGTCATCCGCTGCCGATGACCCGCAGGAGATGGTGGCCATCAATACTGTGGGACAGGCACAGAAGGCACGCACTCAAACGACGATAAAAGAGGCAAGAGAGAAACCTGCCGATGTACAACGCCCCAGAAGACCTGCTCCAGAGCTACCCGGACTGCAACAACCGGCACTGCCGGAAAAACCACCCATACGGCCAAGGGACTCGTTCTTTGAAGAACTCAGGGGGTGATTCCCTGGCATGAACACAAAGAAGATGCTGGCATATATGAAGAGATTGAAACTGGCAATCTCCGCAGAATGAGAACCGCTGTAAAGTAGATCATTTCAATGAGTTTGATATGCACAAACTCCGTTCACCCTGAAGCGGTTGGTGCCGGGGACAATACCTGAGCCTGGAGTTCATGCCATTCGACAGGCCTTGGATGTTTAACCTGTCTCTGATGACAACTCACTCACCGCAATTACAGAGTGAGTCGC
>NZ_JAHHPM010000471.1 GCF_024606345.1 Endozoicomonas sp. YOMI1
TCGCTACCCGCCGCCCACTCCCCGCTACCCGCAAAAGAAAAGACCAGCGCTTTTTCGGGCAGCGGGCGGCGGGAAGCGGGCAGCGCCCGAAGGGATCAATAGGCGTTCGGGTTCATAAACCCTTTGAACACAGTGCCAATAATAATCTTGATATCCAGCCACAACGACCAGTTATTGATATATTCCAGGTCACACTCCACCCGGCGCTGCATCTTATCCAGCGTATCGGTCTCACCCCGGAAGCCCCGTACCTGGGCCAGCCCGGTAATACCCGGCTTAACCTTATGGCGCTTCATATAAGATTCCACCAGATCTTTGTAATACTCGTTATGAGCCAGAGCATGAGGCCGTGGCCCAACAATGGACATCCGCCCCTGCAACACATTAATAAACTGCGGCAACTCATCCAGGCTGGTACGGCGAATAAAGGCACCCACCTTCGTCACCCGTGGATCACCTTTAGTGGCCTGTGTCACCTTACCTTCGTCTTCCTGATGCACCTTCATACTGCGGAATTTATAAATCTTCACCTGCTGGCCAGAAGCCCCATGACGGAATTGCTTGAAAAACACTGCCCCCGGTGATGAGAGTTTCACGGCAATGGCCACACCAACCATCACTGGCGAAATCAGCAGCAGAATCAGGCTGCCAATCACAATATCCGACACTCGTTTAATAATGGCGTTAATGCTATCCATGGGAGAACAGCTGATATCCAGGGAATAAAAGTCACCAATTTTGGTAATGCTATGGTTCAGCAATGGTAGATCCTGCAGTCCCGGCATATATCGGATATTGGCAGTGCTATGGCGTAGGGCAAACATCACTGGCTGAAGAATGGAGTTCTTGTTAAAGGGCATGCTGAGCCAACATTCATCAAAGGCTTCATTTCTGGTCAGGTACTGCTCCAGCTCTGCCAGTGCCTGCTCATCAGTACTGTGCGCAATAATATGCTGAAGCCGATAGCCATAGGCATTGTCTTTGGAGAAGTATTCCCGCATGGCCTCAAAGTTACAGCCATCGCCAATAACCAGCACATGGCGGGTATTGCGCCCCCGGCTACGGAATTGCATCAGCATTCGATAAAGAGCGAACCGGATCACTAATGCCATGGGGATGGCCAGCCCTACCCAGGTAAAGAGCCAGATACGGGAATACCGCTCGGTGGTTTTGGTCATCACCATAAAAGCGATCAGCGCCATAAACGACAATGCCCAGGCAATGGCTACCTTGGTCAATCGCTCACTGATCCGTCGCCCACGCCAGGGGGCATACACTTCACACAAAAACGAAAACACCACCACCAGAAGCGCCTGCATATATATTACATTCAGATAGTGGGTAGCATGGTCACCAAAACGCACCCATTCCGATAGTTCCGCACAGCCAAAGGCAATGGCCACATCCATAATGACCAGTAAAAAAAGAGGCAGCCGGGACCGGCCTGATAACAACGAGGTAGGCATCTACATTCCAATCCAGCTTTTAACAATCCGTCACCGAGCAACCATAAAAGGCAACGCAGCCAACAACAACCCGGCGCAGGTCACCAGAAAATCCAGCGGGTTAAAATTCCGGAGTGGCAGCACCGCTTGCAAACTTTCATCCAGGGCGCAGCCAATAATCAACAGCAGTAACAACCAGCCCCGGTGCCAGAACCCTGAGCTGGCCAGGTGAGCCAGTACTGAAAGAATAAAGGCCATCACAAAATGCATCTGTAGATTGCCACCCAGAAAACGTTCAATACTGCCCCAGGCCCAGTGGCCATAACCGAGGCTTTTGCTGGCCGAAAGAATCACCAGAAAGGCCAGCCAGCCAACCGCTAAAATCCTTACCAAATCTTGAGTCCTTTTTTGCACCACAAAGGCACAAAGACACAAAGTTTTTGGGTTTGCCTGCGCCTGCGCATAGCGCTGACAAACAAAAGAAGTCTTCCTTTGTGCCTGTGTGTCTTTGTGGTTCAAAAAAAATCAAACCGACCGCAACTCAGCAGCATGTTCCAGGAACCACCGGTAAGTCATCCCCAACCCATCCTGTAAAGAGACCGAAGCCTTCCAGCCAAGCCGTTCCAAACGGGAAGCATCCATCAGCCTGCGAGGAGTGCAGGGGAAAATCATGAAACCCCGCACCCTGCGAGGACTTCAGACAGATATTGAGTGCTCATGGCTGCCCCTTTTCTCCTTACGCCCTAAACCTGCTTTAAAGGTTTTGGTATTGTTCAGCATATTGACTGCCATATGTCGAAACCCAGTGAGCATTTCAGCGACATTGCCTCTTATGATTCGACAATCATCTTCTCTCATTGCAACATCCATTTTCCAATGCAGTTTATT
>NZ_JAHHPM010000472.1 GCF_024606345.1 Endozoicomonas sp. YOMI1
CGAGAAATTGAGGATAAAAATTTCTGATTCTGAGGAGAATAGCGGGGCTATTTGATGAAGAAACAGGAATTTTTAGACCAATTTATCGCAACGGCAGTAGGGCAGACTATTCTCGGACAGCCTCCCAGGAGGCTGACAAGCCGACCAGAAAACCATGCGCGAAAACCACTGAATTGGGGCAAATCGAACAATGACATACACCACATTTAACCGGGAACACTTCAATGCTACTAAGGAGCCCATGTTCTTTGGCCGTAATGTCAATGTATCCCGTTATGATGTCCAGAAATACCCTATCTTTGAGAAGCTGATCGAAAAGCAGCTCTCCTTTTTCTGGCGCCCTGAGGAGGTGGACCTCTCAACCGATCGACGTGACTTTGCTGCGCTTCCCGATCATGAAAGGCACATTTTTCTCAGCAATCTGAAATACCAGACCCTTCTGGACTCGGTCCAGGGTCGTTCACCGAACGTTGCCCTGTTGCCCATTGTTTCCCTGCCGGAACTGGAAACCTGGATCGAGACCTGGGCCTTCAGTGAAACCATCCACTCCCGCTCCTATACCCATATTATCCGCAATATCGTTAACGAACCGGCCCGTATCTTCGACGATATCGTAACCAATGAAGCGATTACCCGGCGCGCCAGGGATATCACCCGCTACTATGACGCACTGATCGAAGGTGTCAGCCTTTACCATCAGCTGGGTGAAGGTAAACACACCGTTAACGGGGAAGAAATCCATATCAGCATTACCGACCTGAAGCGCAGGCTCTACCTCACCGTGGTGTCTGTGAACGTTTTGGAAGCGATCCGTTTTTACGTCAGCTTTGCCTGCAGCTTTGCCTTTGCCGAGCGCTCCACAATGGAGGGCAATGCCAAAATCATCAAATTGATCGCCCGTGATGAAGCTCTCCACCTGACCGGCACCCAGCATATCCTGCAATTACTGGCGGATGGCAATGATGACCCGGAAATGGCGGTGATTGCCCGCGAGCTGAAAGACCAGGCCAGACAGATCTTTATCGACGCAGCAGAACAGGAAAAAGACTGGGCAGACTACCTGTTCCGTGATGGCTCCATGATTGGCCTGAATCGGGACATTCTTGGCCAGTACGTTGAATACATCACCAACCAGCGGATGGTTGCCGTCGGCTTTGAACCGGCATTTGCCATCAAACAGAACCCTCTGCCCTGGATGAACAGCTGGCTTAACAGCGACAACGTTCAGGTTGCGCCTCAGGAGGTAGAAGTCAGCTCCTACCTGGTTGGACAAATAGACAGCGAAGTACAGTCTGAAGATTTCAGTAACTTTGCGTTATAAGTCCGCTGTTAAAAATTTGTCAACAAAAGTGTAAGCAGTTTCAATACCAAACGTCCCATAGCCAGGCCTGTTTCAGGCCTGGCTGATACAGGCGAAACACCATGGCTCATATTGTTAAGATTCTTGAAGGTTTCAGCTTTATTCCCCGTAAAGAGCTGACGCTTCTGGAAGCGCTTGAGCAGGAAAATGTCGACATTGAGTATCAATGCCGTGAGGGGTTTTGTGGCAGCTGCCAGGTAACCCTTGTGGATGGTGAAGTCACCTATACCACCGCCCCCATCGCCTTTATTCCGGAAGGAAAAATACTGACCTGCTGCTGCCAGCTGAATAGTGACGTAACCATTGAAATCCCGGGCGGGTGCAAAATGAAGAAACACAACTTATGAGCCTGTTACTTCACCCTCATTTGCGGACCAGGCGCTTTGATTAATTCCACACACCTTTAAATTTGAACGTTAGCCTCTTTTGCTGGTCATAAGTATTAACCTCTAGTTTTCGATATTGGTCAGGAAAGCCTATGCATCATATCTCTATACGTCTATTAATTACGGCTCCCATACTGTTATGTTTTCTCAGTTTGTTCGCCATTGCCGACACCACGCCACAGGCGTCTGGAATAACGGCTGAATGGACTGCCACCCCAGAAACCCCAGAACAACCAGAACAACCAGAACAACCAGAACAACCAGAACAACCAGAACAAGAAGTGCCAACCAATCCTGGCATGGAGCCTGACCAAACTCCTGAGCCCAACGAAAACGACCAACAGCAAACAGATAAAAGAAGAACCGTAGATTATATAGCCACCTCTGAACTGCTATTGGAGCGCTACCCCTATGCCTTGATGAGCTATTTATCCGAAATGGACGCGATCCTGACCTCCGAGGAGCCGGAAAAACAGATATTTGCTATTTTCAGGCTTTCTTACCTCGGCTCCAAAAATTTTCAATTCGTGGCGTATCCGGGAGCCATCCCTGAGCAATGGCAGCCTCATTTTATTGCCACCGGCGAGCAAACCCGGAAATATGGCCAGACCTGCCACCAGATAATCGGTCAAATCACTATCCCGGACTCGAATATAAGGGTCAGGGTATTTAAACTGACTGAAGATGAAGACGCTTTATCTGACGCCAATACCCAGAACAAGATCGTTCTTGCCCTTTCCGGTGAAAAATCCAGTGAAGCTGTCCAGTGCCTGGTTACCCAATCAAAACCCACTCACCGCGTCAGCTCTCCCTGCTCTCTTGCGGTAAAACACCTGCAAGACATTGCCGATCTTGCTGATTCCCTTAAAATCATGTATCCGAATCATTCCTTGGAGATAACCGGTTACTCCTTCAGCGGCGCTATTGCTCAGGCAGCCATGTCAATATCCGAAACCATTGAGCAAGCCTACATTTTCAACAGCTACGGCATTCACCCAAGCTGGTTGGCAGGTATGCCTGAAGACAGGTTGGCCAGAATTCATCATTCCTATGTTGAAGGCAGCTTTCTTCATGGACAGGACTATAACCTGCTTAGCAGATACTCCCGATGGAAACTGCCACCGAACAAGGTGGTTGTTGCCGGTATGAAGATACCCTCCACCGGGCTTGAACCTCACATACGACATATCTACCAGCTGAATCATCATGACAGCTGGCTGGACACCTTTTATAACTATGTCACCAGCATCTGGATCTTACACTCAAAAGAGTCGGTTCTGAGGGCATTTGAGGCAAATTTAATGTTTGATTTCCCCTGGTAATCACCAAACCCCAGGCAAGAGCATGATCGGGACTGGACTGGCCAGTTTCTGGTCAAACCGACCAACCTTTGACCAGAAAGCTGAAAGCCCCTTGACCAACGACAGTCGAAGTGTAAAATGCCAGTCAATTTGCCAACCGGACTGCTTTTACCCGTCAGAAAAGCTGGCTGTTTGACCAAAAATAGTTAATCTGAAAGACATTCATCCAGGATAAAGTTTCGATGACACTGCGCTTGCACATAAACCGTCAGTCAATCAAAAGAAAAAGCAGAATCCTTATTACTGGTGCTAACCACTTTATCTGTATTGCAAAAAAAAGCCCCTTAATCCAGGGGCTTTTTTTTCACTTAAAAAATGACCAAAGGCGACAGGTATTACCCCCATGGGAAACAGGTTCTTTAACAGGAACATTATCTCCATAGCAGACCTTACCCGGGAAGATATGGAACAGATTCTTGAAGTGGCTGCTGAACTCAAACACACGCCACGTCCCGGTCTATTGCAGGGCAAAGTGATTGCCAGCTGTTTTTTTGAGGCATCCACCCGCACACGCCTCTCGTTTGAAACAGCCGTTCAAAGATTAGGAGGCACCCTGATTGGTTTTGCCGACGGTGGCAACACCTCTGCCAAAAAAGGGGAAACCCTCGCTGACTCCATCAAAATCATCAGTTCCTATACCGATGCGGTGGTGATGCGCCACCCTCAGGAAGGTGCTGCCCGGCTGGCCTCGGAATTCTCCAGTGTACCCATTATCAATGGCGGTGACGGCTCCAACCAGCACCCTACCCAAACCCTGCTGGACCTGTTCAGCATTCGCGAGTGCCAGGGTCGACTGGATAACCTTAAAGTCACCTTTGTCGGTGACCTGAAATATGGCAGGACGGTGCACTCACTGGCTCAGGCCCTGACCCACTTTAACGCAGAATTCAATTTTATTGCCCCGGATGCACTGGCAATGCCGGACTACATCCTGCAGGAATTGGACGAAAAAGGCATCCGGTGTCGTCGGGCGGAAAGCATGGAAGAAGTGGTTGCTGATACGGATATCATCTACATGACCCGGGTTCAGAAAGAGCGATTCGATGAGACCGAATATAAGCACATTGCCTCAAACTATGTGCTGACCAATGAAACCCTGAAACAGGCACCAGCACACCTGAAAGTACTGCACCCGTTGCCAAGGGTTGATGAGATAGCCGTTGAAGTCGATCAAACCCCCCATGCCTATTACTTTGAACAGGCCAGAAACGGGGTATTTGCCCGTCAGGCGCTGCTGGCCCTGATTCTCAATGAATCCTTTGATGACAAGATGTGAGGAGCGATCGATGAGTAACAAACTTCAGGTTGAAGCCATCTGCCAGGGCACGGTCATCGACCATATTCCGGCGGGACAGGGAGTAAAAATCCTCGATCGTCTTCATCTGCTGAACAGTGAAGCGCGTATTACGGTGGGCTTTAATTTGCCCAGTAAAGCCCGGGGCTTCAAAGATATTATAAAAGTCGAAGGACGGATGTTTACCGAACAGGAGGCCAATGAACTGGCACTGTTCGCACCCAGTGCAACCATCAACGTGATTGATGATTACCGGGTGGTAGATAAGTTCACCATGGCCATTCCGAAAACACTGAGAGCCGCGTTCGCCTGCCCCAACTCTAATTGCATTACTCATAATGAACCGGTGGAGAGCTATTTCTACCTGCGTCAGAAAAGTCATGATATCCAGTTGAAGTGCCACTACTGCGAAAAGTCCTTCAGCAAGGAAATTGTGGCAGAGCTGAGATAATACCAATTCCACCTTCTAAATATGAGCTGCGCAGCCATTTTGGACAGCTGGA
>NZ_JAHHPM010000473.1 GCF_024606345.1 Endozoicomonas sp. YOMI1
TCAAATAGCCCCGCTATTCTCCTCAGAATCAGAAATTTTTATCCTCAATTTCTCGGACAGCCTCCTAGGCTTTACGCGAAGCTACGGTAATGCCTTCCTTTCAAAGTAGCGGGCTTCCCATGAGGAAAATCAGATAAAAATACTAAAAACCACCACCACTATCCATACAACAATCTGAACCACCACCTCCGCCATAGCTGCCGAAGCTGCCGAAGCTGCCGGAATAACCATAGTCACTATCTGGCCTTTTTAGCACATAAGATGCAGGCTTCGGTTCTGCACCATACATTCTTAGCTCTTTCAGGATAAAGCCGTTTTTATAGCGTTTACTGTAGTAGTGAGCATAAGTGTATGCAGTCCATCGAATAGGGCTTAATCCTTTTGTGACGACGCTATCATTAATATTTTGCCCACCACCCGGGGCTTTAAGCAGGGCCCTCATGGTATTGGTGTTGCCTTTTTGTGCTGCCAGGATCAGGAGCGTTTCACCATACTGTGTCTTGCAGTTGAGATTAAAAAGTCGCTGCCCTTTACTATCTTTCAAATTCAACAGATAGGTCGTTGCTGTCGCCAGGTCACGATAGTCCGATACTACGTTCATGATGAGCTGAGATCCTGTCTGGTATTGTTTTAGTGCACTGACCAGCGGAGCATTTTCTTGAAGCAAAGCATTGCATAATAAAAAACAATTTCTCTTGACTGCATGTTGAAAGGCATGCAGGGAAAGCAACTTGGTCGTACTGCCCTGAGCAACCTTGATCTGAGCATCGGGCTGATTCTGTAGCGCTTTTAAAGTAAGTGTATGCTGCTGTTCACCGGTAATCCTGTAATTCCTCCTGGCGCAAAAAATCAGATCCAATAAATGCAAACCGGATTCGTCCTGTTTATCCACACTGGCATTTGCATCAAGCAGTAAACTAACCATTGTCCAGTGGTTTGCCAGGGCTGCTGCCATTATTGGCGTGTTGCCGCTTTTAGTGCTTTGATGATTGATATCAACGCCAGCCCCTCTCAACAGACGTTCAACAGCCACCAGATTATTCGCAACGGCTTTTCTGTACAGCCTTCGGCCAGGTTCCGATTGGGCAAACCAGTTTAGCAACTGTTCGGCTTGCACCTGATCGTTAACCGAAATCACAGGTGGAAAATGATAAGTTGAATTTTTGAAGAAATCATGGAGTGCCTTTTTTACCAGCCCATCCAGCTTGAGCTTCTGCAAGAAACCAGGATTTGTTTCGACATACGATTGCAAAAGTGAGTGATCCAGTAATCTTTTTAGCTGTTCGCGCAGCTTGCTCCCATCAGAAGACCTTGAACAGACTGATGAATCGTTGACGGTTTCAGCTTTATCTCTGCCACCTGTTGCACAGCCGGAATAATCCGCTGTAGCCAGCCCGGTTGTTACAGGCATTGCACTTGCGAACCGGGAGGGCATATTCCTGTATTCAGCCATGGTCCGGTCAGCAAGTGTAACTGCCTCTGGATAGTCGAAAAAGGGCTGCTTACCCCCAACTGATGGATTGTTGCCAGGGCTGCTACCGGCAGCACAGGAGCTGGTACGACTGTAAAAATTACCCAGTTGATCGGGTTGATTTAATTCAATGTTCAATCCAGAGGCTGAATCGGGCACACTATCCACTTTACAGTTTATGGCTGGATACATAGTTTTATTCCCTACGTAACTGCGTTAATTATTTTTGCACCAAATTCTTGACCCGAAAATTTGCCAAAAGTTCCTTGATGGATTGTGAAGTTGCCGCAGTAGGGCAGTCTATTCTCGGACAGCCTCCCAGGAGGCTGTCCACTTAGCCAGAAATATACGATTCCATTTGGCAAACTACTTATCAGTGCATTGATGAGTAAACCGGCGAAGGCAACGAAGGATAAACCCGGTAAATATGCTGATATACCCCATCCGTCAAATGCTCAATATCCGCCTCCTCATAGTTATCCACGGGCAAGCCGGTTTTGTCATCATACAGAAAATCATAAATCTGCTGACGAACCGCATCACGGGCAGACTCCTTCTCCCGCCAGTTAGCCACTTTCAGCCGCTCACGCTTCAGGGTGGCCAGCAGTTCGGTGGCCACCTTCTTGATCGCGGCAATCTCTTTTTTGCTTAAATCGGGTTTCCTGAGAATGTCGAACAGCGCCAGGGTCTCCTCATCCAGCCCTTCCCGAACGGCCCGGTTCTGCTCATCGTTCAGCTGGTCTGCCAGCTTCAGCAACTCTTCAAAGGTTTTCTCAATCACTACCCGGTTCTTTTCCTGGTTGTACTCCTTCACCAGCCGCTCATAATGATCCCGGTAATCGGTCCGCAGAGGGTTCTGAATCATCAGCTTATGCAGCCGCTGGTCAATGGCCGTTTTCAGGCTCTGAACGGTGGTGCGCTTCTGCTTCGAGGCTTCAAACTCACTTTTTAGCCGGTCAAAATCAATCTTGCTGATATCGTATAAACGGCTCTGGTCGTCCTCATCCCGAACCTCACTCCGGGTCTCAATGGCAGAGTCCACAATACCGTGCAGCGCCTGAATAATATGGGAGATATCCGCCTTTTCCTGATCCTGCTGCAACCGCTTGTAGACAATATTGATCGCATCCCGCTCATCCCGGTACTGCTGAACCCCGCTGACATTGATACAGGCCCGGAACAGCTTAAACACCTCCCGGGCCATAATGCCAAACTGCTTGCGGGTCTTGTCATTCTCATTGATCGCCTCTTTGGCTTCATCAATGGCCGCATTCAGGTCAAACCCGGTTTGCTTCAGCAGATCATCAAACGCAAACCCCTGCTGTTTTAGAAAGTTGCGGACAAAGGTAATCGCCTCGGCCAGTTTATCCAACAGCTCGGTATTGGGGTGGTTCGGGTCCACTCCGTCATCATCTTTACCCTGCCACATCACACAGGCAAGCTTCCGGGAAGCGGGACAATAGCCAATGAGCCTGCTGGTGGCAGTAGCGCACCTGCTTAAGCTGTTCAACCGCTACTTTGCGCCACTCCTCAATGGCTTTGCCATTGCGCTGCAATTCCGTGCGCCGTTTGCCCAGGCCGTTGATCTCATCCTTCAGGGTTTTCAGCTTTTGCTCATGGCTGACCATGGCGGCTACATCGGTGGCACCGGCTTTCATGGTCGCTGACAGTTCATTGGCTTCCCCATCCTTAGTCAGCAATTCTTCCCGAATTTGGAGGATCGCCTGTTGCGTCATACCTGCTGCCAGCTTAACGGCATGGTCCACATCCTTAATCAAATCACGACAGATGTCGGCAAAAGGCTGGTAGGCCTGCTCAAGCTGATGGACTTCATCCAGTGGCAGGTCACTGGCTGCCGGGTGGCAGGGAAGAACCTGCTGCTGCAATCCGGCCAGGCTGGTGCAAAGCTGCTCAAGGGTGCGATTGAAACCCTCCAGATCAAGGTCAGGCGGCGTTTCCAGATCGGTCACGGCACCACGCAGGGTTTTCAGTTGGCGTTGCATTTTTACTGCACACCACAGCAAACCCCGCTGATGTTGGGTAGGTAACAGTGCATCGGTCAAACGGATCAGGGTTTCGTTCAGATACTCAATCACCAGCTTAATAAACCGCCGATACTCTCCCCGGTACAGCCAGACAATCGCGGTCAGGTTTTGCTGCTGCTCCGGGCTGAAGTCGAAAATCTTGCGGGTCACTTTGCGATAGACATTACGGGCATCAATCATCAGCACCTTGTCTTTGTGCTGCGCCGGTTTTGCCTTATTCAAAAACCAGAGCTGGCAGGGCACCGAACGGGTGTAAAAGAAGTTACCCCGGATATCCACCATCACATCCACATCACCGGTCTTGACCAGATCGGCTCTCACCGTCGCTTCATCCCGCCCGGCGCTGGATGCCTGGGAGGACATAACAAAGCCCGCTTTGCCCGTGCTGTTCAAATAGCTGTAGAAATACTGAATCCACAGATAGTTGGCATTGGGCACCTTTTTGCTTTTGTTCTCTCCGGGCAGGCCGAAGGGCAGGCGAGGGTCATTCTTTACCTTGTCCGCCGCCACTTCATCCACATTAAACGGCGGATTGGCCATCACATAATCCACCGTGCCGAATAGCCCGGCATGAGGGTCTTTATAATAAGTGATGGCACTGTCGCCCCCTTCTACATTGCCTTCCAGGCCATGCACCGCCAGATTCATTTTGGCCAGGCGAGTGGTCACACGGTTTTTCTCATGACCAAAAAAGGTAAGCTGCTGAGGATTCTGCTGATGACGCTCCATAAAGTGGGCACTTTGCACAAACATACCGCCAGAGCCACAGGCCGGGTCAAAATTCTTGCCGTGATCGGGTTCCAGAATATTAACGATCAACTGCACCAGTGACACCGGCGTAAAGAACTCACCGCCATCGTGCGCCCCCTGATCGGCAAACTGGGTGAGGAAGTATTCATAGATACGGCCAAAAATATCACCGCTGGCTGTTTGCAGTTCTTCCGGGTTCAGGGTGTTCAGCAGGATTTTCAGAACATCGTTGGGGATATTGCGGTATTCCTGTTTGGGCAACTGCCCTTCCAGGTTTTTGTATTCCGATTCGATGGACTCCATCGCCTGAATAATGGCACCACTGCGGTCGTCAGCATCGGTCAGGGCAACCAGATAATCGAACTGAGCTTCCGGCTTGAGGAAAATGGCCCCTTTCCCGGAAAAGTCCTCTTTGGTCACATCACGGGTCTTGCCACCACGACTGGGAAGACTGGCAACAATATCACGCCGTGCGGCAAGGAACCGACTGTAGGCATGACGCAGAAAAATCAGCCCCATCACCGGCAGAAAATACTCATTACTGGTCAGTTCAGAATTACCACGCAGCGTGTCAGCAGCCTTCCACAGTCGTTTTTCGATGGCTTCGATATTTTCCAGTTGGGACATGCTTTCTCCAGGGCGTTCAAGGCAATGTTCAAGGCAATAATGGCAGCCCCGAATAAGAATAGTGTTCGTGGAATGCTCAGAGCCTGCGCAGTGATGATGAAACGGATTATTCTACTGGTTGCAATGAAGGGGTTCTATAGTGACGTATTGTGGTTATTGATC
This sequence comes from Endozoicomonas sp. YOMI1, assembly GCF_024606345.1. Classification (GTDB taxonomy): domain Bacteria; phylum Pseudomonadota; class Gammaproteobacteria; order Pseudomonadales; family Endozoicomonadaceae; genus Endozoicomonas. The sequence continues at coordinate 5,056 of NZ_JAHHPM010000473.1, forward strand.
CATAGTTCATGAATTGTTATTGATTCGGCGCTGGTTTCCTATCGACCACAGCACTTCTTGAACTTTTTACCGCTGTCGCAGGGGCATGGGTCATTACGTCCGACTTTGGAGTCCTCCCGGACAAAGGGCGTGCTGGTGCTTTCGTGGAATATCCCCCGGTATGCATTGCCGATCTGTTCATTCAGGTCGGCACGTTGCTTCGCTTTTTCGGCTATTTGGGAAGTGCTGAAATCCATGAAATCCAGTCCACCCAGCCAATCCTCAAACTCGATATGCTGGTTCATGCCCCAGCTTTCAAGTTCTCTATCCGCATGATGAATATAACCAAACTCGGTCAGCAGTTGCTCCCGGTTGGACTGCCACCATTGCTCAGGGGATTCGATACAGTAATCGCTGGCTTTGACGAGCGACCGGCCATTATATTCTTCGCCAAGAAAACCGGTTTCGCAGGCTTCCCGAATGTCTTCCATCAGTTCTTGTGGATGAATCGTCACGCATTCATCGTACAGGGTCAACCAGAGGGGCAGAAAATCGTCTTCCAAGTGTTCTGATTTAAACGCCCTGAACAGGGAGGAATAGAAGTCGATCAGTTCACTGCGGCTTATGTCCCCTTCAAAATAAAAACACTTTATGGTTTCCAGGGCCAGGACGCGAAGCTCAAGCCCATGGCTTCTGTCCAAGATAACGCCTTTCAGCTGGGCTATATCGTTGACCATAATAGAGGCTGCTATCCTTTCCAGCCCGTTTACTCCTATCGAAAAAAGCAGTGAGTCATAAGCGGCTCCGGAATCCCAGTCACCCTCACCCTGATCGAAGTCATTGATGATATCCGCTAACACGGGGAATGCCGCAGACTCACGGAATTGCGCCAGCACCATCAGTGCCACCAGGTGAAGGCAGTTACCTTCCTGTTCGTTATAACCTTCGGGGTCGTCGGCAAAATCCCGCAGTACCGCCAGCAATAACGGAGTCATTTCCTGTTGATGGGCGATAACCTGGCGGATAGCTTCCGCCGGGAAGGTATCGGGCTCAAGGTTGAGAAAGGGTTTGAGCAACGGATGATCGGCAAACACAGCAGTACTCCGGGTTTCTGAATGTTTGGTGAATGATGGTTCAACCATAGCACCGGCAGAGAGCTGTTGGGGTCGTGGTTTATGTTTATTGCCGATCATTCGAGTAATCAAAAAGTCACCAATGTCTGGCCCGCTTTTATCCGCTCCAGATGCTCTTCGACATAACCGAGTAATTCCCGGGATCGGGGTTCATCAATCAACCCGAGTCTGTAATGGCTCAGGATATAGCAAAACGCAAAGGCCATATGAGGGTCTTGCAGTAAGGGTTCGCTGTCCAGGTTGGCAACATAACTGGTGAGCGCGGCATCACTGGCTTTTGTTCTGGCCTTTTTGCCGGGCTTGATGCCACGAAAATTCAGGCATTCATCGGGAGCCTTGTTTTGATCATACAGGGGTTGCCAGCAGGTTTTTTACCACTGTCGTATGAGCGGACAGGCTGGCTTCGGTCTGCTGTTCAATTTGGTCGCACAGGGCCATCAGTTCATCGACTTTGGTGACGATGCGGTGTTGTTCTGCTTCAGGTGGAACCGCAATCAATCCTGAAAAAAACTGCTTATCACTTATGGCTGGATAAGCAATGCCGGTTTGGCAACCTTCAACATATTGGACAAAGCAAGGTGATCTCAAATATCGGTATATGTAAGAAGCTTCCATTCCACCTAAAGGACGCAGAATGGCGAAAGCTGTACTGGCAATAGGTTCAGGCGAAAAGTTTTGGTTTACCACTGCAATATTTAATAAGTAAGGTCGTACAGTTGAATAAATTACCATACCTTCTTTAACCGCCTTGCGAGCCCGTGAAGGTGCTTCAGTTGTACTCAATACTGATGGTTCACTGATGATTCCCCACTCTTTGTTAATTGAGCCAACATCAATGTAAGTGAAATCCTGGTCGGGAGTTTTCTGGCTTGGAAGGCGCTTAATGAGAACGGGCAAGATGGGACACCTGTGACCAATCTCCTCGCATCATGGCCTCTTTCTTTTTCCGGCTCCAACCCTTGATTTTCCGTTCCGCAGCCAAGGCTTCCTCACGGGAAGGGAAGGCTTGTTGATACTTTATAATTCAACGGGCAGGCGATTGGCTGTATAACAGCCTGGAAAATACCGCAACTGATGCTGGGCCGGTCGCTGTTCCAGGTTGTCTGTGTGTCCTGTGTAATAACTGCCATCTGCGCATTGCAGGATGTATACAAAGAATGACATCAATGGTTTCCGTTGAACTCCTGAGGAATCCTCGGTTGTTGGTTAAAGGCCAATGGCACTGACTTAAGGCTATAGGTCGATAAAATCAAGGCTTGCCCGAAAGAGAACGACTATAAAAATCGTTTACTTTCAACCTCAGCCGAAATCCCAAAAAAAGGGTGTGGGTTTCCCATATTAAGAATCCTTGTTCTGATGAGTCTTGGCTGTGGCGCGTTGCTGGATTTTGCAGTAGCACCCTGAGGGTAAAGAAACGGGTGAACAAGCCTTGCTCAGAAAGTTATTAAGCCATTTGAACGACGGTGATATTCTGCTGGGAGATGCGAATTTTGAAAATTACTTTCTACTGGCTCTCCTACTTCAAGCAAAGGCGGATGTAGTCTTCGAGAAAAATGGCTCCCGAAAGCTTGACTTCAGAAAGTGCTAAAAGAAACTGAATAGCAAGGATGGATTGTTCAAGCTTCAGCGGCCTACCCGCCCCGAATGGATGAGTCAGGAATTGTATGATCAAATGCCTGAAGAGTTGATTATCCGGGCTGTTAAGAACAAACGCCGCACAATAATTACCACAATGCTTGATTTTGATGCGATAAAGACGACGATGAAAATGGATATGCTTCGTTGCAAAAGTCCGGAAATGGTGCGTAAAGAAATTTGCATTAACCTCATTTTCCAAACCTGTTTTAACCGTTCAACCGTATGTCGCCACTTAGGTGTTAATGGCCTACAAACGGTATTCTGGTTGCCAAACAGCCCGGTTTCCCGGAAGGCTTGATCAGCTTGGACGGTATACTTCCATTCAACAGGAACCAGGTATTCGGCAGTATCATCATCCCTGTCAGGCAATGAGGAATAGTCTCCTGGGGTATTCAGCTCCAGCAGTGTCTGGTTACTGTGATTGTCGAACTGGTATTGCTCTGCCTGACACTTCAGTGTTCTGAAAATGACTTCAGCAAACGGATTGTCATCACTCACCCTTGGACGGCTGAATGAGCTAACCACGCCCAGCCGTTGCAGTGTGGACAACATAGTGCCACCTTTCATGGCACTGCCATTGTCTGAATGCAAGACCAATGGCCTCTCCAAGGCTGCTATACCGTGGCGAAGACAGGCTTTGGTAATCATCTGTGAGGCATGTTCAGCAAACTCATTCTCATGGATTTTCCAAACCACTATCATACGGCTGTATATGTCTATTACCAGATAGAGATAGTAAAACTGGCCACGCACAGGAGAGCGCAAGAAAGGTAATGTCCCATGACCAGACCTGATTTGGCCCGGTAGCACAATACGACGTTGGCTTTCTGTGACCGGGCTTGGCTGCTCGCCCACGGTGTTGGCATTTTTGCGGTTATCTGCCTGACAGCATCCTCCCGGGGCCAGCGTTGTACGGTTCTTTCTGAAAGGCCAAGAGTCTCGCAGGCTTTCGATTGGCGAGCACCAGCTTTCACGGCCTGTTTGATCAGGTTGACTGCAATTTGGCGATCCGGGAGGGAGATTAATCGTCCTCTGGTTCCCCCCAGATCTCTTGGGCCTTTTTTGTGAGTACCAGCAAGGCAGCAGTTTCTGCTAACGCCTTGTCCTT
>NZ_JAHHPM010000474.1 GCF_024606345.1 Endozoicomonas sp. YOMI1
CACAGGCCAAGCCTAGCAGGGCTTGTTGCGTTCGTTGCTTTTTATTTCAACTGTCTCAGCGGTCCTGGTACCTGAGGTTATTATGCTGCAATCGATGAGGGACAAAGCGAAGAGTTGGGTGACATTTGTTGTCGTCGGCATCATCGCTTTTATGATGGCCATCACTGGTCTGGAAACGCTGGTGCCCAATCCTAACAACCCGGAAGTGGCGTCAGTAAATGGTAAGGATATAACCCGGGCAGAATTGGCTCAGGCTGTTGACCAGCAGCGGCGGGTTTTGGTTCAGCAAATGGGTGGCCAGTTTGATCCCGCTATGCTGGAGGATCAGTTACTGCAAAGCTCGGTTCTTGAAGCCCTGATTGATCGTCAGCTGCTACTGCAGAACGCTGAAGCTCAGAAAATGGATATTGGCAAAGCCCAGATTGATAAGCTGATCGTATCCATGCCGCAGTTTCAGCAAAACGGCCGCTTTGATGCCGACCGTTTTCAGATGATGGTTCGCAGTTATGGTATGACACCATTACAGTTCCGCGATGCCATCCGTGAAGAAACACTCTTGCTGCAATTACGCGCCGGGATTGCCAGTACCGAGTTTGTGACTTCAGAAGAACTCAAGCGTCTGCAGAGTCTTGAAGGTCAGACGCGGGACCTTGCCTGGGTTGTGCTGCCGGTGGAACCGGTTCGTCAGGCCATTACGCCTTCCGAAGAAGAGATTACCAGTTATTACCAGGCTAACCCGAATCAGTTTATGACGCCTGAGCAGGTTGTCGTAAACTACGTGGTTCTGAAAAAGGGCGATATTGCCAGGGGTATCGAAGTCTCTGCTGAAGATATTGACGCTGAATACCAGTACCGAGTAGAGCAGTTGCAACAACAGTCTGGCAATAATGCCCATGTCTCAGTCATCTTGATTCAGACTGGTGAAGATCGCACCCTTGATGAAGCGAAAGCCCGGGCCAATGAAGTTGTCACCAAACTGCAGGCTGGAGCCGGTTTTGCCGAGTTAGCCAAGTCTTATTCTGATGACCCGATAACCGCTGAGAACGGCGGTGATTTGGGTGCTGTTGAGCCCGGGTTCTTTGGCGATGATTTTGACAATACCGTTGCTGGTTTGGGTGTTGGTGAGGTTTCTGCCCCCATTGAAACTGACTTCGGTATACAGATCCTGAAAGTAACTTCCCGTGATGAGGCGGATGTGCCATCGCTGAATGAGATGCGTGCAGATCTTGAAGTGGCACTCAAGCAGAATGAAGTTGACTCACTGTTCATTGAACAGTCCAGACAGCTCGCTGATATCAGCTTTGAGGCTTCTGATCTGGTTCAGCCAGCAGAGCATCTGGGCCTGACCGTAATGACCAGTGAGCCGTTTGGTCGAAAGGGTGCTGAGTCGGGTATTGCCGCCGATCCCCGTGTATCGGCAGCGGCTTTCAGTGATGATGTATTGAATCTTGGTGCTAATAGTGAGCTGATAGAAATTACCCCGGAAGAGGCTGTCGTTGTCAGGGTCAGGGAGCACAAAAAACCTGAACTTATCCCCCTTGCTGACGTGAAAGAGGTCATCGTTACTACCCTGAAGAACAGCCGCGCTCAGGAACAGCTGGCCAGCCGTGCCGAACAGATGATTACCACTTTGCAGTCCGGAACAGCGCTGAACGTGCTTGCTGATGAACAGGAGCTGGAGGTGGTTGAGAGTTCTGCAACCAGCAGGAATATGTCCGGCGTGCCTGCTCAGCTCCTGCAGGAAGCCTTTAAAATGCCTCATCCGGGAAGCAGTGTCTCCTATCGTTCAGTCACTCTGGCAAATGGTGATTATGCGGTGGTTGGCCTGAGCGCCATATACCCCGGTGAAGCAGTGGCAAAGCCTGAGCAACTCAAAGGACTGGGACAGTTTATTGCAGCGGGCAATGGGCGCATTATGTTTGATGACTATCTTGCCAGCCTGAAGGAGAGAGGTAAGGTAAAAATCCTGCTTGATAATCAATAATTAAGTTTGGATTGTACTTCCCAGAGGCCACCGAAAGGTGGCCTTTGTCTTTAAGAAGCAGCAGAAAAAAATGGTCCTGATGGTTTTGCCTGTTATCAGGTAGATAGTAGCCATAGCCTCTGCGGTCATCTTCCTGCAAGCCAGTCAACAAGCACTCGATTATACAGTCAGGCATGACGAGCATAACGACCCTGCTCACCATCAGCCGCCGGAGCAGTGATCCTGATCAACCCTTGCAGCGTTTCCTGCCATTGTTAAACTGTTGGTTTAAGCTACGGTTACGAATTCGGTAGTGGTCTAAAAATAAACGCTATTGGGGAATATCAATGTCAGATCAATTTATTAAATCAAAAGCGGCCATTGCCTGGGGACCAGGCCAACCGTTGTCGATCGAAGAAGTCGATGTGATGTTACCAAAGGCTGGAGAGGTACTGGTTCGCATCGTTGCTACAGGTGTCTGCCATACCGATGCCTTTACCTTGTCCGGTGATGACCCGGAGGGGGTATTTCCTGCCATTCTTGGCCATGAGGGTGGCGGGATTGTTGAACAGGTGGGGGAGGGCGTGACCAGTGTTGCCGTTGGTGATCATGTAATCCCGCTCTACACACCGGAATGTGGTGAGTGCAAGTTTTGTCGTTCGGGTAAAACCAACCTGTGTCAGAAAATACGTGCAACCCAGGGACGAGGGCTGATGCCCGATGGCACCACACGATTTTATCAGGATGGCCAGCCAATTTATCACTACATGGGCTGTTCAACATTTTCCGAGTATACGGTGTTACCCGAGATTTCACTGGCAAAAGTCAGCCCTGATGCACCACTGGAAGAAGTCTGTCTTCTGGGTTGTGGGGTCACTACCGGTATGGGGGCGGTATTAAAGACAGCAAAGGTACAGCCCGGGGACACCGTTGCAGTCTTTGGCCTTGGTGGTATTGGTCTATCGGCCATCATTGGTGCCAGAATGGCCGGTGCTGGCAGGATTATCGGGCTTGATATTAATGAGACAAAATTTGAGCTGGCCAGAAAGCTGGGAGCCACTGACTGTGTCAATCCAACGTTGTTTGATAAGCCGATTCAGGACGTTATCGTTGAGATGACCGATGGTGGTGTTGACTTCTCCTTTGAGTGTATCGGCAATGTTAATGTTATGCGTTCTGCACTTGAGTGCTGTCACAAAGGCTGGGGGGAGTCGGTCATCATCGGCGTCGCGGGTGCTGGCCAGGAAATATCCACCCGTCCGTTCCAGCTGGTGACCGGGCGTGTATGGCGTGGATCCGCATTTGGAGGGGTGAAAGGTCGCTCTGAGCTGCCGGGCATTGTTGAGCAATATTTGGCGGGTGAGTTCAGGCTCGACGATTTTATCACCCATACCATGGCATTGGAGGAGATCAATAGGGCGTTTGATCTGATGCATAAGGGGGAGAGTATTCGCTCTGTGATCCATTACCGGCAATAACTGCACCATCGGTTATTTTCTTTTCACCGGGGCTTTACTGTTTTTTCAGTAGAGCCATTCCCGTATTGAGCAAGGTCTATGTCTTTGGAGAATATCAGCAGTAATAAGCTGTTCGGTGGCTGGCATAAGCAGTACACCCACGACTCAGAAACTCTTAACTGCAACATGCGTTTTGCTATCTACCTGCCTCCTGAAAGCCAGAACAAAACGTTTCCCGTTCTGTACTGGTTGTCCGGGCTGACCTGTACGGATGAGAACTTTATGCAGAAGTCAGGCGCTCAGCGTGTAGCTTCAGAGTTAGGCATTGCCATTGTTGCACCGGATACCAGTCCCAGGGGGGATCATATTCCGGATGATCCTGATGCTGCCTATGACTTCGGGCTCGGTGCCGGATTTTATGTGAATGCTACGCAGCAGCCATGGCGTCAGCACTATCGAATGTATGATTATGTGGTTTCTGAACTGCCCGAACTCATTGAACAACATTTTCCTGTTAATGATAAACGGGGTATTGCCGGTCATTCCATGGGCGGTCATGGTGCGCTGGTGATTGCTTTGCGAAACCCTGATCGTTACTCATCGGTTTCTGCTTTCAGCCCGATCTGCAACCCGCTCAATACTCCATGGGGACAAAAAGCATTTATGGGCTATCTTGGCAATGATCGTGAACGATGGAAAAACTATGATGCCTGCGAACTGCTGAAATCATCGCTCAAAGCGGTTTCCTCACTGGTCGACCAGGGCAGCAAGGATGCTTTTTTGGACGAACAGCTGCACTTGGATGCGTTAAAAAAAGCGGTTGAAGACACAGGGTATCCAATGACCATAAGGATGCAGGAGGGATATGATCATTCCTATTATTTTATTGCCACGTTTATTGAGGATCATTTAAGATTTCACTCACAAAGGCTTGTATAGCTGACTGAAAAAAGGTATCTACAGTTTCTTGGCAAATACCTTGTTCAGGCTCCTGGTGAAAATATAACTCATTGTTTGTTTTCAATATTCCACCTCGTAATATTGATTAGAACTCTGGAATAACTAACCAATTGGTTAGTTATTTTCTTCGAAAGCAGCTGCAGACTATCTTTCTATCTGAACTTCTATATCAATTTTTACTAAAAATAAATACGATGAGGTGTCAATAATGCTTGATAATATAGCTTATCGAAATTGTATTCTGGAAATGTTGAATAAAGAGATTAGCAAGGATAGCAGTCATATAACTCCAGAATTTTCCAAATATCTTGTTGAAGAACTTGTTGTAGAAAGAGAAAAAATGAAGCTTAAAGCGCTTCAGGAGTATTCGATTTCCTGTGTCAATCAATCGCTATCTATTACCGACTGTCATTATGACTCTATCCCTCAAATAGATCATCTGGAATTGCCATATATGATAAAAATGGACCTTGATTACCCAGGGTTGTATGGTTTTGATATTCAATCCAGGCTAAATAATGGTTTGAAAATAGAATTAAATAAAGATAATCCAAATCCATTTAAAATAAAAATTTGGCTGGATATGGGGGCGAAAATGGACAATGAAGTTAAAAATAAACTGGATTCAGGCTTGAAAAGAATGATAGAGGATAATAACCCCACTTTTGCCAAAGGCTGGTTGTCACTGGGTGGAATGATACCTGACTTTCAACAGAAAATTGATAAAGGTTTACAAGAAGCTACCACAGTGCTTAATGCAAAAGAATGGTACCAGCTGGGAGCATCGGTAGATAGCGAGGTTCAACTGAAATTAAATGAATGGTTAAAACAATCCCTGGAGCAAAGGCATGGATCAGCCGTAAAAGATTGTCTGGCAATGGGGGCAACAAGAGAAAACCTTCAGCAACTACTTGATGATTGTGTGTCCAGTATGCTTCTTGAAGATGAACCTGATTCAAGGGAAGTTATCAGCTGGAAAGAAGCAGGAGCAGACATTAAACCTGAATTTCAAACTATTCTTGATTCGAATTTAGAAAGGGTTGCCAAAGAAAATATAATTGTTCAATTTGAGCTTTGGTTGGAACTGGGTGCAAACAAAACCGATGAAGCCAAAAAATTGATGAATCTTGCAGCTCAAAGTTATGCGAAAAATAATAATGCTCAGGGTGTAAAAGGGTGGGTGGATTTAGGTGCAAATAATCCCTACAACCAGGTTGATCTTAATACAATGCTCCAAACAGAAATCCGGAATGACCGACCTTTTTCTGCAGGAAGTCTCCTCGAACTGGGTGCTGAGGTTTGTTCTGATATACAAGCTGAACTGAACGCTGGATTACTCAGAGCAATAAATAATAATGGTGGACCTTTTCTAATAAAAGGTTGGTTAGAAATTGGTGCAAGATTGAGTCCCGAGCAGATTGTAAATTAATGCTAAGCGCTGCTTGCCTTCCGCTATGGGGTATCCTTCTGTGAGCGCTTCCTTTGTCGTACTGCGTAAGCGGGGTCTGCGCGAAGTTTCCGTTTGTACTCCCGGTTGTACTCCCTTTGGCGCTCTAAATAAGCGGGGTCTTTGCGAAGCTTCCGGTTGTACTCCCTTTGGCGCTCCCTTTGGCGCTCTAAATAAGCGGGGTCTGTGCGAAGCTTCCGTTTGTACTCCCTTTGGCGCTCCCTTTGGCGCTCTAAATAATCGGGGTCTGAGCGAAGCTTCCGTTTGTACTCCCTTTGGCGCTCCCTTTGGCGCTCTAAATAATTGGGGTCTGAGCGAAGCTTTCGTTGGTACTCCCTTTGGCGCTCTATATAAGCGGGATCTTTGCGCAGCTCCCTTTGGCGCTTCCTGCTGAGCTCCCTCTTGCGCTCTGCGTAATCGGGATCATTCTGGTACTGTTTCCTTTGGCGCTTCTTTTGGCGCTCTGCGTAATCGGGGTCATTCTGGTAGCGGTTCTTTTGGCGCTTTGCGTAATCGGGATTATCCTGGTAGCGCTCCCTGCTGCGCTTCTTTTTGCCCTCTGCGTAATCGGGGTTATTCTTGTAACGCTCCCTGTTGTGCTCAATTTGTAAGTTACAACTTTCATCAGACGGATCAACTCCTGCCTGGGCTAAATCACCTGATACTGGTAAGCTTTGCGAGATTGATTGGCTTAAACCTAACCTTGACTGATCCGAAAAACGTTCATTATCAGGAGTATATGTGCGGGGCGGGGCATTATTCTGAAGCTTTCTTCTAACCGTATAGTCAATTACTTGATCTATTTTAGTATTTCTATTAACGATCACTACCGGCCTTTTTTCAAACCGGGGGTCATCAAATGGATTATGAAAAGTCAACTTCGCTTGCTGAAGGTGGTTTTTAGTGGTTTCATCAGTACGCATAGCACATAGAACAGCATCTGTTTCTTCAACATCACGGGAAAAGGCCTGAGCTGATGTGCCAGATTCAGAAAACAATGTATCTTGAAAGTAAAGAAAGCGATCAGAAGCTGAATTTGATTGAGTAGAAAAAATAGATGTATCCATTGAGTTAATGAATTACTGAATTTTAGTTTAGGACAATCTCTTCTTATAAAAGTTCCTTATCGGGAGCTTCGGGGGCACTAAGTAGTTGGCCAAATGGAATCGTATATTTCTGGCTAAGTGGGCAGTTACTA
>NZ_JAHHPM010000475.1 GCF_024606345.1 Endozoicomonas sp. YOMI1
CAGAGTGACTGACAACTTAGTCAGAAATATATGATTTCATTTGGTTAACTACTTACATACTGAAACCAGACAGCCTGTAGCTATCACTTTTAGATTAATAATTTCCAGTAATTTTTATAGAACTATGGAACTATTTTCTATCAAGGCCATCTAACCATATAAAAACCGGATAACCACTTAATTAAATCATGACCATACCAGCACTACCATCATCGCCTACATCAAAATATACAACCTCTGGAAAAAGTCTATTCGACATAAAACAAGAAGATAATAAATTTTTACCAGAAACTGAACAACAGTATGATAGAAAACATATCAGTTCGTTCACAACCATAGAAAATTATCAAGGTACTAGTAAATTGCCTGTAGAGGCTTTTTTAACTCATTTGCCTGAAGCTCTACAACTCGAATTAAATACACTTAAAAAGTACTGTAGCTTCAATGATAACCTTGTTGAGATACTCAATGGCAATGGAGTTTTCTACAACAGACTGATCATTTTATTAAAAAAAATAGATCGTATTATGGCTCAAAATGGCTTTTCAGATCGACACAAAATTAAGGTAGAGAAAACGATAAGCCAGTTATTGACTGGTGGAAAATTAGATTTAGTCAATGATATCGGAAGAGAACTTAATCATTTAGAAGAATATTATCAATCCGGAAGCTGGCTTCCCAATCCTGAAGACAGATCCTTATTCGATCAAGACGACGAAAACCCTGATGCACAGTACGATTTAGGTGATTTTTTCCCTAGATGGATGAAAGAAACCGAAATAATCCCAGATATTCTGACATCAACAGCAACGCTAGCTTATTGGAACTTTCGACATTCACAAAAAAATAATGATAAAGGGCGACTGTCCGACAATCTTATCCGTCATAAAGATAAAAGACTTTTCGACTGTATTCGCAAGCTAAGAGAATTAAAAGCAGCCTTTCATAACCCGGATAATAGTACTTCCTCCTCACCATCGAGCTTAACCAAGTTTCATATTGATGCCATCGCTTCACGCTTTGATTATGCCGATAAAGTAGCCAACGCAGAAGCAGAGACCAATTCTGATTACAGGACTTACTACTGGGATGATCAAAGCCCTTGCACTCAAAAGCAGAAAAAACAGGGGAGCAAGCAGCGATCAGATACAGTTCAGGCTGCCGAGCAAACGTTAAATGGGATTGCAAAATACAGCCCTACCTCCTCTACCAGCAGTTTTGTTGAAGAAGAAAGCAACAAGCCTATCAACCAAACCACAGACTGTTCAGCAAGAATACGCCGTCCTAATCCAAAATATCAGAAATCTTCTGATAATGTTCAAATGGTCACTGAGCCCAAAAAGGGAAAGAAAAAGAGAAAGAGAAAGAGAAAGTGCACATTTGTATCTTCTACTTTAGACAATAAATTTTCCAGAATGGAAAAGGAAAAATTATTAAAAGAAACTGGCATCCCGGAACTCGAAACAACCATCAAATCAGTACTTGAGGAGAAAGAGCAAAAATTAGTTACAGATCCAAAGCTTACTACTCTCGAAGGCTGTGATAAAACCAGCTATCACCAAGAGCGTGCAGAAGTAATAGCAGCTCAAGACGAACTTAGCAGACTATATGACGCGTGCCGCCAACATTTTGGAATAAGAAAATCATCCTTTAATGGTGACATGAGTACAAAATCAGTATCAATTAAATCTGAACAAAATAAAATTAAAGAAAGTCGTAAATTGAACATCCCGGAACCCAGTAAACCTCCATATATAGATAAACCAACCACCTACATGAGTACTTCTGACAGAAAACCAAATTTTTCTGAAGCTCAAAATGCCTTGATTACCATGTTAGAAAAATCCAGAGAGCTATCATTGAAACCTGCAATGGAACCTGAAAAACTACGCGGCCATTCTCAAGACTTTGGGTATGCTCCTACCTGGCAACCCTTATCCACTGTTTTGAAATTTCCTATGCCTTTCCTGACAAAGCTATTTACAATAGAAGGTAATGAAAATCCAAAAGCTACAATAAAAATAAAAGAGAAAGTACCGGAATTGGTTAAAGATATTAAAATGATCATAAATTTATACAGGCATAATTCAACCGTCTGGTGTCCAGATGTTGCCAGAGAAACGCTAAATCCAGTCATACAAAAAGTCCGGGAAGTTCAGCTCTGTTTCCCGGAAATAATAAATGCTTTTAAAAATAAGCAACATGATCTATCTAAATCAAACCATCACACAACAGAAGATATCAACAGAGCAGAAGATCAACTGAAAGAGCTTCAAAAAGCACTCGCAAAAACAGCTATAGTGCTATCTTCACTTGAAGATTTCAGCGCATATTTAAAGAGTGAAAAACAACAAGAGCTCTACAATCGTCTTTTAAAAGCTATGGCGGAATGGAGTTCCTGTATAGCAAATACCTCTGAGAGCCTATTTCCAGCCCCCCCTGTACGGATCGGTTAAACAGATTCGTCTCTACCCACCTCCCACGCCCCCGTGGGAACGCATACCCGAAACTCAATGTCAATGCGAAACTTGAAGAAGTTTATTTTCTTAATCCTGAACAGCTCCTGTTGCAATATCTATTACCAGTGCAGATTGACAGGAATGAATAAGAAAAGTTCATAACAGACATTCATTATTTTTTACATTTTGTAAACAACAAATGTCGTTTAATAATCAATACGAAATAACAAAATACTAATGACGTTTTGTTTATCGCCGTATTTTTATCAAAAACCGACTCACTAAAAGGTTTCTGATCATTTTTTTGCGGTATTGAAAAAAGCAGCTATTTTAGGCGCTATAATCAAGCGAGAGAGCTGAGAATAATTTGGCTTCTTTGGGGAAGCCCCAAAATTGTTTTACCGTCAGTCGCTGGCCGCAGTTGTCGGAAGTAACTGAAGAAGAAGTCAGAATAGATGGTTTCATATCGCCGGCTAATTATGTCTTTTATTTCAAATCAATCATCCGGGTAGACGACAATGAGTAAGTCACGGGATTCTTCTAATGATGCGCCTGAGAATCCAGAGAAAGAATTTATCGCTGTTATCACCTGCAGTCACGCTGGCAACACCTGCCCAGCGATTGCCGGTGCCTCGTTTCCCATTGCGCTCCCCCGGGCAGACCCGAAGTAGGCAGATTACACCCCGGAGGCAACCCGTCGTTACGACGATAGCGTCCGGCATATTGGTTCAGAAATGCTAAATCTGTTTGCTCGCTTACCATACGACCAGATATGAATCATCAGGAGTATGACCGGAATGAATTATCTGAAGGGCTTTGCCGGAGAGTTTATAGGTACGTTTATCCTTGTTTTATTTGGCTGCGGTTCAGTGGCTGTGACGGTGTTATTTTCTGCCCATGCCGGGCTCTTTCAGGTGGCCATGGTCTGGGGGCTGGCAGTCACCCTGGCGATTTACGCTACCCGTCGTCTTTCCTGTGCTCACCTTAATCCGGCCGTGAGCATTGCCATGGTGATCATTCGCCGGATGTCCATGACACTACTGCCCTGTTATCTGATTGCCCAGTTTACCGGGGCATTTGTGGCAGCAGCCCTGCTTTACCTGCTCTTCTCCAGCTCAATCATGCAGTATGAATTAACCCATAACATTGTCCGTGGTACCGAGTCATCCATAGCCAGTGCCATGATGTTTGGTGAGTATTACCCCAACCCGATGGCCGGACAGGTCGCCTCCGTATCCACTGTCAATGCATTTTTTGCCGAGTGTACCGGCACCTTTGCCCTGGTCTTTATGATTCTCGTCCTGACCGAAGGCTGCAACACCGGACGACCGGACCAGGCCCTGGCGCCCCTGTTTATCGGTTTAACCGTTGCCGCCATTATCTCAATTATTGCGCCACTGACCCAGGCAGGACTCAACCCGGCCAGAGATTTATCTCCCCGACTGCTGGCCTCACTGTTCGGCTGGGCGAGCGCAGCGTTTCCCGATAAGCATTATGGTTTTTTGACGGTGTATGTTGCGGGTCCGATTACCGGGGGAATTATGGCCGCTTTATGTTTCACGGGAATTGTGGAGCCGCTGATGAAGAACACGACAGTTGAAGAACATATAAAAATTGACAAAACAACTGCACCGGGCAAATAGCAACCCTTTTTCATGTACATTAAACTAAGGTGATAACGATGAATAACCACTCCAGTAATCATCAGGTCCTTAAAGACTACTATGGCCGTATTCTTGGCGGAACCAAGGATCTTAAAACCAATGCCTGCTGTTCCGATCCCGGTACCATGCCAGCCCCCGTCCGGGATATCCTGAAGCAGATCGACCCGGCCATTACGGACCGCTTTTATGGCTGCGGATCGCCTATTCCATCGGCCCTGGAAGGATGCCGGGTACTGGATCTTGGCTGCGGTACCGGCAGAGACAGTTATATCGTTGCCAGCCTGGTGGGAGAACAGGGCCATGTTATCGGTATCGATATGACCGATGAACAATTAGTGGTGGCCACCGGGCATGTTCCCTCCATGATGGAGAAGTTTGGCTTTCGGCAACCGAATGTCGACTTCAGGCAGGGTTATATTGAAGATCTGCAAACCCCGGGGATAGAAGACAATTCCATTGATGTGGTGATTTCCAACTGCGTGATCAACCTCTCGCCCCATAAGGAAGCGGTATTCAGGGAGATTTTCCGGGTACTGAAACCCGGTGGCGAACTGCTTTTCAGTGATGTGTTTGCTGGTCAGCGAATACCGGCCCCGTTAAAAGACGATCCGGTGCTGATGGGGGAATGCCTCAGTGGTGCACTTTATATTGAAGATTTCCGTCGCCTGTTAACCGGGCTGGGTTACCCGGACTACCGGTTGCTTTCTGCCAGCCCGATCACCATTGCCAACCAACAAATCGAACAGAAAATTGGCAATATCGGTTTTCAATCCCTGACCGTTCGAGTGTTCAAACTGGATAACCTTGAAGATATCTGTGAAGACTATGGTCAGGTGGCCATTTACAACGGTACCCTGCCGGAACACCCTCACTTTTTCCAACTGGACGACCATCACCGGTTTATCAATGGCAAACCGATGCTGGTCTGTGGCAATACCGCGGCGATGGTGCAGGATACCCGATATGGCAGCCACTTTACCGTGCATGGCAACCGGAAGACCCATTATGGCCCTTTTAACTGTCTCCCGGCAGTTGGTGATAATGGGACTGACTGCACGGCAGGCAGTTGCTGTTGAGAGGGGCAGCCCTACCCACTGGTCCATGAACCTGATAAATTACCAACCCGGAAAATTGGTGTTTTTCATCGTCTTTTTCCACTTTCAAATGGTGTTAACCGGTTGCCAAATGCCCATAAAACCATCCACTGGGTTCTGCATGGTACTGACCACTTGCCCCAATCAACAGGAAGCTGACACCCATGCCCGGGCCATCATCGAAAAGCGTCTGGCAGCCTGCGTTCAGAGCAGTCCAATCCACAGCTATTATAAGTGGGAAGGTGAAGTTCAATCAGACCCGGAAGTTCTGCTTCGTATTAAAACCACCTGTGAGCGTTATCAGGCACTGGAGCAATACCTGAAAGCTGAACACAGCTATGATGTGCCACAGATTATTCAGATACCTATAGAAAGCGGCCTGCCAGAATACCTTGACTGGGTAAGGGAAGAAACTGTGGTCAACAGCCAGTAAAGACGGTCGGATAGCATTCTGCAGGAAAAAGGATTTTTATCCTTACTTGATTATTGAAATTCCTTTCGGAATTGTTTTTATACGGCTTTGCCGTATAATGAGTGTATGATTTTCATAGAAACCAGCCGCTTTACCAAATTGCTATCTGGATATTTATCGGATGATGAATACCGGGTATTGCAGTGGCACCTTCAACAGAAACCGGATTCTGGCGATCTTATCAGAGGAACTGGTGGTGTTCGTAAAATACGATGGGCACCTGAAGGAAAGGGCTTGTTGCAGTTAACGAAAACCTATCTATAGTTACTCGAACCTATTCAA
>NZ_JAHHPM010000476.1 GCF_024606345.1 Endozoicomonas sp. YOMI1
GTTCAGTCAGTTTCTGGCTTAATTTCAGTTTCTTAAGCCCATCTGCACTGGTCACCTTCTCAACGTATTGTTTGGCCAGGGCCTTCGTGGCCACTTTGTCGAGGGCTGCAAGTTCCGTTGCCGGATGAGTCAGGATCTGTCCTACCTTTAAAGCCGAGGTAGGAATGGGAGCCATGTCAGCCCACTCGGTTACTTCTGCGTCGGTGGGTTGATAAATATGACCGATACCTTTTCCGTCAACAATCTGCGCTGGCTGAGTCAATCCAAGACCGTATTGCTGAGCCAGCCTTTGTAGCATGGTCATGGCCTTTGCAACCAACTGATCCATTGAATCGCCACTGGTCCGGAGAAAATTGCCTGAGGTATCACAAGTGGTCAGGGATAGTTGATTATTCACCCTTTGTATTTCAGAAAAGATCATATGCTTGGGCTTGGGGCAGATGCTAAACCGGACAGTGACATCTTCCCCTGCCGGTAACTGATTTGCCTTCGCATTGAACGCTGCAACCATATCTGCCAGCATTTCCCGGATTGAAAGAAATTGCTTTCCCGCCTCGCTTTTATTCGAAAAGGTAAGAATTTTCCGGCCAATTTTACTGAGGTAATGGCTGTCTTCTTTCAGGCCCAGGCTACGCCATAGACTCCGGGGGGAAGATATATCACCTTTAGCCGCAAGTTCCTGTAGCATCACCCTGACAAGATGGGGTAATTGAGCATATCCGGTGCCCAGGAAAACAGCATTGGCCAGAGCCTTTACAGCATCAACAACAGACGTGCCCAAATGGCTGGCAACGGTCAATGCAACTGTATCCGACAGACATACGCCTCCATCTAATTTCATATCACGCATCATTAATTGCAAAGGGTTCCATACGTAAGCGAATTCTGTGGTTCCAGCAAGAAACGCAAAGTCTTCCATATTGGCGGACCCCAGAGATATCTGTTCGAGATCCTGCATCAGTTCACGAACCATTGCCTCAAGCGCGTTCATCAAGTCTGCATGGTATGCCGGAGCATGTGTGTTAATAAATTTGAGGACGTTAACTTTAAACGCTAATTTGCCAAGTGCCTGATAGTCTGAATTCCATATTAACTCAAAGGCCTTTTGGTCATATTCCTGCAAATAATTGGCCATCCCCTGCGGCTGCCGGAGTTGATTGGCAAGAGCTGTTGCATCTGGGCCTGCCTCAACGGCACGCTGCATCATAAGGGTAAATTCATTGCGCATTGCTGAAAAACCCCGTAAAAACTTCAACAGCTCCGGCACCATAGTTTCTCCGGCAACTACATGTTCACCGATTAACAGCCTCCTGATTCTGCTTAAGAAATCCTGCTCCGAAAAGATCATTCTTTTTGAACGATGGTGATGGGCTACTGTCGTTGAGCTAATGGTCGGGGCAGGCGCTATTGTGGTGTTGAACTCATGGATAATGTCATCCACCCCGGCTGCTACGATATCGAAATAGTGACGAGCGACATCAGGGAAAGTGGCATTAGGGAAAGTGGCATTAGTGAACGTGCCATTGATCGTTTCGGCAAAGGCTTCAATA
>NZ_JAHHPM010000477.1 GCF_024606345.1 Endozoicomonas sp. YOMI1
GTTCAGTCAGTTTCTGGCTTAATTTCAGTTTCTTAAGCCCATCTGCACTGGTCACTTTCTCAACGTATTGTTTGGCCAGGGCCTTCGTGGCCACTTTGTCGAGGGCTTCAAGTTCCGTTACCGGCTTGGTCACGATCTGTTTTAACGTTAAGGCCGAGGTAGGAATGGGAGTCAGGTCAGCCAACTCGGTTATTTTTGCGTCGGTGGGTTGATAAAGATGCCCGATACCTCTTGCGTTGCCAATCTGCGCTGGCTGAGTCAATCCAAGGCTGTATCCCTCAGCCAGTCGTCTCAGTACGTCCATGGCCCTTGCGACCAACTGATCCATTGAATCGGCTCTGGCCACGTACAAAGAGCTTGCGGTATCAGAAATGACCAGAGCCAGTTGATTATTCACCCTTTGTAATTTTGCAAATAGGATATGTCCGATACGCGGGGAGATGCTAAACAGAACAGTAGCATCTGCCCCTGCCGGTAACTGAGTTGCCTTCGCATTGAACGCTGTAACTATCTTTGACAGCATTGACCGAATTGTAAGAAATGGTTCTCCACCATAGACTTCATACGAAAATCGCCCAAGTTTCTGGCTGATTTTATCAAGGTAATGACTGTCTTTTTTCAGGCCCAGGCTACGCCATAAAGCTGCGCGGGAAGCAACCAGACTTTTAGCCGACATTTCCTGTAGCAAGGTCCTGACAAGAGCGGGTAATCGAGCATATCCGGCACCCAGAAAAACAGCATTGACCAGAGCACTTAAAGAGCGGCCAACAGAAATTCCAAAGTGGCTGGCAACGCTCAATGACACTATATCCCCCAGACATACGCCTTCCTTTAATTGCAGATCATTCATCATTAGTCGAAAAGGGTTCCATACCATAGAGAAAGCTGTGACAAAATTTAAATTTGTCACAGCTGGCGGATTGGGGGCCAGAGATATCCGTTGGAGACGCTGCAGCAAGTTACGAACCAAGATCTGGAGCCCTTGCATCATGTCTCTAGGTCGTGCCGGAGTACTTTCGTTAATAATTGAGAGGGTGTTAACTTTATACGCTAATCTGCCAAGTGCCTGATAGTCTTCACTCCACATTAAATTAAAGACCTCTTGCTCATATTGCGCCAAATAATTGGCCATCCCCTGCGGCTGACGGAGTTGATTGACAAGAGCTATTGCATCCGGGTCTCCCGCAACGCCACGCTGCACCGCAAGGGTAAATTCATTGCGCATTGCAGAAAAACCCCGTAAAAAATCCAACAGTTGCGGGACCATGTTGTCTTTGGCAAGGGCATCTTCAGCCCCTATCAGCCACCTGATTCTGCTTAAAAAATCCTGCTCCGAAAGGATCATTCTTTTTGACCGATGGTGATGGGCTACTGTCGTTGAGTTAGTGGTCGGGTCAGGCGCAATTGTGGTGTTGAACTCATGGATAATGTCATCCACCCCGGCTGCTACCATATCGAAATAGTGACGAGCGACATCAGGGAAAGTGGCATTAGTGAACGTGCCATTGATCGTTTCGGCAAAGGCTTCAATA
>NZ_JAHHPM010000478.1 GCF_024606345.1 Endozoicomonas sp. YOMI1
CTGGCCATTCAACAGCAGGCCCCTCAGGCAACATTGTTCTTTAAAGCGGGCCAGCTCCAGTATTGCTTTGGTGGCCTGAAAATCCTTAACCACCGCATCCGGTGTGACCTGCTGGCCATTCAACACCAGGTCCCTCAGGCAACATTCCGCTTTGAAGCGCGCTATCTCCAGTGTTGCTTTGGCTGCCTGATAATCATTAACCACCACATCCGGTGTGACCTGCTGGCCATTCAACACCAATCCCCTCAGGCAACATTCTCCTTTGAATCGCGCTAGCTCCAGTGTTGCTCTGACTGCCTGATAACCCTTAACCACCGCATCCGGTGTGACCTGCTGGCCATTCAACGCCAGGCCTCTCAGGCAACACTCTTCCTTAAAGCGCATTACGCCCAGTTTGCCCCCCGGACTATCCGGGAAATCCTTAACCACCGCATCCGGTGTGACCTGCTGGCCATTCACCGGCAGGTTCCTCAGGCAACATTCCGCTTTGAAGCGCGCTATCTCCAGTGTTGCTCTGGCTGCCTGATAATCCTTGATCACTCCATCCGGTGTGATCTGCTGGCCATTCAACGTCAGGCCTCTCAGGCAACATTCTTCCTTAAAGCGCGCCAGCTCCAGTGTTGCCCTGGTTGCCTGATAATCCTTGACCACTCCATCCGGTGTGACCTGCTGGCCATGCAATGGCAGGCTCCTCAGGTAACATTCCGCTTTGAAGCGTACTATCGCTAATTGGTACTTATTATGCCGATCTGGCTTCTGGTTGAATTTTCGAATGACCTGATCCGGGGTGACTTTTCTATTGTCATGTAAAATGTTCTGTAAGCAGAGCTTTTGCAGGAAGAAGCCGCTTCTTATCGACGAACTATCATTTCTATAGGCTTTAAGCACATCAGCCGTGGTGATTTTACGGCTTTGTAACGGTTTATTTTTCCAAAAGCTGTCTTCAATATGTTTGCCACCATCCGGGATAAAGGCTTTGCCTCTTTGAGGCAGATGGTTTGAGACTTTTTTGCCGTTAAATGTACTTCTGGAGCGGTTAGGAAGCCGACTTGAACCGGCTGGTTGGTCAACCCGGCCAGCAGGCTTTGGTTGGGAGTAGGTCGATGCGGTTGCTTTCAGAATAAAACCCTGAACAACTGGACTTTAAATACCGCCTTTTGACCTCGAAATGATTATTAGGTTCTTGAACTGGTGAAATATCATCCCAACTGGTTCACTGATAATTCTGACTATACTTTCATGTTCAAATATAACCTTGAGATGAGGTGTTTATGTTCGCTGAGCAGCAGGCCGTAGTGGTCAAGTTGAACCAGATTCTGGGGCATGAGCTGGCAGGGGTTGTTCGATACAGTCACTACAGCTTTATGGTTTTTGGCTATAGCAGGATTCCTATTGTTGAATGGTTTCGTTCAGCAGCAACAGAAACGCTGAATCATGCCTATGAAGCGGGTGAAATGATCACTTACCTTGGTGAGCACCCCTCCCTTGGCATTGGTGGGCTTTTGGAAACCTCAAAACATGATATTCACGACATCCTTATGGAATCTCTGGATTTTGAAAAGCAGGGGGTAAAGTACTATTACGATCTATTGGAACTTGCTGAGAAAGATAAACTGGTGGTGGTGGAAGAGTATGCACGCCGCTTGATTGCAGATGAAGAAACTCATATAGGCGACATAGATAAAATGTTGAGGAAACCGGGCGAGATCGCCAGCGTGGTTTAGTTGGGTTGTTATTTATCTGGTTTTCCACTCCTTAGTCGCAGTCAGGGTTTAATCAAACTGGCTGCGAGTTCTTCAATGCTCAATGACCTCATCTCAGCAGTCCTGGCAATGGCTACACTCCCTGGGTTGTGCCTTGCATAGTAATACCAATGCCACCTTGCCACAAATATACGATTCCATTTGGCCAACTACTTAGCTGAGATCAATGGCAAACTGCTTCAAAACAGTCAGCTCAATCACCTTCAGTGTATTGATATGGGTCGCCCGGATATAAACCGGAGGCGCTACATTGTTTTCAAATGCTTCTTGCCATCGTGCTGCACACAGGCACCATCGGTCTCCGGCCTTGAGCCCCGGAAAGTCCCATTCCTCCCGGGGAGTGATCAGGTCATTGCCTTTAGACAGTGAGTATTGAAGAAATTCATCAGTCATTTGAGCACAGACCGTGTGCCCCCCCTTATCATCAGGGTGGGTATGGCAGAAACCGTCACGAAAAAAGCCGGTGACAGGATCCTTACAGCAGACTTCCAGTATGAGTCCAAGCACATTTTGCTGTTCGAAGAATGACTCGGCCATTTATTTCACTCCCACATTTATACTCTGCCTGTACGGCGGAACGCTGTGAATATATCAGGAATAGCAAGAATTAAAGTAAGGGTGCTCCAGCGCTTCAGTGGGGGACAGCCGTTTGCGAGGATCCAGTTCCGTTAGTGCATTGAAAAAGTCAGCAGCTTGTTTGCCTTCCTTTTTCAGAAGCTTCTGGTATGCATCCTCTCTCATTATTTCTAGTTCGGCTACAGCCTTTTTAAAAGGCGTCTTACGACTCCTCATGTCTTTAGTAACGTGCATTATAGGGTCACCACCTAAACACATTTCAGCAAACGTACATCCCAGGGCCCAGGAGTCTGCCCTGTCATTAGGATAGTTGGTCAAACGATACAGTTTTTCTGGCGACATATAGCATGGTGTTCCGCTGTCAACTTGTTTAATCCCTTCCATTTTTTTTGCCAACCCAAAATCACATATCTTCACGACACCTTTTGTATTAATCAGGATATTTTCAGGTTTAATATCATGATGCTGGTAACCGGCTTTAAATAGTGTGCTAATGCCCCTGGTAGCCTGAAAAAAAGTTGTTTTTAGCTCTTCGCCCTCAAAAAGACCATCCTCTTCTGATGATTTCAGCAAATCCTGACCGCCAAATTCCATAAGGGCGTATTTATGATCTGATCTTCCTCGACTCAGGGAGACGAGGTTGACAATATTCTTTGTGCTTCCACCGGTACTTGCTATTGCCCGCTGAATTCTTATCATCTGTGCGCATTCATTTCTGCGCGCAGTATCATTAGCAACCTTTTTAAGGGCAAATTCTTGATCGGTCTGCCTGTGAACCACAAGGTCCACAACACCAAAAGCCCCTTGACCTAATGTCTCGATCATATCTAAATCTTTTTCGGGTATGATCTGGTAATTGTACTCAGCATCGATAGAGGCACCTTTAAAAGTAATAGGTGCTGCCGGTTGAAGACCAAGAAGTGCATTGGATTGCCCATTTTGTTGCAAAAGCGGTGTAAGAGTTTTCCCGGTTACTGAAGAACCTCTTCTCATTTTGTTATTCAGGTTGCCTGCCGGTTCAGGGATTATCTTATGTTGATTTACTAACTCCCTAGTTGCACTTGCTGTATTGGCCTGAATTTTTTGGCAGTATTTTTTAGCGTATAAGGGAAACCTGTTAAGAAACGGTTTTACTGTTTTTTCTCTAAAATTCGTAATATCTTTTGATAATTGTTTGTTCTCTCCCAAATTATTCCGTTCAAGGCAAAAGTATTTTATTTCACTTACATCCCTTATGAATGTATTAGCCATCATCTCACATATTTCTTTTTCGTACCTATAAACTAAACTTCTATCAATGTGCTCGGCAGCATTAAGCAGGTTTTCTATAGCATGGCACTTTTTTATAGCCATGTTAAAGTCTTTTCTCGGGTCACCATCGTATGGGATACTTTTGAGATGTTTCGGCATTGCCTCCACAAGAACTTCCATTTGTTGATGTATTTTTTGGTTCAGTGAATCTATTATTGTGTCTGGTACCTTATTGCCTGCCTTAAGCCTGTTCACTTCTTTTTTCAATGCAACAAGGCCTGCTCCCGATTTGCAACGATTGATTTCATGGGAGAGATAGACTTCAGTGTCTGATTCGATAAGCTTCCTGAACTGATTCTTGTCAAAAAAAGTGCACTCTTTTGGAATTTCATCAGGAAGTTTTAAAATACTGTCAACGTGAGCTGATCTATTTTTGCCTTCCTGATCTTCCTGAACTTCTTCCATTAATACCTCGGCACGCCTCTTGGTCATGCCTTTTTCAAAATCATACATTCTGGTTCTTGAGGCAGATTTCTCCTCGTTGATAAATTTTTTATCAAAAAAATGATCAATACGTCTTCCCCATTTAGATACCAGTTTTCCATCGCTATCCAGTATCTTGGTGTCTTTTTTTGCTTCAATTCCCGAATACTTTGCTGCCTTAGGTTCAGCCAGTTTGATTTGTTCAGGGTTTATATTTAAAGGTGTGGTTACGCTGATACGTGCCATGTCTTGATCCGATGTTAGAAATCCGTCTATAAATAGTGCCTGTCCGAAAACTCCGTAAGCCATGAAAACAACGGTCACGGGTAAGTATAGCTGTTGGGAATTTTCACCATTGGCCATGGTTGCCCGAATATAAAGGCTCATTGACCCATAGCTGCATGGCTGTACTTTTATAAAAATGACTCTGATTCATTTTGCTATTCTTGTTCTCACTGTGGAAAGAAGCCCACACAGACATAACAGAACGGGATTATTTATGCACAAGACTGCTGCTGATCAAACAGGCCTGAACACATCTCTCCAGCAATCAGTTGTTTTTGAGCCGGGTGAGCAAGTGATATTTAAAGGACTGCCTGTTGAACTAATTCAAGAAATTGCTTCTTATTTACCGTTACCGGATCTTGTTCAACTAAAGCAGACATGTAGGGCTACAAACCACTGTATTAACTCCTTCATCATTAAAGAGGCAAAGCAAAGATACTCAGTTGGGTTTCGATATATGAATAAAGTTGAAATTAAAAAGCCAGATCTATATTCAGATCATATGCGGATGTTTCAAATAAACAATAATGGATCTTTAGTCAGTGACACGTTTAGGATTCCTGATATTAAGATGGTTTCACTTAATTTTGTTTTCACTCGGTTTTTATATCCGGATTATGAAATTCAAAAGCCTAAAGAAAGTAGAGGGCTAAACGATGCTCTTTCCATCCATATGGGGCAATTTGAAAATGGTAGATGCTTTATGCTGGCACTGAATCCCAGATTATCTAAAAGGTTTTTATCCTTTAGAAAACAGCATCAGATGATTGGGTATGCTGGCGATACAAACCCAACTCCATGGCTTAGTGAAAACAATCATTCGCTTTACTGTGGAAGGTCTTATGAAGAGGCAATAAAAACCTTTGAGCTGGCATGTCAAGGCACTGATATAGCAAATCACATCAGGAAATTGCTGGGATTTCACAGAATATACTATTAAATGGAATCATAAACTTCCTTATTTTTTTATTCGATAAAATTATGTTTATGTCGGTAAGTACTATACCTATATAGAATAACTTGTCTTTCTAATCTGCAGGGAAGCAGTATATGAATGATTCATTGTTCAGCTTGTCTGATGCCCAGGCAATGGCCATTGTGGGAGATTATATGGCGCGGGGAGGGAATCTTGCTGAAGCCAATAATATCAGTGAGGAGGCGCAGGAAGCCCTCTATGAATTGGCGTATCTGAAATATAATAACGGTTTGTACGATAAATCCGCCCATTTATTTCAATTTCTCTGCCTCTATGATCAGTGGAATCCTCGTTTTTTCACTGGCCTTGGTGCCTGCCAGCAAATGGTGAACCTTTATGGCGAGGCTATTGATACCTACCTTTACGCAATTTCTCTTGATGCCAATGATCCACATCCGATGATTTATGTGGGTGATTGTTATGTCGCCCTGGGGCAGCATCAAAAAGCGAGGCTTGCTTATCAGGCGTCTGTTTTAATGGCCAATGAATCCGGCATAACCTGTCCTGAGTTAAGCCGGGTAGAAAAAATGATTAATGAGTTTTGATGGCAGTGAAAGGAGTGAGGTTATGAGTGAGGTATCGGGGGCCGGGGATTTACAGCCCGGGCGACTGGAGCCTGTGCCAGCAGAGTTTCTAGCGGGGCAGCCCGTAAAAGAGGCGGTTGACAAGGTTACTTCCGGTTACGATCAGACTAATTATGTTTTACAAAATCAGGCTGCCAGGGCTGAAGATCTCCCTGCAGCACCTGTGATACCGGTTCCAACACTGCAACCGGCTCTTCCTGGTGCAACGGCGGCTTCATCTGAAGATATTAGGGGGCTTCTGGCAACAGCTCTGGTTATCAGAGACTCTCTGGGGCAAAAGTCTCCAGGAGAAGATGTCGAGCCTGTGCCGGGTGGCTCATCAGAGGCTGTGCCAGAGGATCCACCGGGGCAGCCATCACTGGAGGAGTCAACCGTTATGGTGTCTACATCTACACCATTACAGAATATGGTGACAAAGGTCCAATCTGCACTGCCAGAAGCCACGGATACGGCGGAAGTGATGGGCGTCTACGAAAGCAATGTCAGGCAGCTGACAGAGACCATCCAGCAAACTTCCGGTGCAGGATTATCAGCACCTCTTCAGGTATTGAGCGTTGTTGCTGCTAATGTGTCCCCATCTGTTGCACATACGGGCTCACTGGCGTTGCAAAGGGTGATTGATGATATTGTTTCAATCAATCGCAATAGCAGGGAGGCATCTGTCCATGGCGTAAAGGGCGTTCAGCAGAACAGTGCCGATCTTTATGGAATGCCGGAACATGTGCGGTTAAGTCTATTGTCCCAGAGGCTGGGCATTGATCTGGAGCCATTAATCAGGACTCGTGAAGAGTTCCTTGAGGGCATTCTTGTCACCCAAAGGGGCATACTGCTTGCTATTGAAGCCATGTCCAATGCAGAATTTTTCGAGATCTTGAAAGAGCGATTACGAGAAGAGCAGATCAAAGCAGATCAGGTCAAAGAAGGCCAGAACAAAGAAGTGGTGGACAAACTGAAGCAGGCCATTGCTGCACTTAAAGCCGGTGAGCCGAAAGCGGCTGCTGAAGTGCTGAACTCTGCAAGCCTGATCACCACCGCTATTGAACAGATTGTTGACCGCTATACATCCGATGAAACGCCCGGGAGTCTCAGGCAGCATTTGCAAGAGCATCTTACCCCGGTTCTGGATAGTGTCACCCGACAAGGCTCATACCAGGATATGATGAATAAACGGGTGGAACTGCTGCAATCCGCAAAAAAAGTCTAAGGTTCTGGGCAAATCTTCAGTTGTCTGGTCACAATGGAAAGTGATTGGCAATTATCAGGGCAGGATTAATGTACCCACGGTAAAGGTCTGTGCCGACCTGGCTTCGCTGTTTTACTGATTATCTGGTAAATAAGATGACTTAACCGCTGAATCTGATAATTTATCGGGGCCCAGTGATGGGGTTCATTATTTTTTAACAAAAGCATTCAGGTGTAAGTAACATGAGTACCGGTAGAATCAGTGCCCTGATATTGGGCATTTCTGTTTTTCTGGGGCTTTCCTGTCTGGGGTATTTGTTGGCGAATGCTGCCATTGAGTACAAGCAGTATGAGAGAAGCGTCACGGTCAAAGGGTTGTCAGAGGGTGAATATCAGGCAGACGTTGTGATCTGGCCCATTCAGTTTTCAGCGGCAGATAATGATTTGAAATCTCTTTATCGCACGCTTGAGAACAATATCGACAGAATCAGGGAGTTCCTGGAAAAGAGTGGTATCGCGGCTGAGGACATCAGTCTGATGTCGCCTGATATTACCGATAATTCGGCCAATCAATACGGCAGCAGCAGTCGTCCGGAGTTTCGCTATACCGCCCTGCAAACCATTACTGTCTATTCCCGTCATATTGAAGCGGTGCGTTCAGTGATGGGCAAGCTATCGGACCTTGGGCGGGAAGGCATTGTGTTTACCGGGGGGAATTATGGTTCACAGCCGGAGTACCTGTTTACCCGGTTAAATGATGTTAAGCCGGAAATGATTGAGGAAGCGACCCGTAAAGCCCGGGAAGTGGCGGAAAAGTTTGCCTCGGATTCGCAAAGCGAACTGGGCAAAATCAAGAGAGCCTCCCAGGGGCAGTTTTCGATCAATGACCGTGACCGGAATAACCCTCATATTAAGAAAGTCCGGGTGGTTGCGACGATTGAGTATTATCTGTCCGATTGATGATCGCAGGTTATCTGCTGACTTTTAAACAGTCGTTACCCGTGGGCATACTATTAGATTTGCGAAGCCCGCTATTGCTCCCTGGGCACTCGCAAATCTCGCTTTTTCCCTCGGAAATTTATGTCCTCTGGGTACGATAAGGCGGTGGGGGCAGTAAAGCCCCTTGAGTGGCCATCTCATAACTTGGGGGAGAGGTGCTAAAGCTCTCCATCGCCAATTCTCTTTGCACAGATTGAGAGAGTTCATCTCTGATGCGCCTGTTCAATTCAACGGAATTAAGCCGACTAAACTCATTGATGTCGAGGGTATCCCTGCTTTGAAAATCCGCAGATAAGAGTAAGAGGAAATGCCGCTTGACTGTCACTTTGTCACTGTCCAGAATTTGCCTGCAAAATTCTTCGGATGCAATCATTTTTTCTCTCAGGGGATTTCCTAAGTTAAAAAACAATCCCTTTGATAATTTATGAATGAAAATAGTCACCAGATTTACGGCAGTTCCTTCGGGTTTACCGGGATCCAGATCCGGGCGGTCAAGTAGTGTAAGTGCTAAATCGAGGTTATTTAACAATATGGCCTGACCAATAAGGCTAACAGGGATCTTTCCTCTACTCGTCATATAAAATGATGATTGTGGAGGAAATTCAATATGAAAGAAAGATTTAAAAGGTCCCAGATAGTGAAATTCTATTTTTGTATTTACCTGGGTTCTGGGATCGCTGGCAAGTAATACACTGATTCCACCTCTGTTTTTGGCTCCTACCTGACTGTTTACTAATTCCGTTGGTGTCATCATTATTTCAATGTATAAATCTTGAATATAATTGATGCTGTTCAGGTCGGTTTCCTCGCTTTGCAGTAACACCTTCATTGTTTTTGATGTGAAATTAGCAGGTGAATAGCTAGAGCGCTTGCCACTGACAGGAAACAGGAGGGGGAGGGTATCTTTTTCATAACTACTACTTGCCAACACTGTATTCGGTGATGCTCCATAGTTAATTAACAATTGAAATGCTTCAGTGTTGCCATGGATTGCCGCCTGAATGGCCGGGTTTTGATTTTGTTGCTTCAAACAAAGTCGCAAAGATGTCGGGTGGCTGTCAAGAATACGGTTGATCAGTTTAGTATCGTTATATTTGGCTGCTTGCATTAATGCTGCATCCGGTCCTCTTGTTTTCAGGTGCAATTTGTTAACTTTATGCTGAGTCCAGGAGCAGGTCTGTGCCTCACTGTTCTGTTGTCCTCGAGTTGAATGGCTACTACCAGGCAGGGTGTGATTCTCAAGAATTTGGCTATTGGGTGCTCCAGTGGCTATCATCTGTTTTCTCCATTGGTTACATTTTTTTGATTATTATTTCTTTAAAAAGTTCAACGGTACCTTTTTTTATTCAATCCGGGTATTAAATCGAATCCGCTGATATGGTTCACAACTGGCGTATCTGCTTACCCGGTTGAATGATGTTAAGCCAGAAATGATTGAGTATTCTCTATCCGATTGATGATCACCTCAGGTTATCTGCTAACTGTTAAACAGTCGTTACCCGTGAGCAAGGAATATGCTATTTTAAGCCGCCTAAATAAGGCAGTAAGGGTTCGGCCCAGCGTGAAAATCCCGGGCGTTTCGAATCCGAAGGAGCAAATGTGACAGGTTCCAATGAGTCCTGCGAAGGGCTGGTGTCTATTCGAGACTTTGTACGCTGGGGAGCAACCCGCTTTAGTGAGGCGGGTTTGTTCTTTGGTCATGGCAGTGATAATGCGCTGGATGAGTCCCTGCATCTGGTTTTCCAGGTATTGCAGCTACCCTGGGATCTTCCCGACAACTATCTTGACAGTCGTTTAACCCTCCGTGAACGTGAAAAACTGGCCAACCTGATTGAAGAGCGGGCGGTCAGTCGTAAACCCCTGGCCTATCTGGTCAATCAGGCGTGGTTCTGTGATATGCCATTTTATGTGGATGAGCGGGTTCTGGTCCCCCGTTCCCCCATTGCCGAACTGATCCTCCAGCAGTTCCAGCCCTGGCTGGGGGATGTCGAGGTCAGTCGTGTGCTTGACCTGTGTTCCGGTTCCGGGTGTATTGGCATTGCTGCAGCCCATGCTTTTCCTGAATCCCAGGTGGATTTGCTGGATATTTCTGAAGACGCCCTGGAAGTGGCCAATGTCAATATTGATCGCCACGAACTCTGGGGCAGGGTTCAGGCCATTAAGTCGGACCTGTTTGATTTCCTGGATGCTTTGCCAGAGCGTCCAGGGTATCAATTGATTCTGAGTAATCCACCCTATGTGGATGCTGAAGATCTGTCCGATATGCCGGAAGAGTTCACCCACGAACCCGAGCTGGGTCTGGCCGCTGGCGATGACGGGCTTGATTTCGCCCGTGCCATTCTGGCACAGGCTGCTGATTACCTGGATGACCAGGGGCTGCTGGTGCTGGAAGTGGGCAATAGTCAGTGGGCTTTACAGGATGAGTATCCGGAAGTACCGTTGGTCTGGCCTGATTTCGAAAAAGGCGGTCATGGTGTTCTGGTTCTGTCCGCTGAAGATTGCAGAAAATATCAGTCTTTGTTCAAGAATCGTTTAAAAGCCCTGTAAGGGGCTGTTAACCACTGTTGGAATTTTCTGAAAATAACAATGAGATCGCTTAAGCATGGCAGGAAATAGTATAGGACAACTGTTCAAGGTCACTACCTTTGGGGAGTCTCACGGTGTGGCACTGGGCTGTATTGTTGACGGTTGCCCCCCGGGGTTGCCATTAACGGAAGCGGATCTTCAGGTTGACCTGGATCGTCGTAAGCCTGGTACCTCCAAATTCACCACCCAGCGTCGTGAGCCGGATCAGGTCAGGATCCTTTCCGGCGTTTTTGAAGGGGTGACCACCGGTACTCCCATCGGCCTGTTAATTGAAAACCAGGATCAGCGCTCCAGGGATTACTCCAATATCAAGGATCTGTTCAGACCCGGTCATGCTGATTACACCTACACCCATAAATACGGTGTTCGGGATTATCGTGGTGGTGGCCGTTCATCCGCCAGGGAAACGGCCATGCGAGTGGCTGCTGGCGCTATTGCCCGCAAGTACCTGCAGTCTCAGGGTATTGAAGTGCGTGGCTGGTTGTCCCGGATCGGTGATATCCAGGTCGAGAAGCTGGACTGGGATGAAGTGAGAAACAACCCGTTCTTCTCGCCAGACGCGGACAAAGTCCCGGAAATGGAAGCGTTGATTACCAGCCTTCGTACCGAAGGTAACTCCGTGGGCGCTCGTGTTTCGGTTATGGCGACCGGTGTTCCGCCGGGGCTTGGTGAACCGGTTTTTGATCGCCTTGATGCGGATCTGGCCCATTCACTGATGAGCATTAATGCGGTAAAAGGCGTTGAAATAGGTGATGGATTTGCCAGTGTCCGTCAGAAAGGTACAGAGCACCGGGATGAGATTACCCCGGATGGCTTCCTGTCAAACCATGCTGGTGGCACCCTGGGTGGTATCAGTACCGGGCAGGATGTGGTTGCTCATATTGCCCTGAAGCCAACTGCCAGCATTACCACAGCAGGAAAGTCGATTAATAGCCAGGGCGAGCCGGTGGAGGTCATCACCAAAGGGCGCCATGATCCCTGCGTGGGTATTCGCGCAGTACCCATTGCTGAAGCGATGGTGTCGATTACCCTGATGGATCATTTTCTGCGGCATCGGGCACAGAATGCCGATGTCGTCAGTCCTATACCGGTTGTTTGAAGCATAAAAAAGGCCAGTGACCGAAATGGACACTGGCCTGAGTTCACGCTGAATCTCTGCACGGACAGGATTTTCAGGTTAAGAGCGAGCCGATCTGTTGGCTCCCTCAGCCTCAATAAATTTCAATACATTTGTGAAATCACTCTGGGTCTGGTTTGCTTGCCACTGTTTTAGAGTTTTTTCGACAGTTTCCAAACCATCAACATCACCACTATCAAAGATTGCCTTGATATCAGATTGCCACTGCTGACCCTCAATATAAGCAGGATTGTTGAATTTTTCTAACAGTTCGCTGGCCCCATTTTTCATATCTACCGGCATGGTCGATGGCGCTGTGGTTTCTGTTACTTGTTTTGGTTCAAGTTTGATCAAGGTTTTCATAGCTTTTCTGTTCGTGGCGCGAGCTTCCTTAATTTCTTTCATACGATCTTTGTAAGCCTGTTTTGCCGTGGCAATATTTTTTTCTTTTTGAGCCTTTAACTTACTCTTTTCCGTCTTATACTCGCCCAGGCTGGAATTGACATGAACCGCTTTCTGGCTCCCTTTTTCGGTATTTTGGCGATAACCCTGCTTAAGTTCTGCAATGCTTTTTTTATAATCTGTTTCCTGCTCCGCTATGGCATTTTTCATTACCTTTTTGGCTTTTGCCATTTCCTGTTTGTATTCTTGAATTGTTGCCTTGCTTAGATCCCAGTAGGCAGAAAGAATTTGACCTTCCAGCTTGAGCAGAGCCTCTTTTGCTTCAGTCAACTTGCCCTTATTATCACAGTGCTCTTGAAAACAATCCTGTGTTTCGGAATTCTGGAAATGCTCTTTAATATTCTTGACTTGTGATTTTATCTGGCCTTTACTTATTGAATTTATTTCTATGTTTTCAAAACCGTTGTCACTATTGGTTGGGATTTCCAGATTTTTTATTTTCTTAAGATCTTTGCCACTGAAATCATCTTTATTAAATAATTTCAAAGCATCTGAAAATTTACTTTCAAACTTTTTAACCTTATTCTCTAGTTCCTTGACTTCTTTCTTACTTTCTTTCAACTGAGAAGCCAGCTCATTGTATACCTCTACGGAATTTTTTGAGCCTGACTTTCCATGTTGCACTGGTAATTTACTGGCCATTTCCTTATGAAAAGAACTCGGTGCAGGAAACACCATACCCGTCTATTGATCAGTGAATTATAGTTTCAGCCGTTAAAAACCTTGGCTCATAAAAAGCAAGAGTATTAAACAAAGGTATCCGTTTGGATACCTTTGTTGTGATGCAATGGATGATTATCAGGCTTTGCTGGGAGTGTACATGGCCTCAATCTCTTTCTGAAACCGCTTCATAATAATTTCACGACGCAGTTTCAGGGTTGGCGTGATCTCACCCAGCTCAATGGAGAACTCTTTGGGCAGCAGCGTGAATTTCTTCACCTGCTCGAATTTAGCCAGGCCTTGCTGGATTTTATTGACCCGCTCCTGGATCAGTTCCTGAATGCTGCTGTGCTGAATCAGTTCCCTGTGGTTGTGGTATTTCAGGTTCAGCGCTTTGGCGTGTTCTTCCAGAGCCTCAAAGGCGGGAACAATCAATGCCGTTACGTAGTTTCTGGCATCGGCAATAATGGCAATCTGTTCGATAAAGCGGTCTTTGGTCAGCGTACCTTCGATGTATTGTGGTGCGATGTATTTACCGTTGGAGGTCTTCATCAATTCCTTGATACGTTCGGTCATACGCAACGCGCCGTTCTCATCAATCAGACCGGCATCGCCGGTGTGCAGCCAGCCGTCTGCGGTGAAGGTTTTTGCCGTTTCTTCCGGCTTCTGGTAATAGCCGCGCATGACGGTATCGCCTTTAACCTGAATTTCACCGTCTGCACCGATGCGCACCTGTATGCCCGGTAAAGGGATACCACAGGAACCAAATTCAAATTCAGTGTCACGGAAACAGGTCACGGTTGCCACGGTTTCCGTCATGCCGTAACCCACTTTCACATCAATACCAATGGCATGGAAGAAACGGTTGATGTCGTCATCAAGACGAGCGCCACCACAGGGTATAAACCGGATGTTACCGCCCAGGCCTGCACGAATTTTGCTGAATACCATTTTGTCCGCGATATGATTGAGCTTCTCCAGATAAGCAGGAGCCTCAGCACCTTTGCGGTGGTATTCCATATGGGCGTTGCCGATGTTAACCGCGGTATTAAACATCATGCGCCGAATAAATGGCGCTGTGGAAATTTTCCCGTGAATGGTCGTATAGACTTTTTCAAAGAATCTGGGAACGACACAAAGCACCGTTGGCTGAACGGTTTTCAGCGCTGTGCTGACCTGATGAGGGTCTTTGAGGTAGACATTGGTGGCACCACGGGCAAGCACATAAAAACTCCAGGCACGCTCAAAAATATGGCTCAGTGGCAGGAAGCACAGCGAGGTGTCCAGACTGTCCAGATGGATGATCTGGTCATGGCCACGGAAGCTGGCTGCCATGTTGGCATAGTCCAGCATAACGCCTTTGGGCTCGCCCGTGGTGCCTGAGGTATAGATCAGGGTAAAGAGGTCTTCCATGCAGCGGGAATTCAGTCTCTCTTCGAGAATGGCCTGCTCAACACCGTGCTGGATAAAGTCGTCAAAATAGATAGCCTGTGGGCAGTTATCAATATCAACCGACCGATCAAAGACAACAAGAGTCTTTAATGTGGATGACTGGGCCAGTAACTCAAGCGCGCTATGGTATTGTGCCTGTTCACCCACAAATAGCAGGCTGGCTTCTGTCTCATCGAGAATGTATTTTACCTGTTCCGTGGTGCTGGTGGGGTACAGTGGTACGGTAACCAGTCGTGCCTGAAGGCAGGCCAGGTCGGCTACTGTCCACTGAGGCATGTTCTGGGACCAGATACCCACTTTCGCCTGTACCTGCAGGTTTTGTTTCAGCAATGCCCGGGAAGCCTGGTCAATCTTTTTACTGAGTTTATGCCAGCTGACTTCCTGCCACTCTTTATGATCAGCATCCCGATCAGCGCTTTGAGTGGCGAAGCGCATGGCGATATGTTCCGGGTTGCGCTGGGCACGATCACGGATCTGGCTGATCAGGTGCCTATTCAAGGGGGAGTTCATCGGCACAGAACGTATTCTCAACAGCTGGATAAAAATGTAAACAACAAAATGACGGATGCCTGATGTTACAGGATGGCTTGGAAGACCAAAATTGATCCAGATCATTTTTGGTGAAATCCAGAGCGGGAAAACGTAACGGTTAGTAACGATAATTACTGATTGTAAACAGTGTCAATCATTTTGTGAAACAACTATAGATTATACTATCTCTGATCTGCAGCATCTGTTTCATATCTTCTCAGGGCTTGACCCTGAAGCCAGATAGATCAGGTTGCTAGTGATGAGCCGCTCTTTGAGCGGAGCCCGTAATATAAAGCTTACCCAACATGCTTCTGTAAAACAGCCAAATGCCTGAAGAAGGCTCCTACTAATGGTTTAATGAATTAATTATGATTTCCTCAAAGTGTAATTTATTCCATTCTGATTATGCATCCTCGGGAACCGAGATTGTCAAGTCTGAGACTGATGGCGATCCTTTACAAAGAAAACAGGTTCCGGCTCAAGCTACGGCTTCTGATCGTCTTTCAACGCGTACTGTAGAGCCAAAAGTTAGTAAAAAATATCTTGGCTCTTCAGGCTTTAGCTCTGTTTTTTTTGATGCCAGATCTCAGGAATATCTTCTTCTTGTAAAAGCCATCCGTGTTATAGAAAAAGGTCCGACGTTTAATGAAGATAAACTAGGTTCTGTTTCCAGAAAAAAAATGACCGTTTCTCAACTGAGGCAAATGAAGAATGACTTAAAAGTTGAAAATTATCTTAAGTTGAGAGAGTTGGAGCGTATTTCAAATAAAATTTTTTCTCTTTCAGTGGATTCTCAAGAAGAAATAAGACAACAAGACATTGCTTGTCTTCTTGAGATATTGTCAGATTTTTACAGCCCTGATCATTTTATAAGATGTATGTTATGTATTACGCAAAAAGTGTATAGAGATCATTTTAAAGCCATTAAAGTATCCATGGATGCGCCCATCACGGCTGCGCTAATCAACAAGCTTGAATCTGTGAAATCACCAATACTTGATGCCGTCAAGCATGAGTTAGGAGAAATTGTTGAGCTGATTTTCAGGATTGTACTTAGCAAGGACGATGTGGGGATGATATCATCTTTTCGACAATGGTATTTATTTTGGGAGTCGTATTTTATGTTAAATATTATCCGCAGCTGCATTAATGTTGACGGCAGTCATTATTGTGCACCCTACTTTAGCCCAGAGCTACCGGTAAAAGTAGCTTTGAAATACTTTGGTCGATTGCCACACTTAAGTGAAAGGGAAAAAGAATTTCTGGAGTTGAAAAAGTATAGGGGTAATCTTGATGTAACCAAGATTCAGACGTTACATTTCAATTTGCTGATCGGAAAAGAGGTTAACACGGAACTGGTGATTTCCTGCGTAAAAGAGAGTTGTCAGATATTTCAACATAAGTCAGTCATTTTTGTTCATGATGAATTTGAGCATTATGGGTTGTTGCAGTTTTTGCATACTGCAACAGTTTGTGTATTAGAAAAATCTGAGCACGATGCACGAAGATTAATTGAATGTTACGAATACTTTTCCTTTCTGCAGCCTTCAGCAGGTGTATTGAAAAACTATATGCAGGCCAGGTGTGAAGAAATATACGGTGCTGTTGATACAGCCAGCTCTATTTATCAGTCTTTGGTCAGTGGAGAAAATCAAGTTCCGGTATTTGAAGAATTGATTCGTTGCCTGGAAAAAATGGGTGATAACGAGGCTGTATATAATGCCTGTATAAATGCTGCGGATTATTATAGAGATAAAAGTATTAAATGGAGAGAAGAGTTCTATGAGCACAAGGCTGTCGCTATTATGATGCTCATGACAAAGATGGATGATATTAAGGATGTTGATCAATCTACAGGTCAAGATGAGGCGGATGTCAGCCTCGTTCAGCCTGATATTGAACCACAAGCTAAAGTCGGCCGCAGTAAGAAGCAGAGCAGTAAGAAGCAGAAAGATAATAGAAAAAACAAAACTAAACGGGGAGTAGAAGATCGTACAACCGGTTTTCGACATAGGGAAAAAACAGAATCTGTTCAATCCTGTCCAACCGAACTGCCTTGCTCAGCAAGAAAAGTCGAAAAAGACACTGCTCACGTTGTGCATTCAGAGGCTGTGACAACCGGTTCTTCAGGGCCCGGAAGCGGAAACAATGAGCGGGATTACTGGAGAGAATTGAATGAGCTGTTTTTGGATTATTTTCACGTTCCTCATAAATACCGGGATGCTGTCGAAAGCCTTTGCCGGGAAGCCTGTCAGTTTTTTCCAAATGATATATGGATTCTTCACTCTGCGGGTTGGGGGTTTCATCTTATTGGTGATGAAAAAAAAGCCGCTGAGTTGCTATTGAAAGGTTTGCGTCAGTATCTGAACCGTTATTGCCATGAGGTGAAAAGCTATATACCTGTTGATATTTATGGCAACTTCGAACCTGCTCTGGATAGACTTAAGGCGCACCCTGAGATTACACCTGGCTCATCCGTCGGCCTCAATGTGGCCGCTTATTTAAGCTCTCTGGCGTATGTGTATCGGAATCTTGATAATCATTATGATCAGCAGATGCGTTCTTTGGCTAATTGGTTGAACCCCTCCAGGGAGGCCCGTAAAAAAGAAAAACTACAGTTATCTTTTACTCCAAAGGTGAATGTAATTACTGCGGAAGTTGAGCAAGTTATCAAAAGGAGTATGGTTTTTGGCCATGGCTGCTGATGACGACTGATTCAACCCTTCCAGAAAGCAGGCGTAAAAAGTACCAGGACGGTGATAACCTCAAGCCTGCCCAGCAGCATGCCGACGCTTAATAGCCATTTAGCGGCATCCGGTAGAGAGCTGAAGTTACCCGCAGGGCCAATGACGGCTCCCAGTCCGGGACCCACATTGGCTACGGCCGTCGTGGCTCCGGAAAGACTGGTGATGGGGTCGAGATCGCACAGGGACAGTATCAGGCTCATTAAAGCAATCAACAGGATGAAGAAGAAACTGAAACCGATTAACGAACGGAGTATGTCACTGCTGATTTGCTGGCCATTATAGGTTTGTACAAAACAGGCTCTGGGGTGAACCAGTTGTTTTAACTGGATGTTCAGAAGCTTGCCACCAATTTGAAACCGGAAAATTTTGATGCCTCCCGCTGTTGACCCCGAACAACCTCCCACCAATAACAGAAAGAAAAACGTGAGGGTGGAAAGACCACCCCACTGGGTGTAGTCACCGTAGGCAAAGCCGGTGGTGGTGATGGTTGACGTGGTATTAAATGAGACCAGGGTGAGTGACTGGGTAAAGGTGTAGTCAGAGTGAAAGCATAACCAGATGCTCAGAATCAGCCAGACCACCAGAAGAAAACCGATAAAGGCCTGTACCTGGGTATCTTGATAAAAGCAGTTAACGTCACCCCGCATGCAGCGAACAAAGAGAACAAAAGGGAGGCTGGCAAGTATCATGAAAATGGTGCTTGTCCAGATGATAAACGGGTTTTTAAATAATCCCATGGAAGCATCTGAGGTGGAATATCCGCCGGTAGAGACCGTGGTCATGGCATGGTTTATGGCCTCAAAGCCGGTCATGCCACCCAGGAAATAAAGGTACGCGCAGAGGGCCGTCATAATCAGATAGACAGTAACGATACCCTTGGCAATGCTTCCTGAGCGGGGCATGGCTTTCTCGGACCAGTCAGAAGATTCACTCTGGAACAACCTCATACCACCCACTTTGAGAAATGGCAGAACGGCAACCGCCATGACAATAAAACCAATACCGCCAAACCATTGCAGCAGTGACCGCCAGATCAGCACGCTGGGATGCATCTGATCCAGACCTGTCAATATGGTGGATCCGGTGGTGGTAATACCCGACATGGTTTCAAAAAAAGCATCGGTGTAACTGACGGGGAGTTTGAACCAGAAGGGCAGTGCTGCAAAAGTGCATACTGACAGCCAGCAGAGTGTGGTCAGGACAAAGACCTGCCTGGGCTTCATATTGAAGTGTTCTGGCTTGAAATTGATGGTCAGGGCTCCGCCGGTAATCAGCGTAATGGCTGCAGCAGCGACAAACTCCCAGATATCAGAATCGCCGGTTAGCAGGTCATAGATGACCGGAATCAGCATAAACTTGGCCATGGCGGTCAGGAACAGGCCAATCACATAGAGTACCGGACGGTGGTTCATTACTTTTCAATGGCATTTAATGAGAAATAAGAGTGATGGTACAAGTCGTTTTGGAGGGTAGTCAGATGCTTTTGTGGCATCGCATCTGACGAGTCTCGAAGCTGAAAGAGTGATTACAACTTAATCAGTGTTCTGCCGGTGACTTGTCCATTGGTAATGGCCTCTGCCAGTTCAGGCACTGCATCCAGTTCAACTTCTTTGGCAGCCTCGTTGTAGTAAGACTCTGGCAGCAGTTCAGCAATCCGGTTCCATGCCTGTATACGTTTTTCGATTGGGCACATTACCGAATCAACACCCAGAAGTTTAACGCCTCTGAGAATAAAAGGCATAACCGTGGTTGGCAGATCAAACCCACCGGCCAGACCGCAGGCGGCAACAGCCCCCTGGTAATCAACCTGCGCCAGTACTTTGGCCAGAACTTTGCTGCCGACGCTGTCAATGGCACCTGCCCAAAGCTGTTTTTCCAGTGGGCGTGCGGGTTCAAGCAATTCTGCACGATCAATAACCCGGTCAGCCCCGATGGACTTTAACCAGTCACTGTTTTCCGGGCGACCAGAAGCGGCGACAACCTGATAACCCAGCTGATCCAGCAGCGTTATGGCAACACTGCCAACCCCACCGCTGGCACCGGTGACTAGAATTTCACCTTTCTCAGGTGTAATGCCTGCGTCTTCCAGCGCCATGACACACAGCATGGCCGTCAGGCCTGCAGTACCAATAATCATGGCCTTGCGGCTGTCCAGTCCAGCAGGCATGGAAACCAGGTAGTTAGCAGGAACGCTGGCTTTTTCGGCCATACCACCCCAGTGGTTCTCACCAACACCCCAGCCAGTGAGGATAACGGAATCACCGGGCTGGTAACGGTCATCGCTTGAAGAAATTACCTGACCAGCGTAGTCGATACCCGGCACCATCGGAAAATCACGGATGATTTTTCCCTTCCCGGTGATGGCCAGACCATCCTTGTAATTCAGTGATGAATAGTCAACAGCAACAATAACATCCCCGGCTGGCAGGGTGGATTCATCCAGCTGTTCTGTAGAAGCGACAGTGTTGTTGTCCTGCTGGTTCAGTACTAACGCCTTGAACATAAACGATAATCTCTTAAAAAGGTTAAGGTGTGAACTATACTCCCGCAGCTGGCAGGTGGCGAGGATTGATTATTGCTGCTTTTATCCTGATTCAATTGGACTGGTTGTGTTTTTTTTACTTGGGCAGCTAAGTAGTTAACCAAATGAAATCATATTTTCTGACTAAGTGATCAGTCACTC
>NZ_JAHHPM010000479.1 GCF_024606345.1 Endozoicomonas sp. YOMI1
AGTGACTGATCACTTAGTCAGAAAATATGATTTTATTTGGTTAACTACTTAAAAAGAACGTGTTATACAACAGCCTTCAGGCAGCTAAAGCACTCATGGCATGCTGGCTGCGAAGCTCCTGAATACGGTTCATGTAGTTGTTGTATTCAGGCGATCCGTGATGTGCATAGTGCATGTTCTTGAACAGGCCGGTCAGCTTGATAAAGTAATCACGCACTTCTTCTTTATCGCTGAAGTTGTACTGCTGACGAATCAGGCTCACCACCAGATCAAAGTTTTCCTGCTGACGATGGATTGGACAGGAAGCGTCCACATCATCAAAAGCGTCCTGCTGCAGATACACCATATCCAGCATGTAAGACTTCTGGAAAGTCACGTAGTCTTCCAGGGTAATACCCTCTTCACCGGTGACCTGCATCATCTGGTTGATGCTGTCACCACGCACCAGCAGTTCCTGCATCTCCTTAACGTTGCTGACCCACTCTGGCGACAGATTGTTGGAGTACCAGTCTTCCAGCTGATCCAGGTAACGTGACCAGGAGATCAGAGGATCAATCGCCGGATAGAAGCGCTTATAAGCACGATCATAAGACAGACCAAGGAATGTTTTTACTGTACTCAGGGTGGCCTGGGTCACCGGCTCTTCAAAGTTACCACCGGCAGGTGATACAGAGCCAATCATGGTCAGAGAGCCTTCGTCACCGTCTTCGTTGCGAACTACACCACAACGCTCGTAAACCCCCTTGATGGCAGAATCCATATAGGCAGGAAAGCCTTCTTCACCGGGAATTTCTTCCAGACGGTTAGAGGTTTCACGCATGGCCTGGGCCCAGCGGGAAGTAGAGTCAGCCAGGGCCAGAACGTTGTAACCCATCTGGCGATAATACTCACCCAGTGTCAGACCGGTATAGATAGAGGCTTCACGGGCAGCCACCGGCATGGACGACGTATTACAGATAATTACAGTACGATCGATCAGGGCACCGCCAGTCTTGGGGTCCTGCAGGTGCGGAAACTCTTCGATGGTTTCTACTACCTCACCGGCACGTTCACCGCAGGCAGTGACAATAACGATATCCGCATCGCAGTAACGGGAGAAACCGTGCTGCAGTACTGTCTTACCGGAACCGAAAGGTCCCGGGATACAGCCGGTACCACCACGGGCAATCGGGAAGAAGGTATCAACGATGCGAGTCGTTGTGATCAGTGGCTGGTTAGGGTAAAGACGCTCGGTCTTGCCTTTTGCGGCAAGGGTTTCCGAGATTGACTTACGCACCGGCCAGCGCTGGTACATGGTCAGGGGAATTTCTACACCCTTTTGGTTTTTAACCCGGGCCACGACGGTGTCCACAGAGAAGTTGCCTTCCTGAATCCAGACCACTTCCACTTCACCCACGGTATCAAATGGAATCATGATTTTGTGGGTAAAACGACCTTCCGGAACGGTACCAAAGGTTTCACCGGCACGGAGTTTATCGCCGATTTTAGCCACGGCAGTGAATGCCCAGTTATGGGTACGATCCAGGGACTCAACCTGAACACCACGCTGCAGGAAGCGGCCATGCAGATTCGCCAGACGCTCCAGCGGGTTCTGCAGACCGTCGTAGATCATGCTGAGAATACCAGGGCCCAGATCCACAGACAGCATGTGCCCGGTCTGAATAATCATGTCACCGACAGCAACACCACGGGTTTCTTCAAACACCTGAATATCCGCCGTGTTACCACGAACACGGAGAATCTCGGCCATCAGCTGCTCTTCGACCGCTTCATTGGCGCGTCGGCTTGGCAGTACGTAGACCACCTCGTTCTTAACCAGCGGCTTTCTCGCACCATCTTTGCCACTGATGCTTTCGATGGTGATGATATCACCCATCACCGCTACCACCCGGGCAGAGGCCTGTTGCATCAGATCTGTTTTTGTCTCTTCAGTCATATGTATAACCGTTGTCGTTTAATCCGGGGAGCCCGGCAATTGGTGGGCAAATTCACCCAATGCCTGCCGGGTCAGCTCATTAAACCGAACCACTGCCTGTTCGCCATTGTAGGAGGTCCAGCGCGCCACCAGGTTCCAGCGCAGCAG
This sequence comes from Endozoicomonas sp. YOMI1, assembly GCF_024606345.1. GTDB lineage: Bacteria > Pseudomonadota > Gammaproteobacteria > Pseudomonadales > Endozoicomonadaceae > Endozoicomonas. The sequence goes on from NZ_JAHHPM010000479.1 coordinate 2,084, forward strand.
ATAGATCACCACGGCTTCAAAATCGAAACGGTGTCTGGCACCAAGCTCGTTCAGCTTGTTCCACACCGCTTCCATCACTGTTTTTTCCAGCGTCAGGTAGTCTTTTTTACTCAGGCATTCAACAGCCACCGGAATCCAGGGGAATGCATGCTGCAAACCGAGGGTCGGATGATTCCAGTTGTGGCGGATGTAAGCGTAGCGGCTACCGTAACTCCATTTCGCAGACGTCGGAGCCTGGATACCATTGGCCTTTCGTCGCAAGGCAGCAGCAATGGTTCGCATATCCAGACGCCAGTTCACCAGCGCTTTCAGATCAGGACTGTCCAACTCCTGCAACAAACGCTCTGCCAGGTTGATCAAATACGCTTCTTTGATCTCTTCGCCCAGATGGCTCCAGTGCACCAGCTGTTCGACCTTAACCAGGGTTTCACGATCTTCCGTGGACAGCATGGCCAGACGACGGTCCAGCTGAATGCGGGAGATAGGCGTAATCTTGCTGTTAAACAGTGAGTCAATATGCGGCAGCGATGTCAGCAGGGTATAGTAGGCATTTTCAGCCATTGCATTCTCCTTGGGAGCAGCCCCTAAACATTGTCTGATGAAGAAGCCCCTGTCCGTTCACCCTGAGCGGAGTCGAAGGG
>NZ_JAHHPM010000480.1 GCF_024606345.1 Endozoicomonas sp. YOMI1
GTTCACCCTGAGCGGAGTCGAAGGGTGATTGGCACAGTCTTTATTCAGGGTATGGTGTACGCCCTTCGACTCCGCTTCAGGACGAACGGAGTTTGTCTTTCCCGGTTAGTTGCGGGCTTTTTTCCTGCCCCGGGCTAATGGATTGGCAAAGCGCTGGAATGGTGAATGGACATCCTGGATAAAAGGGGACCAGAGTAAATGCGTCCGAAAACCATAACACCTGTGAAGCATTATTGCTGCCATCAGTATGTATGCAGCATAACCAATGAAGAAGGCAATAATATCATTGAAGCGGTCAAGATGAGGATGCATCAGCAGGAGGAGAAACTACTTAGCCCACCTCCCCGAGTGGAACACCTCGATATAGAGACAGCACTCAAGCACGTGCCGGAACAAAAAAATATGATGATGGCCAGACAACGCAATGCTTCAAGACTGAATATAGACTTTGACAGGCAATCGGATGCTGCCTGGTCAGAAAGACAATCTGCAACAGGTATCGGCGTTGCCGGTACTGGCCCCCGTCACTGAATCTCACCCGGAAGGATATACCCCAATGAACCCCACTGCGGCAACGAATGAAGAAACGACACGGTCAATTGAGCGCTATCTGACAGCCAACGCCGGCAATGAGCCACTGAACACCCTTGGCATAACGGCGGACGGGCGGATTGTCCGGTTGGCAGAAGAAGATGAAAGCCAACAGCCGGAACTGCGTCGGCTGCTTGAACACCAGCTTGGGACCCTGCTTCCACGGGAGATAGACGGAACGGTCAGGAAACGGATAATTGAGAACTCGCTGAGCACTGATTTCCAGAATTACCAGGACAGAATCCGGTGGGACCGGCAAATCCGTAATCGGCTGTCGTATTTGAAAGAAAAGTATGCCGCAAAATTTGCCGTCATGAATGAGCGGACCAACACCACGTTTGCCCCAAATGGACTGACCAAAACCGATGGTATCGGGCTGCTGGAGAATGGAAACCTGTGGAGGTACGAGTTCAACAACTTCTTTACCCGGACACAATGGGAATTCGAAAAAAATTTTAAAAGCGGTAAGGCTGACGTTAAAGATTTTTACATGAGTAACGTGATTGCTCATCAGTTTGAACAGACTTTTCAGCACAATTGCAGTGAAATCTTTATCCGAGACCCCTCATTTTTGTCTGTGTATGTACACGTGAGCCCGGACAAGGCTGTGTACAGTACATGAAATGGGCGAACCATGTGCCAACTTATGGAAGATTTCTCCAGGGAGCTTTCAAATAATTATTTATTCGCTGTGAAGCCTGGCTACGTAGACGCTGCCACCCTACCCTGACCAGGTCACGAATTCAGGCTAAGGAAGCTGCTTAGACTTCATCATTGACTTCTTGATAGTATCCTACACGGAGTTAATTCCGGGCAGAAACAGATTATTCCACATTCAGCAGGCTCCGGTATGCATTCCCACGCGAGCATGGGGATAAAGGTTTACACTGCATGGGTATTAGTGCTTTTCTGGTCCTGGTATTCTTTCTTGCACTTCCTTTATCCTCTGCCAAAATTTCATTTCTTACTTTTCAACAAATCCAGTTTGCCTGACACAGGATTAAAAGGAGTACATATGAAGTTTGCTTTTATCTATGCCATGCCCGGATTACAAACCTCGTCCATACAGGAAAATATTACCGAAAAAGCCCACTTTTATTGTGTATCCGTTGATATGAACCATAAGGAAACCGCCGCGGATATCGCCAGAGAACTGGTTGAGAACAACGGCGTCCAGATGATTGAACTCTGTGGAGGATTGGCCAGCGCTGAAATTATTGCACTGGTAAAAGAAGAAACCGAAAACAGGGTGCCTGTTGGTGCAGTATTTTACGGGCCTGAAAGCAGAAAGCCCCTGATTGACTTGCTGGGACTTTAGCCATTCGAAAAGCGTTTATCTGAAGAACTCATAGATCTGTCATTATCCGCTACATGGGATTTATCCATGATTGCTCCTGAGAATCAGCCAGCAACTCATTCAAATGGTTTATATAATTAATGGCTCCCACCAATGTTTCAAATCTGGTGATTTTCGACGCAACTATCGCTGTGGGGAAATAATTTTCACAGAGCATTTCTTTTAAAACATTCATTTCAACCCTTAATACATGTACGCGGTCCCGTTCACGCTTATTGGCCATGCGTCGTTGCTTACTGACCCCTGTCAAGCGTGGTCCCTTGTGTTTCCTACTCTTGCCAGCTTTCTTCTTGTTAGATTCGTCAATATTACTCGGTGATAATTCAGTATCAGCAACTGGCAGCCGGTTGTTTTGACTAATATCTCTGGTTCTGCTTTCGATAGTAGGGAGTGACTCTATTTCTGCCTGTTCCCGGTGCGTCTGATCAGTACCCGTCAAGCAGTCGTTCAATGGCCTGCTTTGAGACTTGCCCGTACTTTCACTTGTTGAAACAGAAACTGCACCTTCATTGAAAATCAGAGGACGGGGCATTTCAGGATCTGTGTTTACAGCATTGATTTCGAAACTGGATAATGGACTATTAAAAAATGAACTGAACTGCGAGGGGGGGCTCTCAAGAGGAGAAATGGGTTCTTCTTTGATTTTCTGAAGCGTGTGCCCGACAAACAAAACATCACGACTTACTGACCCTGAATAATCAGGATCCTCATTATTAAAGAGATATTTCAAAGGATCATTGTGAGAACCATCGATTGAATATTTATTGGTATGGCTCATCCAATTCATAAAAGCACTCCTGATTCATTTACTAAACATATGACTAATACTAAAAACAATAGTTCATTAACTATAACAAATCAGAAGCCAACCCTACCAAAGATGGTGAAAGAAACGGGCTTATGATTACCGTTCAATTTACTGAGAGTTAAAAAAAATAGCCACCCTGGCTATTATTACCTCACGCAACAGAAAAAGTTCCTTTTTCATAAAAAAACTCCCGCTTCTGAACAAAAACAAGAGGTTCTGAGGAAAACACCTGTGCTTAGTGAGTATCCAGAGCTTCGAATGATTTAACCAGATCATCCAGTGCTTTCATCTGAGTCAGGAAAGACTCAAGCATGGACAGGCGCAGTGCTGAAGGGCCATCACAGCGGGCGTTGTCAGGATCAGGATGAGCTTCCAGGAACAGTCCTGCCAGACCAACCGCCATACCAGCTCGGGCCAGTTCAGTGACCTGGTGCCGTCGACCACCGGAAGCGGCACCCATTGGATCACGGCACTGCAACGAGTGAGTCACATCGAAGATAACCGGTGCACCGTCGCTCACCTGCTTCATGGTATGAAAACCAAGCATATCAACCACCAGGTTGTCATAGCCAAAGTTCACACCACGCTCACAGAGAATCAAACGGTCATTGCCCGCTTCACGGAATTTATCCGTGATATTCCCCATTTGGCCAGGGCTGAGAAACTGCGGCTTCTTGATGTTAATGACCGCACCGGTTTTAGCCATGGCTTCTACCAGGTCAGTCTGGCGGGCCAGAAACGCAGGTAACTGAATCACATCCACCACTTCCGCCACAGACTGGCACTGATGAGGTTCATGGACATCGGTAATCACCGGGAAGCCAAAGGTCGCTTTCAGTTCCTGAAAAATCTTCAACCCTTCATCAATGCCCGGACCACGGTAGGAGGCAATTGATGAACGGTTAGCCTTATCAAAGGAAGCCTTGAAGATATAAGGAATACCGAGCTTTTCGTTAACCCGTACATACTCTTCCGCCACTTTCATGGCCAAGTCTCTTGATTCCAGCACGTTCATCCCGGCAAACAGGACAAACGGCAGGTCATTAGCGACCTGAATGCCATTAACATCAACAATTTTGCTTTTCACAAACGTTCCTTCAGGCTTTCCAGAAAAAAAGCTACAAAAACAGGTATCATCGGTCAGCTTCAGTGAGAACCGTGCTTAAAAGTCTGCGCTGCATGAATAAAGGCAGAAAACAGGCCATGGCCATCCCGAGGCGTTGAAGTAAATTCCGGGTGGAATTGACAGGCTACAAACCATGGATGGTCCGAAACCTCAACAATCTCTACCAGACTGTTGTCTTCTGAACGACCGGCGATTACCAGACCAGCGTCTTTCAGTGCCTCAACGTAATGGTTATTCACTTCATAACGGTGACGGTGACGCTCGGTAATAATATCCTGGCCATAGGCTTCACGGGAGTGAGTACCGGCAACCAGGTTACAGTTCTGAGCACCCAAACGCATGGTGCCGCCCAGATCAGAACCCTCGTCACGCTTTTCAACCATACCATCAGCGTCGATCCACTCAGTAATAAGACCAACCACCGGATGGGCAACCTGACGATCAAATTCAGTACTGTTCGCCCCTGCCAGGCCGGCAACATGGCGGGCATACTCAATGACCGCCACCTGCATGCCAAGACAGATACCCAGGAAAGGAATCTTGTTTTCACGGGCATAGCGCACGGTCTGGATCTTGCCTTCAACACCACGGTGACCAAAGCCACCAGGCACCAGAATGGCAGACACCCCTGCCAGAACGGAAAGACCATCCTGCTCAATGGCTTCAGAGTCGATATAACGAATATTGACCTTGGTACGGGTTTTCAGACCGGCATGTTTGATCGCCTCAATCAGCGACTTATAGGCATCCAGCAGTTCCATGTACTTGCCGGTCATGGCGATGGTGATCTCTTCGGAGTAGTTAAACTCACGATCCACCACATCGTCCCACTCAGAGAGATCCGCTGGCTGACAGCCCAGGTTGAAGCGATCCACAATGATCTGATCCAGACCCTGCTCATGCAGCATCCGCGGAATTTTGTAAATACTGTCCGCATCTTCCAGGGAAATAACCGCACGCTCTTCTACGTTGGTAAACAGCGCAATCTTGCGGCGGGCCGAGGCATCAATGTAATGTTCGCTGCGACATACCAGGATATCCGGCTGAAGACCAATCGAACGCAGCTCTTTAACGGAATGCTGGGTTGGTTTGGTTTTGGTCTCACCGGCGGTTTTGATATAAGGCACCAGGGTCAGGTGCATCAGCATGGCACGTTGAGATCCCAGCTCTACCTTGAGCTGACGAATGGCTTCCAGAAATGGCTGGGATTCGATATCACCAACAGTACCCCCTACTTCCACCAGGGCGATATCCGCATCACCAGCACCTTTAACCACCCGGCGCTTGATCTCATCGGTGATGTGCGGAATAACCTGTACCGTTCCACCCAGATAGTCGCCACGACGCTCTTTACGCAGAACGTCCTGGTAAATCCGGCCAGAGGTAAAGTTGTTACCCTGCTTCATGGTGGTACGGATAAAACGCTCGTAATGCCCCAGGTCCAGGTCAGTCTCGGCACCATCTTCGGTAACGAAAACCTCGCCATGCTGGAAAGGGCTCATGGTACCCGGATCAACATTGATGTAAGGGTCCAACTTGAGCATCGTCACCTTGAGACCACGTGCCTCAAGAATGGCGGCGAGAGATGCCGATGCAATGCCTTTGCCTAACGAGGAAACAACACCGCCGGTGACGAAAATATAACGCGTCATGCTTACCTGCTGTGAATCAAATTAAAGCGGGGTGAAAAGAGAGTCTCAAGATGGGATATCAGGATACCAAAACCGGCAGTAAACGTAAAACCGTTATCCGGCTAATTGTTGGATAATCAGTCACCTAAGCCCCCTCGGTTTTCCGAAGGGGATTCAGGTTATCTGACGCTTTTCCAGCTTAGATAAATACCGTCAACGTTGCCAGAACAGTCATCAACACAGCTTTCATCAACACAACGCCAGAGACCCGGAGCAGCTACCATTTGGCCACCAGCAAACACCAATGGCAGATATTCTCTAAGCCAGGGTGGCACTTTATAGTCCTGCAGCCATTTTTTCAGAGTTTTTCGACCTTGCCGCCCAGCAATGGCAAACTTTTCATCGCCTGATATATGACAACGACGTTTTATCAGTAACGTTTTTTGTGGCAGTCGGATGGCGCGACCATTGTGCTCCTGTTTGGCACTGCAGATCAGAGACCGGTCTCCCAACACCACTTCCGGCTCATTCTGCCAGTCCCATATCATGGGCTCAAATGCCTGTAAGCTCACTTCTTCATCCAGCACCACCAGCATCTGTTGATAGCGAGTCAGGGTAAAGCGAGTTGTAACTTTCAGCAGAGGCTCGGCGTCGATTCGAGCCTCAACAACTTCACCAAAGATCTGTTCAAGGGTTTCTCTGGAGGGAGGTTGTATGCCCTGCCGTTTCAACCATTCGCGAACCACTCGCCGCTGGGAGCTGGTATCGAGGGATTGCAGAGTTGCCAGATTAATCAGCGGTTGCCGGTCAAGCAGCCATTGCGGGCGATAATCAATACACACGGCCAACTGTTCGGCAGTTTGTTGCTGTACGGTCTGATTGATCTGCCCCACTTCCCGCACAAATTCAACCAATCGTTCCGACGCACCCGGCCAGCGTTCTTCAACCATGGGGATCAGTCGCCGACGGAGAAAGTTACGGGAGAAGCGTTCATCCGTATTACTGTCATCTTCAATAAATTGGAGGTTATTTGCACAGGCATATTCGTCAATTGCCGATTGAGGCACATTCAGTAAGGGCCGTAACAACAGCCCATTACCCAGGGATCTTTTTTCAGGAATCCCCTGAATACCATCAACACCGGTTCCCCTGAATAACCTGAGCAAAACCGTCTCAGCCTGATCATCACGATGATGCCCCTGCAACAGACAGCCACCCTCTTTTACGGCATCGACAAATACCTGGTATCGAGCATCTCTGGCTGCCTGCTCCAAACCATGCCCGTTATTTTCCAGAAAAACTCTGGCTATCGTCAGAGGTACCTGCCACTGCTCACATAGAGACTGACAGTGCTCAGCCCACTGATCAGCATAGCGGCTCAAACCATGATGAACATGAACGGCGCGGACATCAGAGATACCTTCCAGGTCACGCAGGCAGGTCAGCAAATGGAGTACAACAGTGGAGTCAACACCACCACTGAATGCAACCGTTAAAGGGCATTCAGATACTGGTAGCTGTAGGCTTGAAGATAGTTGATTAAGCATCCACTCAGGACTGAGTGGATGACAGGAAGTGATCTCCAGACTCTTTTCTGCGACCGTTTTTGCCATCGTTTTCGAAATCAAAGCGCCCCAAAGTCCCTGATTTTCTGATAACGTTTTTCCAACAGGGTATCGCTGTCCAGTGCCGAGAGGATGTTCAGCTGATCCACCAGCGTTGCTTTCAAGCTGGCAGCCGCTGCTTCAGGATCACGGTGCGCACCACCCAATGGTTCCTCCACCAGGGTATCCACCAGACCCAGCTTTTGCAAACGACCGGCAGTTACCCCCATGGCTTCAGCGGCAGTAGAAGCATACTCGGCTTTTTTCCAGAGAATGGATGCACAGCCCTCAGGAGAGATAACAGAGTAGGTTGAATAACCCATCATCACCAGATGATCACAAACCCCAATGGCTAATGCGCCACCGGAACCACCCTCACCGATCACGGTGGAAATCACTGGCACTTTCAAGCGCGACATCACCGCAAGGTTGTAAGCAATTGCCTCACTCTGCCCACGTTCCTCGGCACCAATACCGGGGTATGCTCCCGGCGTATCAATAAAGGTCAGGATGGGCATATTGAAACGTTCAGCCATTTCCATCAGACGACAGGCTTTACGGTAACCTTCCGGTTTGGGCATACCGAAATTCCGGCGAACTTTTTCCTCGATCTCACGCCCCTTCTGATGACCAATTACCATGACTGGTCTACCATCCAGACGAGCCATACCACCAACAATGGAAGGGTCATCGGCAAAATGGCGATCACCATGGAGCTCATCAAACTCGGTGAAAATATGACGAATGTAGTCCAACGTATAAGGCCTTCTGGGGTGTCTGGCCAGCTGAGCCACCTGCCATGAAGAAAGGTTGCTGAAAATGGCATCCGTCAGACTGCGGCACTTATCCTGGAGTGTGGCAATCTCTTCAGTAATATTCAGCTCTGCATCGCTGCTGACCAGCCGAAGCTCTTCTATCTTGGCTTCCAGTTCAGCAATGGGCTGTTCAAAATCCAGGTAATTCGGGTTCATGAAGTCCACTTATCATGGCCGGATAGTAAATAGGGATCAAAATACGTAAACACCGCCAGAAAGTCGAGTTAAAAAGCGTAATCGCCTGTAAACAAAGCAACGGTATTGTAGCCCTCAAGGGCAGCAGAAAAGCAATATGAGAATAGGATGACACTTTGTTGGAAATGTGAATTCCTTGCCAGATAGGGGACACTTTTTGAAAGAAGGAACTCCGCCGCATGAAAATGAGAGCATTCAGGTCCCGGCCAATGCAACGTTGGCCTGCCGGTAAATTCTGAGTGCTTTTGGTGACCACAATAATCCGTGGCACGCCAGCCTGCCCCGAATGATCAGCAGTTACTAGGAGGCTGTCCGAGAATAGCGCCCGTCTAGGCGAACCCGTAGCGAGGATGGCAGAAAATTGAGGATAAAAATTCGGTTTTGTGAGGTGAA
>NZ_JAHHPM010000481.1 GCF_024606345.1 Endozoicomonas sp. YOMI1
CACACATCAGGAGAATTATCCTTCAGACTCCATTGGTGTGCTGCGGCACACCGTTCCCACGGTCCTCCGTGGGAATGCATACCAAACCTCTCCGCAAATGTAGACCACCCATTAAACTCTTGTGATCCCGGGCAGAAACAGGTTGTTCCACATCCAGCAGGCTCCGGTATGCATTCCCACCCACGCATTCTGCAATCCTCCAGAGTCTTTCCGATGATATAAGTATACGTTTGCGTCTATGCTGATAATGACCTGCTGGTCAGTACAATCCAGCATACCAGTAGAAAATGGACCATCCATGCCACCTGAAAACAGAATCACTTCCAATCGCGGGTTTATTTTTGCTATTGCCGGGGCTGCCATCGGTTTGGGAAATATCTGGCGTTTCCCTTATGTGGCCGGTGAAAACGGAGGAAGCCTGTTTTTTCTTCTGTATATGATTTTTGTGGTGTTGCTGGGGCTGCCGGTAATGATTGCCGAGATTGTGGTTGGCCGGGCAGGGCGGGCTTCACCCGCCAGCAGTCTGCGCCAGCTGGCGGTCAGTGCTGGCCATACCAGGCACTGGAGCAAGCTGGCCTGGATGGGAACGCTGGCGGCCACGATGATTCTCTCATTCTACAGTGTGGTGTCCGGCTGGGTGCTGCACTTTTTTTTCCAGTCGCTCTCGGGGGAACTTCCAGCCAACAGCATTCAAGCGACATCAATACATTTTCAACAGCTGCTGGAATCACCCTGGCAGGTCGTTTTATACCACGGTCTATTCATTCTTATGACGGTGGCCATCAGCGGTCGAACCATTTCCAAAGGTATAGAACGGTTGAATAACTGGCTGATGCCCCTGATGTATCTGATTCTGGTGGTTCTACTGATCTATGCCAGCCAGTTCAGCGGTTTTGCGGTAGCCCTTGATTACCTGTTTGCCTTCAGATTTGAGGCGGTCAGCGGCGGTGTGGTGCTGGAGGCAATGGGCCATGCTTTTTTCACCCTGGCCATAGGTGCCTGCTGTTTGATGGCCTATGGGGCTTATATGCCGGAGAGGCAGTCGGTGGTGAAGGCGGTATTGGTGGTCGCCTTGCTTGATGTGCTGGTGGCAGTGATGGTCGGTATTGCAACCTTTTCCGTGGTGTTCAGTGAAGGGCTTTCAGTGGCGGAAGGCCCCGGGCTGATGTTCATCACACTGCCGGTTGCATTGGCTCAAATGCCCTTTGGCTCGCAGGTTCTCCCCTTATTCTTTCTTCTTCTGGTAATGGCGGTTTGGACATCAGCAGTCAATCTGGCTGAACCGCTGGTGTTGATGATGAGTCGCCTGTGTTCAGGCTTCCGCGCAGCAGGAGCCACCATAGCAGGTGTTATTATATTTCTGGTCGGGTTAATACCCGGCCTCTCTTTCAGTTTCTGGAAGCAGGTTTCTGTTGATGGCAAAACGCTGTTTGACCTTTATACCGCCTTTGCTACCCAGGTTATGCTCCCGGCCGTTGGGCTTCTGGTGCTTTATTTTTGCGGCTATATCATGGAAAGAAAAGTGCTGATTGAACAGTTGGGAATGCAGGGCAAATCCCTGAAAATCTGGCAGCTGCTGATCCGCTGGGTCAGCCCTGCATTACTGTTGATGGTCATTATTGGTGAGCTGTTTCAATTTTGATCTGGAATTACATCAGGGATTTGATCAGAGCCGCAACTAACATAACAACAATTAATACCATGGCGATTTTGGCAAGCTTGCCTTGCTGCTCATTAGTCAGCGGTTTACCATGGCGCTCTGTCAGTTTAACCACAACAAACAGGGTGATGAACAAAAGTACTAAAATAGAGATCAGGTTCATAATTCACCAATAAATAACGGGCAGTTGTCGTACTGCCCGTTAGTGTAACCAGCCTGAAGATTTATTTCGTGGCTTATTAGCTGTCGGCTTCTTCTTTGCTTTCTTCCTTGCCTTCGATGCTGATCAGCTCAACATCGAATACCAGCACGGAGCCTGCTGGAATGGAACCAACTTCCTGGTCTCCGTAAGCCAGCTTGGCAGGAATTGTCAGACGATATTCAGAGCCAACAGACATTAGGGCAACACCTTCAGTCCAGCCCTTGATCACGTTTGCCAGGGGGAAAGTTGCTGGCTGGCCTCGTTGCTTGCTGCTGTCGAAAACAGTGCCGTCAGTCAGCGTACCCGTATAATGAACGGTAACAGTATCCGCTGCGGTTGGTTTTGGGCCGTCTCCCTGCTTGATAACTTCATATTGCAGGCCGGACTCAGTCACGGAAACACCTTCTTTCCCGGCGTTATCTTCCAGATATTTGGCGCCGGTTTTACGGGTCTCCTCACGCTTCTTCGTGGCGTTCTCCTGAACGACGGTGTTCATCTTCTGCTCATGAGCCCGGAGGGCTGCGCCCATCTCCTCCTCGTTCATTTTGACTTGATCGGCGAGGGCGTCCAGCAAGCCCTGCTGAACCAGCGCACGGTCAAGCACAACACCAAGCTCATCCTGTTGCTTTAGTGTCTGACTGGCAAAGTTACCCACAGAGGCACCAATGGCATAGGCGGCTTTCTGATCATCCGTGTTTAACTCAACTTCAGGAGTCTGGGTGGTCTTTTCCTGACAGCCTGCAGCTAAAAGTACAGCTGCTGCCAGAGCGGATATTTTAATAACCTTCTTCATATCAGTTTCCATTGTGTTTGGCCAGAAAAGCCTTGTTGGCCAGGACAATCTTGCCTGTATCAGGATTAAAGTTAAGAAAAACCATATCAATAATGGCACAGCCTTTACGTCAGTTGAACTAAATAACAATAATTTTTCAAAAAAATCACATTATTACCTTAGGATATATCATTGCCTGTTTATACAAAATCGATTCTATTTGAATTTAAAGGGTCGACGTTATGCTGGTCTGCTTAAGCTATCAATTGAGAGGTTGATATAAAAAGCCATTAATCATTGCAGGAAGATGAAGATATCCATTCAATGAATCATCATTCGATTCCATTTGGCCAATTATTTACGGGGGATGAAAGGTTGTCTGGTGATTGGCATTCTGCTGGTCAGTCTTTAACAGCATGCCACTAATCTCCGCCGTAAAATGCGCTATATTTTCATGGTCATTGTCTTTTTGTCCCAGTTTAAATCTCTGGTTTCAATAGAATATTCAGATGCGGGTTTCTGGAGCCTTGATTTGCCAGCTGAGACCCGAAAACCTGTTGCCAGGTTTCTGGCCCTCAGCCATGTGGTTCTTTACCAGATGTTGTTCGATGGTAGCAAATTGCTACGTATGTTCTATTAAATCTGATGAGTCGAAATAGAGATCAGAAAAGTCAGGATTGAATGAAGGAAAGAGATTGGATCGATCCATTGAATTATTGAATTGCCGCTTAAGACCTCTCTTTCTTATAAAAGTTCAGCAGAGTGAACAATGTCACAATCTGGCATTTATACCAATTCCACCTGCAAAGCCCCCTTTAGAACCGGGAGTCGTTCAGGCCGACTGACAGTTTTCCTAACCACCTTGTCAGTCAATCAAGCCACAGACATTGGTAAATTCCATTTCATTACAACACGTTAACTTAATTTCTATATGAACAAGGAGGTGAATTTATGAGCTATCCTGACGTTGCCCCAATAAATGTTAATCCCGGCCATTCCGGATTTTCTGCTCCCACCATGGGGGAAAACGGTGGGCGTTCCGTATGGTCAAGTATCGGCAGAGCTGCTGGTAAGGCTTGTGCCATGCCATTTCGCCTTGCCTCAACGGTGGTAAATGGCGGTATTTTTGCTGCCTATTACGTTACCGCGGTGGCTGTTACCGGTCTTGCTGCCACCGGAGGCACTGTCTTTGGTATTGCGAAAATTGCCACAGATGTTGTCCGTGGAAAACCACACAAAAGCCTGCGGGAGTACGCCATCACACCCGCCCGGGAGACCTTCAACTTTATTTCCCGCATGTACTATGAACTGCCAAAACATGGATCTGAAATCATCTTCGCTGGCTTAGCCATCGCTACGGTATCTACCCTGGCGCTCATAGCAGGTGGAAGTGGTAATAGCAATTGCTTCGTATGGATAGAGATCCCACGTTATTACGATTCTGGCGATGGCGGTCATAAAGGTTACCGGGAACGCCCTGATGATGACTATAACCCTTCAGGCTTCGCCGCTGCACTGTATCCATACAGACCTTCTATTGTCCTTGGACGTAAAATCATGGGGAAAACTACCCAGGCACTGAATCGCGGCCAGAAGGCCGACTAAAAAGGAGAAAAAAATGCGAATATTTATTAGTGTTTGTATAAATCCTTTACCTCTATGTTTTCGAGGGATCATTGTGGTTTAGATTCCTTAGGCGCTGCTCCCTTAGGCTCCCTTAGGCGCTCACTTCGGCGCTGTGCGAAAGCGGGATCATTCTGGTGGCGCTTCTTTAGGCGCTCACTTTGGCGCTGTGCAA
>NZ_JAHHPM010000482.1 GCF_024606345.1 Endozoicomonas sp. YOMI1
GTTATTTTATCGGAACCTGACCAATCTTTCGTGTCATGCAAAGTCTAAAGTCGAGGATTAAACGTTCCCATCTGGTCCAGGCTGGCCTGATAGGCACTTCCGTACCATCTGGCCAAACCCATCGCTGCCGGTACTCAGCTCAATAGAGCCTTGGCCAACCGTAAGTGCCATCCCGTTTTGCAATTCACCGGACTGAAGCTGGTTGATTTTCACCGGCCCGTTCACCGCCAGATAGCCGTTAAAGATCAGCACATACTCCGGCTCTGCTTCGGTGCCGATATTGCGCACCGAAAACGGCTGTTCTGAAAGCTCCGGGCTTTCCAGCATCAGCACCAAAAATGCCGTTGGTGGACAGGCCGGTGGCAGCGGTGGGTGCATCCGGCGCTGTTACTCCACCATCCCCATCACCATCAATCGGAACCGTGATTTCCGGCTGAACCGGCTTCAGGGTATTGGTAATGGAACCCACGGCAGAGGCAGGCAAACTTAACCGCTGTCCTATTTCTTCGGCCAGGCCCAGCTCTGCCAGTTCACTGTGCAACACCGCTTTGTCTCCGGCATTGCCGCTGCGACCGGCCAGGCGGTTCAGGAACTCACGCACGTAGCGGTCTACCGTTGCGGGCAGTGCGGGAAATTTGGGCATGGGTATCCTAAAATTGTGGACAGTGAATAAAAGGATGCAGGCAATGCAAAACAGCAAAAACAATCTGTATGTCACCGACTACTATCAGTGGACACAGCAACAGGCGGAACTGATCCGGCAACGGCGCTTTGATCAACTTGACCTGAATAATCTGGCAGAGGAAGTGGCCAATATGGGCAAAAGTGAACCCCGGTCACTCACCTCGGAACTGAAAACCATTCTGCTGCATTTGCTGAAGTACGATTATCAAACCCGAAAGGTTAATCCTGGCTTGCCAGCACCCTATGATTGTCGGGACTGGCTGGACTCCATTGGCCGGGCAAGGGACGATGCCAAAGATATTCTGACAGATACCCCATCGCTAAAACGCCAGCAGGACAAACTCACCGCAACCGCCTATAAAAGGGCAAAAATACTGGCAGTCAAAGAAATGAACCGCTATCTCCTGCCACAACAACAGTTGACCTGCCGTAGCTTTCCCATGGAATGCCCGTGGTCTTTTGAGCAAATCATTGATGAGGACTGGCTGCCCTAAAGCTCCGCCATCGAACTGGCAACAATCACAGCAGTCATGGTATCGGTACCTGCCAACTCAAACTGCCAGCGACTGCCTCGGCCTGCAGGGAGTCGGAAGCCACGGTCAGAAGTGACCGGCAGTTCCAGAATTTGCCCATCAAACATCTGCCGGGCAAAGGATTCCAGTTCGTCCTTGCTGCGGCATGTTTCCAGATCAAAGGCCATGTTTTAGCAAAAACGTCGTAAACCCTCGCCCGCATTGGGCGAGGGTTTACGACGTTTTTGCTAAGGGCTGTCGCGATTTTGCCGGTAATGATAGATACCTTCGATTCTTACCGTATTACCAATGGTGTAGTGAATGATGTATCTGGAAGAGACTGCGGTTAATTTATAGATATTGTTTTTAATCTGCCGGCCCATTTTCGGAAACCGTTCCAGACTGGCAATTGTATCCACAATCTCAACCACAACATCCTCAGACGCGATTCCCTCAACATGATTGTCTATAAACTCGCAGTGCTCTTCCAGCTGTTCAAGCGCGGCTGAACTCCATTCAATCAAGACAGCCTACCCCTTTCCTTCAGCCTCCTGACCACTTCATCATGGGGAATGGTCTCCATCTCACCGGCCTCAACCGCTGCGATAGTCGCTTCGGTTTTCTTCAGCTGCCAGTCACGGGCATCAAGCATCTCCTGAACCGCCCGCCGGATCAGCCAGGACACATCCCTATCCTCTTGCCGGGCCAGCTGGCTTAACTGCTCCAGCTGTTTTTCCTCAAACCTTACTGGTTTCGCGATCATTGCCATGGTTGTCACTCCTTATAATTGTATAACGCCGTATTACACCGTAATACAATTATAGAGCGATCAACAGATAACGCAAATCAGATACCGCTTATACCAACAAGCCAGAATGAAAAGTCTCAAAATGAGACCTATAGTACCCATAATGAGACTGAATACTTTTTTCAGCTTCTTAATCTCTTCTTCAATCTCACGAACCTTACGGGCGATCTCTCCATCTTCATTCATAAACCGGCCGCTTTACAGAGGCACCCATCAGCAGTGCTTCCCGAATCAAATGGGGAAATTGATGCCATCCATTTAATGTGGCTCACAATGCTAAAGCGGGGGGCTTTACTGGTTAAGCAGCAGCCTTTCAATTGCTGCGGCCAAACCGCCGGTTACGTTTCTGAAAATCGGCAATGACGGCATTCAGATCCTGCGCGGTGAAATCCGGCCAGAGGGTGTCGCAGAAATAAAGCTCCGCATAGGCACACTGCCACAACAGAAAGTTACTGATCCGCTGCTCGCCACTGGTTCGGATCAGCAAATCTACCATCTTCAGACGGATATCGTATTCCGTCAGCTTCAGGGCTTCCTTCTTCAGCGCATTCAGTAACATTTGCATCAAACCGGTCACTTCCGCTTCCGGCCTTCGCCAGTTCTCGCTGGAAAAGGCAAAAAGGGTAAGGTACGGAATCCCGAGCTCCCGACACCGTTTGATCACCTCCCTGACCGTATTCAACGCAGCCCGAGCCCGGACAGGCTCGGTAACAACTTGTGCCGTACCCAGCGATTATTCCCATCCATGATAATGGCAATATGTTCGGGCGGTTTGGGTGTGAGATCAGAGATAGCCATAAGTAAAATTGTTGAAACCGATCAACATTGCGGGCGATTTTTCAGGTAGGAAAAAGAAGTGTAGCAAGAAACAAACGACGTAGGACTGAGGTAACAGGTTCAGTTAAGCAAGGAGTCGTATTGAGATAGCTTGCCGAAGCTGTTTTGCAAAGAAAAACGGGTTGGCCACGGAGACACAAAGACACGGAGAAAAGCTTTTATTTAAGTCTTTCTCTGTGCCTCCGTGTCTCCGTGGCAAAAAAAACAGGGTGGTTATTTCGTGACTTTTCCCAACAAACTAACGCTACCTCCGCAAGCAAAAGGCCTCAGCTAGTAGGACTAACCGAAGGAGGTCGGTCGCTGGAACCAGAGTTGGCAGGAGGCGGTGGTGGCGGGAGCTGGGCAGCAGGCGCTTCCGTCTGTTCTGCTTCCACGGTTTCTGCTTCAGTTTCTGTGGTTTCAGTCTGAACCAACTGCTGTTCAGCATCGGTTGCTGCCTGATTGATAGCAGCCTGCATCGCGGTATCACCTTCAGTAGCCGCCAGTGCTGCACTGGTGATAATTGCACTTTGGCCAGGTGCCTGGGCAATAGCGACAGAAACAATCTGCGCAGCCTGTTCAGGGAACGCTTTAATTGCGGCAGAAATTAATGAAGACAGCAGTTCAGGCTGACCTTGCAGTTTGACAGCCGCCGCAGAAATCACCGCTTCAATGGATTGGGTACCGCTCTGCATCGCTTTGGTCAACGCCTGATCAGCAGGCATGGTGACGAGATCCAGCGCCAGATCCGCCTGGGCGGTACCTGCGAGGGCCGCCATCGCCAGCGCAGTGGAGGCAAGTATGAGTCTTGGTTTCATCGTTGTTCCTTTAATGTGTTGCAGTAACCCCATTCTGAATGTCCGTTATCACTGACAGTCACCCGAAAATCAATAACAGCCAGCTTTTCAGAAGAGTGGTCGACTTATCTCTCTGCGCCTTTTTATACAGCAACTATTGTACTCATATATATAGGTAGAGACAGCGGTGGAAATTATATTGATCCATCGCCTACAATACAAACCCTAAAAAAAGTCAATTGGCGTCTATTAATTAATCCCTGCCACCCGTAGAATATGTTGGTTTTATGGGATCGATGTCACACTTTCCATATTCATCTTCCAGCCACGGTAACAAAATCCATGCCTGGTAAGCACAGCCAGTTTGAGGTAGAGAGTTAAAATGAGGGAGTTTAATCAGCTTGGCTTGGCCATCGTGCTGGCCGGTTATGGCATGAGCGCAGTGGCTGCAGTAGAGGACGCTGGCCACATCAACCTGGGCCCGGTAGAGATGACACCGATGGCCAGCGCCGGTATCGGCTATGACGATAATGTTTATCGTGAAGGCGAAGGTGATCTGGCGGATAAGGGATCCACAGTTTACAAGCTGAATGCCGAAGCTGAGTTCAAAGCCCAAACTGGCCTCAGCACCTACGCTGCAACTCTGGCAGCCCGAAATACCAGCTACTCCAGTCAGTCAGACGCGAACTTTACCGATGTTGGCGTTAAGGGTGATATCCATCAGGAATTTAACAGTCGTAACCGGTTAGATGCCAAATTTGACTTTGGCCGTTATCACGATGCCGGTTCTACCGTAAATGGTGATATTGATAAAGCTACCCCGGAATACGACAAAACCCAGGGCAGCCTGAAATATGGCTTTGGTTCTCTTGAGGCGCTAATGCGTGCTGACCTGTTTGGCAGCTACGACAAGAAAAACTACAATGCCGGTGGTCAGGACAGAAAAACCACTGAGTACGGTGCCACTGGCTACTACCAGTTTATGCCCAAAACCAGTGCCCTGGTGGAAATCAAGGAACGCAAGCTGGACTATACGCAACAGCAAAATGCAGCTTACGATATCACCAGTTACCTGGTGGGTCTGAACTGGGAAGCCACCGCCAAGAGCAACGGTTATGCCAAGCTGGGTCGACGTTACCGTGATGCCACCGGCACTGAACGCCAGGGTTATACTGGTTGGGAAGTGGGTGTAAGCTACCTGCCAGTGGATTACTCATTAATCCAGCTGAGCACTACCCGTGACTACGGCCTGGAATCAGACAACCCGGCTGAAGCAGACTTTACCCAAGGTATCACTACACGTCTTACCTGGCGGCACCAGTGGACTGGTAAAATCGTCACCCGGGCGAACTACAGCTATTCTGACGAAAAAATACAGGGCAGCACCGGTATCACCAAGAAAGACAGATCTGTAAACCAGCTGGGTCTGGCGGTAGACTGGAACATCAAACGCAACATCAAAGTCTCAGCCTCCTGGCAACACACCAACCGTGATGAAGCCGACAAAAACGGCTTTACCGATGCGGAAGACTATAAGAGAAACTACTACATGCTGACTGGCACGATTGCCCTTTAAGAGCGCTACCCGCTTCCCGCCTCCCGAAAAAGAACTGTTTGATGCTTTTACGGGCAGCGAAGCGGGCTGCGGAAAGCGTATAAAATAAAAGCAGGCTGGTGTAATATCCCGCCTGCTTTTCTCTTCAGAACTTCTTTTCACCCATCTCCTCAGTCAATCCCCAACCCTTTCAGGAGATTTCAGTCGGGTTTATACAATGATCTCTGAACGATACTTACTCAACCCTGCACGACGGCTGACGACTATAACCTGTCTACTGCTACTAATGGTCTTCAGCTCCACGCTGCTGGCCGCTGAACCCATGAGCCTGTCCCGCTATAAACTGGGCGCAGGGGATAAAATCATGATCTCCGTCTACGGAGAAGAGGGAATGGAAAAAGAATTGATCTTGACGGATGCGGGCAGTATCTCTTACCCCTTCCTGGGTGAGTTCCGCGCCAAGGGCCTCACTCTGGGCCAGCTGGAAAAGCTGATCACCGAAAAACTGAAAGACGGCTATTACATCGACCCAAGGGTCAGTGTCACCATGATGGAGTACCGCAAGTTCTTCGTCTCCGGCGAGGTCAAGGAGCCTGGCGGCTTTGCCTTTGAACCGGGCCTGACCCTGGAAAAAGCCGTAGCACTGGCGGGAGGTTTTACCCAGCGGGCCTCGAAAAAAGGAATCACCGTCACCCGAGAGGAAAACGGCAAAGCAGTAGAACGAACTCTGTCCTTAAACGACTCGGTTCTGCCTGGCGACATAATCATCGTCAGTGAAAGCTTCTTCTGATTTTTTATTGCCACGGAGACACGGAGTTTTTCTTTTATAAAGAATCTTTTCCTCCGTGGCGAAAATCTTTTACTCCCTGCCCCTCAAAAATTAAACAGCAATGAACACAGAAACCAGACAAGCGTCATCGCCACCCGCAGCCCCGGCCAAAACAAGGCTGCCCCAGGACGAAGAGATTATCGACCTTCGCCAGATCTTCCATGTGCTCAACAGCCATCGCTGGGCCATTATAGGTTTTACCGCAGCGGTCACCCTGGTGGCCATTCTTGTGGTGTTCTCCATGACACCCATCTACCAGGCCACCGCCACCCTGCAAATCGAACAGGAACAGGCCAAAGTGCTCTCCATTGAAGAGGTCTATGGCATTGATGGCGGAACCGACAGCTATCTCAACACCCAGTTTGAGGTGCTGAAATCCCGTGGCGTACTGGAAAAGGTAGTCAACAAACTTGATCTGCTGAACAATCCGGAATTCAATGGTCGCCTGAAAGAAGCCCCCTGGTATGAGGGTATGCTGGACTGGCGCAGTTGGTTTGGCCTGAAGGAGCCGGAAGCACTGGAAGATCCGGGCATGATCATGCGCGATACCATCAATATACTGGCGGACAGTGTCTCCATTGAGCCGGTGCGTAAAACCCAGATCGTAAAAATCCACGCCCAATCTGAAAAACCGCAACTGGCCGCAAAAATCGCCAACGCCATTGCCAATGCCTATATCGAATCCTATATGGAATCAAAACTTGCCCTGACCCTGAACGCCACAGACTGGATGCAGGGCCGGATGGGTGAACTCTCCGAAAAACTCAAAGTAGCGGAAGAAGAGCTACAGGATTACCGGGAACAGGAAAACCTGATCGAACTGGAAGGGGTACTGAATGCCTCCAGTGATGAACTGAAAGCCCTGACCAATGCCCTGGTGCAGGTACGCAGCAAGCTGGCAGTTTCTGAGAATATCTATAAACAGATCCGTTCCGGGGCGATGCGCAAGGGTGATAGCCAGTCCCTGCAAGCGGTACTTAAACATCCTTTAATCCAAAACCTGAAGCAGGAAGAGTCCAAAGTCGAGAGACTGGTTACGGATCTTACCCGGCGTTATGGCCCGAAACACCCGAAAATGATATCAGCAAAGTCTGAGCTGGAGAGCATTCAGCAAAATATGAATGTTCAGATCCGCAATATCGTCGAAGGGGTAGAGCGGGAATACGAAATCGATAAAGCCAATGAGCGCAGCCTCTCTGCCGCAGTGGAAGAGCTGAAGCAGCGTATCCAGGTAACCAACCGCAAAGAGTTCCGCCTGCGTGCTTTAGAACGGGAGGTTCAGACCAATAAAGACCTGTACGATGCCTTCTTCAAACGAATTCAGGAAACCTCGGCTACCAGCGACCTGCAAACCGCCAACGCCCGGATAGTGGATAAAGCCTTTACGCCGAAAATCCCGGTCAAACCCAAGAAAAAGCTGATTGTTGCAGTGGCCATGCTGATGGGCCTGCTGATCTCCTGCGGAATCGCCTTCCTGCTGGAGATGCTCAACAATACCATCCGCACCACCCGGGATGTGGAAGAAAAACTCAATCTGCCGGTACTTGGAGTATTACCCAAACTAACCGACAAAACCGTGCTGGACCGTGTGTTCAACCTGTTTCCCGATAAAAAGCAGGCTGCCTTTGGCGAAGCAGTACGCACCATCCGCACCAGTGTCAACCTGACCGCCATGGATCAGCAGCACCGGCTATTTACCGTTACCTCCACAGTTCCCGGTGAGGGCAAATCCTCCGTAGCCTCCAACCTGGCGCTCTCTCTGGGGCAACTGGGCAAAACTCTGCTGGTCGACTGTGACCTGCGCCGCCCGGTGGTGGGTAAAAACTTTAATATCAAAGGTGGCTCAGTGGGCCTGGCAAACTTATTGGCTGGTACGGCAAATGTCAGCGAGGCGGTTCACAAGCTGGAAGGCATTGATGCCATCCCCTGCGGTATGGTGCCACCCAATCCACAAGAGCTGCTCTCTACGGAACGGTTTGCCACCCTGCTGAAAAAACTGCGAGAGCATTACGACTACGTGGTGCTGGACTGCCCGCCGGTACAAAACGTCAGCGATGTGTTGATGGTATCCCGCCATTGTGACGGCTTAGTCTACGTGGTTGAAGCAGGCCGTATGCAGTCTAACTCGGTGAGCGCCGCCGTAGGGCGGCTGCTGCAAGCCCGGGCACCAGTGACCGGGGCAGTGTTGAACAAGATCAACCCGAAAGCCAGAGATACCTATGGCTATAACCAGGGGTATTACGACTCTACCGGTTATTATTCCGGAGCATCCTGAGGCCTCAGGCGCTACCCGCCGCCCGCTACCCGAAAAAGACGCAAGACTAATGCTTTTACGGGCAGCGGGAAGCGGGCGGCGGAAAGCGTTTTTATTCCAACTGGGCTAAACTGTTGCCAGCAATAAGAGAACGATAAAATGGAACAGATGGATTACCTGAA
This sequence comes from Endozoicomonas sp. YOMI1, assembly GCF_024606345.1. Taxonomy (GTDB): domain Bacteria; phylum Pseudomonadota; class Gammaproteobacteria; order Pseudomonadales; family Endozoicomonadaceae; genus Endozoicomonas. Next base: position 8,438 of record NZ_JAHHPM010000482.1, read on the forward strand.
ATATATAGAAACTGACCCGGAAAAACGATTTGGCAAACCCTGCATCCGGGGAACTTGATAACTCGCCAGATACAGACTTGTGGAAGACTCACGTCAGCAATGGAAAGTAGACCATAAACTGCAAGAGGGTCTTACGATAAATGCAAGGACAAAGGTGCAATTCACATGGTGAGTGCGTTTGCTACTGCAAACGAATTAGTTCTTGGCCAAATTAAAATTAATGATAAAAGTAACGAGATTACCGCCATACCTGAACTACTTGATCTTCTGGAAGTTCGCAGGTGCCTCGTAACCATAGACGCCATGGGGTGTCAGAGGGAGATTGCTAAAAAAATCGTGGATAAAGGCGCTGATTATTTGTTAGCGGTAAAAGGTAACCAGGGCAAGCATCATGAGGCATTTGAGAATCATTTTTCTATTGAAAAAGTGAATCAATGGAAAGGCGACACGTTCAGAACCGAAGAGAAAAAGTCATGGTAGAATGGAAACACGCCTTCACATTGTAAGTGATATCTTTGATG
>NZ_JAHHPM010000483.1 GCF_024606345.1 Endozoicomonas sp. YOMI1
AGCCAGAAATATACGATTCCATTTGGCCAACTACTTATCAGGCTGCGCTGAAACACTAAGGAAATGTCCCTGAATAACTTCCTCTTTTTGCCACGGAGACACGGAGTCACAGAGGAAAGTTTTTTTCTTATCTCAGTGCCTCAGTGACTCAGTGGCAAGGTTTTTTCTTCACTGGGCAACATCGGAAATGTGGAAGTTATTTCAGGACAGTTCCCAAGGTGGCTCCCGGTACCCACCGAGCAGCTTTCAGGGCTGTTTTGCACAGTTGGCCGCACAAATGTGCCATCATTTCCCGGATTATGGGTATTTGTTACCAAAGGCTCTGGCTGTGATTTTACCGGGGCAATATTCGCTGGTTGGGTCAAAAACCGGACTTTTTTGGGGGCAGGGGCAACCGGTTCATGGGATGATGACTGGGCTGTTGCCTGAGGTGTGGGGGGTGTCTGAGTGTCATCCGGGGCTGCAGGCTTTGGTGTTGTAGTCTGAACATTCAGGTTGCCCGGCGATCGATAATTCACTGTCCTGCAGGCAATTTTTGACGGTTATCTAAACCATTTTTTCTAACTTCAAAACCAACTGATATTGGGAAAAATTCACAAAAAAATCATTTTGAGGTTGAATCCCGGCATGGTTTTGTTTATCCAAAAAGTGGGGCAGGTAGTTGTTTAATACATTTTCAAATAACTCAACTTCTCGGTCACTGAGTGATTTATAGGCATCTACAGCAGGAGCCGAAGAAACATCCACCCTGTTATGCTTATAATTCAAAATGGCATCGAGAATATTTTTTCCCGCGTTTGAAACTTTAAACTTTGAAAGGATACCTTTCTGATTTACTGCTGGCACTGTTGCCCGATCAGCACATTGATCAGAACCTGAAAAGCTAGCCGTTTCTAATGAACTATTCATCATATTTACACCCGTTGAGATTTTTCGTCAGCATAGCTTTTCAGTTTGCCTTTATCGATTTAATTCCCAACGAAAGCGAAAACACTTATTGCCTCATAGTTGCGCTTGATGAAGGGTATTTAACATTTTTTCCGGGGTAATGTGCCAGTCTCTGCCCCAGACACCGGTGGCGTCATTGGGACTGATGAATTAAACAAAGCAGGGAACTTAATTAAATACGATCAATCTAAGGTCGAAAGAACGTGAAAGAACAATGGATCGTACTGAAATTACCTATTGGCGGCACCTGAAAAACTAAATCGGAGTCTGTATGAATCGTGCGGAATCATTCACTCATTCAAACCAAAATCTTGTCCACCAAATCGTTGGTGCTTCCATCTCAAACTCATCCTCAGGCTCCTTCAATGGCAGCTCCATAAGCAATGCTGCCATGGCCTCAGGAAAATTATGCCCGCCAAATGATACAGAGGCTCAACCGGCCACCAGCCTCAATCAATACGGCAGTATCTCAAGTACAACCGGTATTCCTTACCTTTCCGGTCTGTTATTTAAAGCGGGAACGACGGCTACATCGGAACATGTTGACCCGGTTACCCGCAGCCGTGCCATATCGAAAATAGAGCAATTATTGCAAACTATCCAAGGCACAATCACAGGAACCCTGACCCCGGGCTCAAGAGCGCCGATTGTCAATACCCCGGTTTGGTTAACACCCGTGGTAATGACCGGCGGTTTTGCCAGCGGGCAGCTGGCGGCAGGAGGGCCACTGAGTAATTATGAAATAGAACTGGCCAATCAGTTAGGAATATCAGTAACCAGCGATCAGCCCAATGATCTTGAAAACATCAGGTCATCACTTAACCGCATCTGGTTTACTGAACCGCATTCTTCCCGTCTCTGCAACATGCTGCTAAGGGGAAAATACCGTGTGAACGCACCTGAAGAAGCCGTTATGTTAATTCTGATGGCGCTTCACTGGTTCGGACACGATAACAGGGCTGAAGATCTGATTAACACAATCTCCCCATTTATGGGAAAAGTCAGGTTTTTCCCTGAACCTGCCGAACAGCCACTGCCACTGGACGGTAACCTGGCCATGAAAAGCGTGAAAGATGTACTGACTCAACTGGACAAACGTTTTGGCCCTGACCCTGAACACAAAACCACTACCCGGCAGCGATTAGATAAAAATGCACTGGTATTTGATCAGTGGCTGCCACTGAAGGATCGGCTTCTGGCACTGATCCAGGATACAGTAGAAGGGGATTTGCCTTATTACAACACTGATGGGGAGCTATGCGGCGGCATGCCTCTGGCCACAGTCACACCAGAGTGGTTAGGTAAAGCCATACAGTACCAGGCAGATAGAGAGCAGATAACAGCGCAACACCCCGAATTGATGTACCGCACTACCCGCAAACGTGGCAGTGAGCGGATTCTGCAACGTTCATTGGAAATATTACTGGCGTACCTGCCGGAACGTTGGTGCTCCTCCGATACGGAAGGTTTTCAAAAAATCCAGTCCACGCTGAGAAAAACCCTGGCAGATATCCATCGCAAGCAGGGGTTGCCTGAAACTGAACAGTATCAGAAAGCTCTGAACCAACGCCAAAGCTGGCTTGAACAATACAAACAGTCATGTCTTACAGGCCAGTCACTGATTAGGCAGCTGCAGCCGTTAAAAGACTGTGTTCAGGTAACACCGGACGACCTGACAATGGACGTAGCAGGAATGCCCGAACCGGTTAAGAAATTGCTGGCAGCACTTCAGCCAAGACCGCTGAGTGAACTGCTTGAACGGGGAGATATCACCTCTGCTGAAGTACTGGCCAGCAAATACCTGGAGATTGTACCCATTGTAAGAAGTGACAGTATACTTGACCCCGACCTGGCCACTTTGTTCGCACAAGTTGCACAGGCCTTCAACAGACGACGATCTCTGCTTCTGCTGAATTTGCAATCTCAGGTCAGGATGGAAGAACTGCCCTGGGTAAAACATTTACAGGCAATTACTCCCATAGACCAGGGCAAAAGAGTAAAGAACGCAGAAAAGCTTATCGCTGATATGGTTACTCAAGTCTTTACCTGTTTTCCCCAGACCATTTTGCCCAATAGATTTATCAATTCATTTGGTCAATTGATCAAAGAACTACCAGAATGCTCTATGGGGCAACTGCCACTGACTGAGGAGCTTGCAACCGATATATTCCAGAATCGATTTTCTGAAAAATTCCTTAAGGCCGCCAAACAGGCAGCCAGCCTGATGCAGGGAACACTTTATGAAAAATATTACCGGCTTGATTACGGAGTTATAGCCAATCTTGAAAAACCTGGAGATCTTTATGATCTATGCCTGGATAAAAGTGATGCCCGCATACACACTTGGACTGATAATAATTATGTCCATAAATACGCTTGGCCCTCCGAAAATGGGAAAGTCATTGAGTGGCAACAGGTGATCACCACGCATAATCTGGCCACATTGACCAAGGCATTAAAACTGTCGGAACAATTGAGAGGTAAGGATGGGCAGAAATTGAGCCACAAAATTGCCGACTGGATAGTGATCAAATGTACACGCTATAACCCCGGCAATCCTGATAAGATAAGATTGCAGGAACATAAAAATATTGCCTATGCTTTTCGTCAGATGATGTTTTTCCTCTCTTTTCAACCCGACGATGTTCAATTATCCGTGCTGGAAAAATTAAAAGTCATTCCTCAAAAGCTGGACTGTAAAATCAGTGCTTTCAACATCGAAACACCAGAGCCAACCGGGGTGGATGATAAGGGTGATGTTGAAATGACGACAACAGGTGAAAATGATCGCGACCTTAAGGAAAAGAAACAGTTGCTAGCCAGGCTGAACAAAAAGAAAGAACAGGTAGACACTATGATTAATACCCTGGAGATGGTTTTAACTGGCCAAAAGACACAAGAGCCCCCAAAGCCATTTACGGCCTGGTTATAATATCCATTCAACAATGGTTGTTTACTCCCCCTTAATCAAAGGGAACCAGTCTGTTTCGTTCAAAACAGCCATGAGCGAAAAAGACTCGTTTCTGACTGACAGCCTGTCACTGACCTTCCAGAC
>NZ_JAHHPM010000484.1 GCF_024606345.1 Endozoicomonas sp. YOMI1
TGCGAGGAATTCCAACGAAGATCCAGCGGTTCAAAATGGCAGCGCAGTTCATATTCAGAAGGTGGAATTGGTATTACTCATTTGTCACATGCTCTTCACAAAAAGATACCCTTTACTGCGCACCGTCTTGATCAGACGAGGGTGCATTGGGTCGTCGCCAATTTTGGGACGAATTCGTGAAACCCTGACATCGATGGAACGATCCTGACCGTCGTATTCAATCCCGCGCAACTGGGCAAAGATCTCTTCCCGGCTCAACACCCGGCCAGCATTGGAACAAAGCAGCCAGAGCAAATCAAACTCAGCGCTGGTGAGGTCGACGCTCTTGTCATCCAGCCAGGCCTCGCGCATGGAGTTATCGACGACCAGCGCACCAAAGCGAAGGCTATTCTGCACTTCCGGCTCGTCTTCTACGGGGGCCGGACCTCTTCTTAACAGGGCTCGTATCCGGGCAAGCAGTACTCTTGGGCGAACCGGTTTGGCAACATAATCATCTGCGCCCATTTCCAGCCCCAGTACTTCATCAAGGTCATCGGTCCGGGCGGTTAACATCAGTATCTGACCATGATAATGGCCTCGCACCCGTCGACAGATGGACACCCCATCTTCCCCCGGTAACATGAGATCCAGTACCACCAGGTCGGGGCGCTCACTCAAAACACGCTCAACGGCCTTACCACCATCACCTTCTACCGACACCTGAAGGCCATTATTTTCAAGATACTCACGGGTCAGGGTTGCCAGACGCTCATCATCCTCAACAATCAGGATGCGACCCGTTTCTGCATTATCCAAAGCCATTGTTTTACACCCCAGGGTTTAAGAGACAAAATATTGAAAATACTGAAGCCATGACTGTACTTTCAAAGCGGCAAAAATCCTGCACTTCGCTGGCAATCTAATCGTTTATGGGCCGTAGATGTTACACTACCGACGTTCGAACGTCCTCCCCGGAACAGAATCAGCCCCAAACATTTCTGAATCAACGTCCGGAATCCATAGTATTCATTATTTTTTTTATCAGAATCGAACTCAGAATATTTTTTTATTTTGACAAAATCTCAGCTTGATCTTGCAAATTTTTCGTTCTGTCTGAAAAAGTTACCCGGGAGTTAGCGGGCACCAACACCGAAAGAAATCCACAACTTATCCACAGCGATCCCCCAGTTTTATCATCTTGAATTTATCCCAACTGCGCATTATCTTGTGTAGAGAAACGGTCGCTACACAATATATGGTATCCCTCGCTGCTGAGTAACACATTATCGTCTGAGCAACACAGCATACCGAAAATGCCTCAGACAACGTTCCAGCCAAACAGCGGATTTGCTGTTGGCAGCAGCACACAACGGAAGCGTGTTCATTGAATACACAGGTAAAGGCTGAATGAATAAAAATATCTTGGTCACCAAACGTGACGGAGACAAGGAACAACTGGATCTTGAGAAGATCCATAAAGTGATTACCTGGGCAGCCGAGGGCTTGGATAACGTCTCCGTTTCCGAAGTTGAACTTAAGTCTCACATACAGTTCTACGACGGCATCAAGACCACGGATATCCATGAAACACTGATCAAATCCGCAGCCGACCTGATTTCAGCCCAGGCACCGGACTATCAGTATCTGGCTGCCCGCCTGGCCATCTTCCACCTGCGGAAAAAGGCCTACGGCCAGTTTGAACCGCCCGGGTTATTTAGCCATGTGGTCAAACTGGTAGAGATGAAGAAGTATGACCAGCACCTCCTGACGGACTACAATGAGGCTGAATTTGATCAGATGGAAAGCTTTATTGATCACAGTCGGGATATGAACTTCAGCTATGCCGCGGTCAAGCAACTTGAGGGCAAATACCTGGTGCAGAATCGGGTAACCGGCGAGTACTATGAAAGCCCCCAGATTCTATACATGCTCATTGGTGCCTGCCTGTTTGCGGAATACCCGAAAGAGACTCGCCTGGATTTCATTGAGCGTTTCTACCATGCGGTGTCCACCTTCAGACTCTCTCTGCCAACCCCGATCATGTCCGGGGTTCGTACACCTACACGTCAGTTCAGCTCTTGTGTGCTGATTGAATGCGGGGACTCACTGGACTCCATTAATGCCACTTCCAGCGCTATCGTCAAATACGTCAGCCAGCGTGCAGGCATTGGTATCAACGCAGGCAATATTCGCGCCCTGGGCAGCCCGATCCGCGGGGGAGAAGCCTTCCATACCGGCTGTATCCCTTTCTACAAGCACTTCCAGACGGCGGTAAAGTCGTGCTCTCAAGGGGGCGTTCGCGGTGGCGCAGCGACCCTCTTCTACCCGATCTGGCACCTGGAAGTTGAAAACCTGCTGGTTCTGAAAAACAACCGGGGGGTTGATGATAACCGCGTTCGACACCTGGACTATGGCGTACAGTTTAACAAGCTGATGTACCAGCGCCTGATCGAAGGCGGCGATATCACCCTCTTTTCACCCAGCGATGTGCCGGGACTTTATGATGCGTTCTTTGCCGACCAGGAAGCGTTTGAAAGGCTCTATAAGCAATATGAGCAGGACAGCAGCATCCGTAAAACAACGCTGAAGGCGATTGAACTCTTTTCACTGTTCGCTTCCGAGCGGGCCAGTACCGGGCGGATCTACCTGCAAAACGTCGATCACTGCAATACCCACAGCCCATTTGACCCTGCGGTAGCGCCGGTTCGTCAGAGTAACCTGTGTCTGGAAATTGCCCTGCCCACCAAACCCCTGAACCATATCCATGACGAAGAGGGCGAGATTGCCCTGTGCACACTGGCCGCGTTCAACCTGGGTGCCCTGAAGGATCTGGCAGAACTGGAAGAGTTGTCTGAACTGATTGTGCGTGCGCTCGACAGCCTGCTGGACTACCAGGACTACCCGGTTCCCGCAGCTTACAACTCGACGATGGGACGGCGTCCCCTGGGTGTTGGTGTCATCAACTTCGCCAACTACCTGGCCAAAAACAATGTTCGGTATTCTGATGGCTCCGCCAATGGCCTGACCCACCGCACCTTTGAGGCCATTCAATACTACCTGTTGAAAGCGTCAAACAAGCTGGCCAGAGAGAAAGGCACCTGCTCCAGGTTCAACGAGACCACGTATGCCAAAGGTATACTGCCCATTGATACCTACAAACGTGACCTTGATACGGTTTGCGAAGAGTCTCTGCACCTTGACTGGGAAGGATTGCGTGGTGAGATCAAGTCTTTCGGCTTGCGCAACTCAACACTGACCGCCCTGATGCCATCCGAGACTTCATCCCAGATCAGTAATGCCACCAACGGTATTGAGCCTCCCAGGGGCTTTGTCAGCGTTAAAGCCAGTAAAGACGGCATTCTCAAGCAGGTTGTTCCAGATTTCGTCGAGCTTCAGGATCGTTATGAACTACTCTGGAACATCCCGAACAATGATGGATACCTTCAGCTGGTTGCCATCATGCAGAAATTTGTCGACCAGACGATCTCAGCCAACACCAACTATGATCCAAGCCTCTTTGAAGGCGGCAAAGTACCGATGAAGCTGCTGCTGAAAGACCTGCTGACCGCTTACAAACTGGGCGTAAAAACACTGTATTACCACAATACCCGTGATGGTGCCGCTGACGCCCAAAATGATATGGATGATGACTGCGCAGGAGGTGCCTGCAAAATCTGATGAACATCCCATCCCTTGACTGAGCGTCAGAAATACTGATCAAAGCGAACAGCAATCATACCTATAGCGCAAATGCTTATAGATAAACAACGCGGTTCGCTTCACTCTAGGAGGCTTCTAGGAGGCTGTCCGAGAATAGCGCCCGTAGCGTGGATTGCGCGCAAT
>NZ_JAHHPM010000485.1 GCF_024606345.1 Endozoicomonas sp. YOMI1
CTACTGCCAACTGACCACCGAAAGCAAGGCCGCCTATCTTACCGTGGCGACTTTCGTTGTCAAGCGATCATTTTCAGAGGCTTTCCAACTCACTGACGTTGCTCAAGCCTTGTCAGCGGAGGCGCATCTTACCGCGCCGGTTTAATTTGTCAACCGGTTGTTTTTCGTTCATTTCAAAACAACCTGTTTTCAAACCACACTTCCCGTTCAGCGATGAAGATTTGTTCTGCTGATCCGTGGGTGACCGCCTAGGTCAGTCCATGGAAGTAGAACGAATGATAGAGAAATTTCGACGCTAATCAATAAGCATCTGTCATTTTACGTAGAATCACTTACAACATTGCTTACAAAAATAACCTTACTGAACGTGGACGCCATTTATGTTCCGGTCAATGTCAGCCCGGCCACTGGATTGATGGTAGAGACACCTGGAAACTGGAGGAACTCAAGCGCTAATGTGCCGACAATCTGTCCATTGATGCCGATGGCTACCTGACCTACCCGGTCCCCACCCGGGTTAACCTCTCTGACTGAGGAGCCTTACTCCGGAAATTACCTTTCAGACAACCCCGGGAGCAATGACCGCAAATGCCCATGACCGGCATAGCCGGTCATGGGCATTTGAATACTGAGCTTTCGATGATCTGCACAATAAAAATGCCACTCTGTGACAATGCAGGGCTGATTTGTGCATGACTCGGGAATTTTTCACGGCAAAAGCACTATTAGCTGGAACTTTTATCCAGTTTCATAATCCAACAACTTTAAATTAGAAAGATTATAAAGGAAATTAAAATGCAAGCATTTAATACATCCAGTGGTGCAACGCCCCCAGGCACAGCATCAGCCCCTGACCAATCAATAAATAATCACTCTTTGGTTCCTGTAGTTCCCACAACCACTTTTAACCACCGTAGCGTCACGTTTAAGACTGAAATACCCCAAACATTATTGCGTGTAGATTATTGTAAAGGGAATCACCTGTTAGACGACTTAGTCCAATGCACTGGTAGACATGGACATCTGCTGTGTCGCCACTGCCTGCTCCATGATCAACAAAGCCTACTACAACCAGATCCCCGGGGTGGTGAATCTGCAGTCCGTTGTCCTGTAGATAATGCTGAAGTCAAAAAGGACAAATTTTTAACCCGCGAATTACAAACTTATCCTGTAAAATGCCCTTCAAATCTCACCTATGGAAATGATAAATGCACATGGGTCGGGAACTACAAGGATATAGGACCACATATTGATACCGGGTGTAAAAACGTTCCTCTGGAAGACAGAATAACAATGATGCAACACGATAGTTCAGAAAATTCCAAAACCATGTCAGAGATTGGCAAACGCATTGAAGAGTATATTAATCGAGTAGATCAGCTGGAAACACTATTGCTCAAAAAGTCAGAACCATCTGTTGAAAAAAAGGTGGAATCGCTGGAAAAAAACATGGAATTTCTGATACAGGAAATGCAGAAGCTTAACAGGGAACTAAATCCAAACAATCAAGTGCAAAGGCAGCAATCCAGAGCCTCGCTACCACCTGAATTTCAGCAACGCATGAAAGACATTGAAGAACTCATCGCAGCAGATCGTCGTAGTATTGAAGATATCAAAAACGAAATTGCCAGTTTAGTTTTAATATTCGGCAACCAGGCTGCTTTGCCCGCAACCGCCGGAGCCCAACAGCTGAACAATGTACAAGCTATATCAGAACACATAAACGGTACCTTGATTTGGAAAATCGACGAATTTGCTTCCAAACGCAGGGACGCTATCAGTGGCAAAACAACTTCAATATATTCACCTGCATTCTTGTCAGACGAATACGGTTATAAATTGTGCGCAAGGGTCTATCTGAATGGTGATGGAATGGGAAGAGGAACACATATCAGCTTGTTTTTGGCGGTAATGAAAGGTGAATACGATGCTCTTCTGAAGTGGCCGTTTCGACACAAAGTTTCTTTTAAGATTCTCGATCAGAATAATGTAGAACTCGTGCAAGACTATTTCCGCCCCGACGCAAATTCATCATCTTTTCAAAGACCAAACAGGGAAATGAACATCGCCTCTGGCTGCCCTTTGCTTATGCCGCTATCTTTGCTGGATAAAAAAAATGGATTGGTTAAAGATGACACCATGTTTATAGAGATCAAGGTAGAAGATACTACTCAGCATTCTCAGGGTAGCAATTAAGGAAAGCATTACCCGAATATTACTTAAGGAAAGCATTACCCGAATATTACTTTCCGGATAACCCGGAAGAACTGATCACAAATACTCATGACCGGCAGAACCTGTTGTGGGTATTTGTAATATGAGTTTTCGATTACCTGATCAATGAAAATACCGCTCTATAGAGTGTAGGATTGATTTGATCCTGACTCAGGTATTTTTCACGACAAAAGCAATATTGCTTGAAACTTTTTAACCAGTTTTATAATCCAAAGGGCTTGAACGTGATAACAGGAAATTCGAATGCAAGCCGCCCAGCCATTTCTGACATCTATTGCAACGCTTTCTGGTACAGCCCTCCCTGATAATCCAGAGACAAACAATTCCTCCAGGCTTCTTCCAGAACATACAAACACTTTTGTCCACCGTGGCGTCAAGATTATCACTGAATTGCACCCATCATACATGAATGTAGAACGTTGTAGCAGGGATCACCCGCTCGGAGACATAGTCCAATGCTATGAAGGACATCTGCTGTGTCGTCACTGCCTACATCATGAGCAACATAAACAACCAAATTTCCCCCCGGGTGATATATCTGAATACCGTTGCCCTATAGATAACCATTGCCTTTTTCCGGACGTCAATTTAAACCGCGAAATAAAATCTGTTTATCAAGGTCAATGCCCTTCAAACACCACCTATGGAAATACTGATTGCTCATGGCGCGGGTCTTATACCCAGATCAAGGATCATCTTGACAAATGTAAAAATTTCCCACCGAAAGACATGATAACAATGCTGCAACACGCTCGTTCAGAGGATGCCAGAAGGATAGCTCAGCTTATTGATCGGATAGAAAAGCTGGGATCGCTGCTCAAAAAGCCAGAACCATCTATCGAAAAAAAGATCGAATCGCTGGACAAAGATATGGAATTAATGAAACAACAAATGCAACAACTTATCCAGGACTTTAACGTGCAACTTCAGGCGCAGAGACCGCGTTCCAGTGCCTCCTCGCTACCGCCTGAATTTCAGCAACTCTGTAATAATCTTGAATCTCACATCGAAGAAAATCGTCTAGCTATTGCTGATATCAAAAACGAAATTAACAATGCACTTCTTTTGATGAATCAACTCAGGAATGTCGCTCCCTCTGCTTTGCCCGCAACGTCCGGAGCCCTCCAAGTCAACACCTTCCAGGAGAAACCAGTCTCCCAGGACGGTACCCTGGTATGGAAGATTGATGGATTTGCAGCCAAACGGAGGGATGCTATCAATTGCAATCCAGAGTCCCTATATTCACCGCCATTCTATACCAACCAATTCGGGTATAAATTGCGTGCAAGGGTCTACCTGAATGGTGATGGAATGGGAAAAGGAACCCATATCAGCTTGTTTTTGGCTGTAATGAAAGGTGACTACGATGCTATTCAGCGTTGGCCATTTCGACACAAAGTTACTTTTATGATCCTCGATCAGAATGGTGTAGATGACGAGTTGGACTATTTCTCCCCCGACCCAAATTCATCATCTTTTCAACGACCAAGAAGGGAAAGCAACATCGCCTCTGGCTGCCCCAAGTTCCTGGCACTCTCCAGGCTGGAACAGGGATACGTTAGAGATGACACCATGTTTATAAAGGTTGTGGTAGATACTAATCAGAGATGACACTCTGCCGGGGATTAATGAAGGATTAAATGAACAGCCAGTAGAGATAATAGAAAGCTCCCATTGTCGTAAAAGGGAGCTTTGTAATGCTAACCCTTAATTAAATAGGCCCAGGAACACATTCTCATTTATTAAACGAACCTGTCTCACCAAGTAATCTCTTAAGCAGCTGTTCATTTTCATCCGATAAACCGCAAACCAACTCACTTTGATGTTTACAGATCGTTTTATGCAGTTCTTGGTGTGACGACAGCAGTTGCCGTAATGATGCCTGCCGGTGTTCGAAAAGCCAATCGTATAATCGAATATCTGAATAGTTTATAGAATGATTGTCTTGAGGGTCTTCATTCTGATTATTATCTTCAAAATCAGCTTCTACCTCCTCTTCATGCTCAGTTCTTTCAAGACTACGCCGGCCAGGCTCTAACCCGACCTTGACAAAATCCGAGGGTGGAGCGTTGAAAATAGCTTCCATGTGGTCCGTAAAAGCATCGGAGCAAAAGTGCATATAATGTTCGTTCGGCTGGTAGATGAAAGGAAGAAGGCTCATCTCCAAGGAGTGCTCACCCCTGGCTTGTGCCAGCAACTCTTCAAGCTTCATCTTATTCTGGTCATTCAGGTTGCTGGCAATCATTTCAACCGTGTTATCGATCAGATTAAAAGCCTCTGGAAAACCTTTCAGCAGTTTACCGACGTCCTCTGCCCGTGTTTCCATCAACGTGTCGGAAATAGCTCCTTTCAGAACGTCAATATTTTTGGGGAAATGGTATTTATAGGCGGCTTTCAGGACGTAACTGCATAATTCCAGCTTTCGATTAAACCCGCTATTTTCTTCGCCATTTTTATTTTTTTCAAAGGTACTGAAACACACAGAAAGCAATGACTGACCATCACCACCAACACCATTCAGGGCCAACCCTGATTTTATCCAGTAGAGAAGTACTTTGATATCACGGTGGAAGTCATAGGTATTCATTTTACTGACAAAAAGCGATGCTTCGCTGGTACATTTACTGATATCTAATCCATGATGAGCAAGCAACCCCAGTTTTTCGCTATCGAGTCTGCGATTTTCAATCATTGCACTAATTGGAATGTATTGGGAGCGGTTGCCGACGTCACCGATACTGGCTCCTGCCCGCAACAAAAGAACGGCCATACCATTCCATGAACGTGAACTCAACTCCTCAGACAGGGCTGTTTTGTCGTCGTTGTTCAATACATCAAGGATTGCGGGATTTTCCCTGACTTTCTCCAGCAATATGGCCATAAGCTCCCGGGTAGCACCAGCGGAGCAGGCAGTATGTAATGGCGTGTTGCCCAAACGATCCGTAGTCAGCGACGCCCCGTGATTCAAAAGCCAGGTAACTACGCTATCTGGATGAACCGGGTACAGAGGCCGATCCAGACTATTCCTCCGAAGGATACAGCTCGCTCGACAAAACTGGTGCATCAGGGTTTCCCCTGCGTAGTTGATAGGCTGATTGATATCGACTCCATCCTGACTCAAATACCATTGCAGTTTCTTCAGAATATTTGGGTCATGCACGGACAGTGGCGAATACCAATACACCGTATCATGGGGCCCATACGCGGATGTCTGGCATATGCTCCGGGCTATTTTGGCGTGAATATCAATGGCCCTGTTTTGTAACAGCGTATCTAATTCCTGAATGTCAGCATTGTCACGAAACAACAAATCGCACTGGCATTCCGGGGAGCGGATCAATTGTGTTGTGGGGTTTTGGCACACGACCAACTGACGACCATTGAATTCCCTTGCATCGTCAGACTGCATTGACAGGTGGTGGCAAACCATCGTGGGTAAGGTAATAACCGGCTTGAAGGCCGTGAGTGACTCAGGAGTGACAGAATTCATAATAAATCTTCCAAAGTGCGTTTTTTGTCAATTTCAATCAAAATAAACCCATTCAAAAAAGCGCAGGCCAATCATTGAATATAACCAGACAGTCAGTTTGGTATAAGGTGGGAGATAATCAAGTATTATGCTTGGGATGCGCCCCGGGAGAGAGCGCGGAGGAGATAAAAAGGGGTATTTACTGGATATGGGCCAACACGCCATCAAGCTCATCCAGTGAATTGTAGGAAATGACCAGCTTGCCTTTTCCTTTGGCACTGCACTGAATGGCTACCCGGGCTCCTACCTTTTCCGACAGCTCATCCTCAAGCTGCTTTATATTAGGATCAAGGCGTTTAACGGCTTTACCGCCTTTCTCCTTTTCCTGCTGGATTCGGCGAACCAGTGCTTCCGTCTGACGAACAGACAATCCTTTTGCCGTAACGGTTCTGGCTACGTCCAACTGATTCATTTCTGCCAGGGAAAGCAACGCTCTGGCATGGCCCATTTCCAGGTCGCCATATTCCAGCATTTTCTTTACTTCAGGGTTCAGGGCCATCAGTCGCAATATATTAGCAACGGCAGCCCTGGACTTGCCGACAGCCTGGGCCACTTCCTGTTGGGTCAGTTCGAATTCTTTTTGCAGTCTGGAAAGCGCAATCGCTTCTTCAATAGGATTCAGGTCTTCGCGCTGGATGTTTTCGATCAGCGCCATGGCTATGGCAGCTTCATCGGGAACATCACGAATCAGGGCAGGAACGTCCGCGAGGCCTGCCAGCTGTGCTGCACGCCAGCGACGCTCACCGGCAATGATTTCATAGCGATTCTGCCCGGCCGGGCGAACCACGATTGGCTGCATGATGCCCTGCTCTTTAATACTTTCAGCCAGCTCTTCCAGGGCATCAGGGTGCATATCTCGGCGGGGCTGGTACTTGCCACGAATCAGAAATTCAACGGGCAGGTCTTTCAATGTCCCATCCAGTGACTCCTTGACCGGTGACGGCCCGGAGAGATCATTAGACAGGGATGACGGTAGCCTGGCGCTACCCAACAGTGCATTTAAGTTAGTACCGAGACGTTGTTTCGCCATGGGTCAGTGAGTTCCTGTTTTCCTTGCCGACTTACCGTTAAGCCCCTTGATATCATGCTTGCGCACCAGCTCCCCGGCCAATGCCAGATAAGCAACCGCACCACGGGAGTTCCGGTCATAGGCAAGTACCGGCTTACCGTGACTCGGTGCCTCAGCAAGTCGAACATTACGGGGTATCACGGTTCGATAAACCTGATCACCAAAATGGTTGATGAGCTGTCTCGATACTTCAGTGGTCAGCGTCATCCTCGGGTCATACATGGTGCGCAGCAGACCTTCAATGTGCAAGTCGGGATTGATGGTTTCCCTGAGGCCCGAAATGGTTTCCATCAGAGCAGTCAGACCTTCCAGTGCATAGTATTCGCACTGCATCGGAATAATGACCCCGCGGGCAGCCACCATGGCATTAATGGTCAGCATATTCAGCGATGGAGGGCAGTCAATCATGATAAAGTCGTACTGGTCTGTCACTCTGGCAAGCGCGTCATGGAGTCGGGATTCCTTGCGATCCATCGCCATCAACTCAACTTCTGCGGCCGTCAGGTCGGCGTTTGCACCCAGAACATCATAACCACCATCCCGGGATGGCAGGATTGCCTGTTCGATGTTACAGCGACCCGTCAGTACATGGTAAACAGACCATTGCTGAGCATGTTTGTCGATTCCACTGCCCATGGTGGCATTCCCCTGGGGGTCAACATCAATAAGCAGTACCCGCTGCTTACTGGCTGCCAGGGAAGCCGATAGGTTGACGCAGGAAGTGGTTTTGCCAACCCCACCTTTCTGATTGGTTACCGCTAGAATTTTAGCCACAGCCGTTTAATACCATTCAATGCCTGTTACGCAAAATGACAAGATGACGATCGCCGTCTGTGCCCGGTACCTTCAAAGGCTCACAGCCAACCAGCTCAATTTCGTCACGACCCATCAATTCCTTCAATTCTTCTTCAGGATATAGCCCTTTCATGGCCAGATAAACACCTGAAGGTGATAATAAGTGTTTTGTACCGTCTACCATATTAACCAATGAACTGAACGCCCGTGAAGTAATGGCGTCAAAAGGTGTATCCACCTGAAAAGACTCTACGCGGGAATTAGCGACTTCCAGGTTATCGAGCTGAAGGTCCAGTTTTGCCTGAAGCATAAATCGGGTTTTCTTGCCATTGCTGTCCAGTGTCGTGAATTTTTTATCGGGATACATAATCGCCAGAACCACGCCTGGCAGTCCCGGGCCTGAACCTACATCCAGAATCGCCGCACCAGAAATATGGGGAACAATGCTCAGGCTATCGACAATATGCCTGAAGACCATCTCTCTGGGGTCA
The DNA here is from genome assembly GCF_024606345.1 of Endozoicomonas sp. YOMI1. Taxonomy (GTDB): domain Bacteria; phylum Pseudomonadota; class Gammaproteobacteria; order Pseudomonadales; family Endozoicomonadaceae; genus Endozoicomonas. The sequence goes on from NZ_JAHHPM010000485.1 coordinate 8,120, forward strand.
CGAATGGCGGTAAGATTGTAGGCTTTATTCCACTTGTTCAGCAGCAGAACATAGCGAGTCAACAAATCCGCCTGAACCGGGGACAAATCAAGACCGAGTGATTTGGCCCCCTGACCAATGTCGTTCTGTAATGTCTGAGCCAGAGAATGGTCGGTTAATAATGATTGAGAAGCGTTCATGGATTCCTTCAGCCAGCGGACAGTTAAGTCCTGCTTCAGTTGCGATAAGCCTAGATCTGGCTTTACCGATGACAATTAACTGACCAGTCTATTCCATAACTTTGATAAAATCGACGCAATCACTCTTTCACGAAATATCATCAATCGCCTGCAGGGCTGCCTGTAAGCCAGCCAACTGCCCCTTTGCTTTTTGATAAGCTTCATAGGTTTTGATGGTTTCTGCCAGTCTGGCATCACTCTCAAGCGGCTCTTTGTCTGGATCATAAATCGCTGTGGCATCTTGCGCCTTCTCCAATGCCTTCATTACTTCCACGCAAATACCGGTGTTATTGAGTAATTTGGTTGTAGGTTTAGCCCCAGGCTGCTGCCGATTGATAGCATGTCTGCCATGATCCTTTGCAGCCTGTACATTAACAATATCCACCTGCTTTTTCAGTTGCGCCGTGTAGTATGCGACTGGTGACTCTTTTACTGTACCGCAGCGCATGGCCATGGCGTAGTCAATTGTCTCCCGAGCGGCTTCTGAATTGATATCCACCCGGGGGAGATAGGTGTCCCATGTACGAGTCATTTTCAGACACTCAAGTCGTAATTCAAGAATAGCGTCGGTCAGCTGTATTTTTTTTTCCCGGCGTGCAGCAAGCTCATCCGGCAGATCACATTCTGTTGTGCTCTCAGGGGTTCCTGCCTCTGAGGCGCCTGCTGCCTTTTCATTTATCTCCCCTGCAGGCAAACAAACCAGGGAAGGGGGATCGACAGGCACTTCAGGCAAGGTAATACTGTACTCCTCCAGTTTTTTTGGCGAAGCATTTTGGTGGCTGATGGCAGGAATATAGGGGACAACATGTTTCGGCACGGCAGGAAGCATGTCAGTTATGTAATCATCGTCGTCTGAATCGCGATTCAAGACTTCAAGAGCAGCAGCCATCAGATCTTGCATGATAGCCTCATAACCAGGAATAGCCAAAATGGGAAAGGTGGGTGCCATAGAACTACCTCATCGACAAACCATGAAAACTGTTTTCTCTCTGCGGCAGACATTAATTTTGGGAAAAAGTTTCAACAACAGAATGAGCGGGGACTTTGTGGTTGCCGCAGATTACCCACTGGCTGATTAAAATAAGTCAGCTGTCTATTGGCAGGAAGAAAGAAAAAGATTTGATCAAACTAATGCAGGGTCAGACCTGATCAGAAATGACTCTGGTGCAGAAAAGTGCTAATAACTATACAGCCTCCTAGGCCAGAGTTGACCCTGGCTCCAGGCTGCATAAATCCTGACAACTTTTTGCTGGAAGTGATCCAAGAATATTAACGGACATTAGCTTGTCGGAACAGGAGAGCAGTGCCGGATGTGAGCCGGGAAGCCCTTCCGGGATCTCCTGGCCAATGGCTTGATAATGGTCAACCCAAAACGGCATTAGCTCTCCGGTTTCCATATCCCGGAAACTCATGGGTGTTTCTTCAAACAGGAAAACACCGTCATTGGCACTGCGAAAAGCATGAACAATTAACTCGCTGCAGTACCAGCTTTTCTGATGGTTTTCCTGATTCTGACGGTAGTGTGGATCATAGGGTATCGAAAGCTGCTGCTCTGCAAACGCCAGGGCATCAGGTACCAGTGTCGAGTAACTCGATGCCAGCCGACAGACCAGGACACAGGGTCTGCCATGGTTGTCTAAAACCGAGTTGCTGACAAAGTCATCCAAAGCGGTTTTCTTCACCTGGGGCATTACCGCTTCTATAACCATGCCATCTCCGTCGTAGAGCGCTACATGGTTAATGGCTGCACCGTCTCGACCAGCAAAGAGCCGACTGATAACCCATTCGGCCTCTCCTCCTGAGCGCAGTTGAAAAAGCAGGTCACCCGGCAAGAGATCTTTAGCAATCACGTTGGCTGGCATCACAGTGGCTGGCAGCGCTTTATCCATAACGAATTCAATACCTGAAAATCATCCCGTAATGGCGGAACAGGCAACATAAAGAATCATGTTCAGGAGTATAGAACCTGTCAGGCCATTTCATTCCGCAACAGGGTGAGTACCTGGCGAGTATCAGGACGAAGGCCACGCCAAATGGCAAACTGCTCTGCCGCCTGCTCAACCAGCATACCAAGTCCGTCACTGGTTTTATCTGCGCCTTGTTCGCGGCACCAGCGGTTGAAAACGGTTTCGTCGGCACCGTACATCATGTCATAACAGCAGGTGTTCTGATCAATAATATGGCCCGGTACGGGCGGCATCTCTCCCTGCAGGCTGGCAGCGGTTCCGTTGATAACCAGATCAAAACGCCCTTCTATATCGTCAAATCCACAGGCAGAAATGGCTTTATCCACAAAGAGTTCAACCAGCGTATCAGCCTTGCTACGGGTTCGATTGGCAATAACAACTTCAACCGGCTGCTCTGACAGCAGGGGTTCAAGCACACCCCTAACAGCACCACCGGCCCCCAGAATAAGTACCCGTGCGCCTTTAATAGTTACACGGTTATTTGCCTGGAGATCTGCCACCAAGCCAGCCCCATCGGTGTTATCCCCATGCAGCTGGCCATGTTCATCCTGCCACAAGGTGTTTACCGCCCCGGCTTTTTCCGCTCGTGACGTTCTCTTCTCAGCTAACTGCCACGCCTCTTCCTTAAATGGTAAGGTGATACTTAACCCCAGATCACCATTTTCAAAGAATTCATTAATCGCTTTTTTAAAGCCGCCAACGTCAACCAATAGGGCGGTGTAGCGCAGATTTTGATTGGTCTGGTTGGCAAACAATGTGTGAATTACCGGTGATTTACTATGGGCAATAGGGTTCCCCATTACTGCGTAAGTGTCTACTGGCCCAGCCATGATTCAGACCCTCTTGATTTATGCCCAGTCTTTTGCCTTTAAAAATTCTTCATACAGGCGTGCCTCTTCGGTGCCGGGCTCTGGACTCCAGTTGTAATCCCAGCGTACATGAGGAGGCAATGACATAAGGATAGACTCTGTACGACCACCGGACTGCAGACCAAACAAAGTACCCCTGTCGTATACCAGGTTAAACTCTACATAACGGCCACGGCGGTACTCCTGAAAACGCTTGTGCTGCTCAGAGTAAGGCATGGATTTACGGCGCTGTACAATGGGCAGATAGGCATCAATATAACTGTCGCCAACCGACTGCATAAACTCAAAACTGCGCTCAAATGGCCACTCATTCAGGTCATCGTAGAACAGTCCGCCAATTCCCCGGGGTTCATTGCGGTGTTTAAGGAAGAAGTATTCATCACACCACTTTTTGTAGCGGGGGTAGACATCATCTCCAAAGGGTGCACAGGCTTGTCTGGCCACCCGATGCCAGTGTTGACAGTCTGCTTCAAAGCCATAGTAAGGCGTCAGGTCATAGCCGCCACCAAACCACCAGATCGGCGCTTCTCCTTCTTTAGTAGCTATCAGCATCCGGACATTGGCATGGGACGTCGGCACAAATGGATTATCTGGATGGATCACCAGGGAAACCCCCATGGCCTGAAAACGCCTGCCAGCCATTTGTGGTCGATGGGCAGTGGCACTGGCAGGGAGCTGATCCCCTGTTACATGGGAAAAGTTCACACCGGCTTTTTCAAAAACCGTGCCCCCTTCAAGCACTCTGGCTTTACCGCCACCACCACCCTTGTTGCCGGAGCCAAGGTAATCCCACTGGTCTTCCCTGAAGGAGCCCCCGGTTTCTTCTGCTTCAATCGCGGTGCATATGCGATTCTGCAAATCCAGGAGATATTGCTTTACGAGATCTATAGACGGTTCTGACATTCTGGGACAAGCCTTTTATCAATAAGGAACTGTTATTGAATAACTTCAACATTTCAATAAGCGCTGCCCGAAAAAGACCGGCTGCTTGTACTTTTGCGGGTAGCGACCTGAAAAAGTCTCAGTCGAATGCGAAACTTATTCCGGGACAATTCCTGAGTTTTAGCACTAGGAGGCTGTCCGAGAATAGCGCCCGTCTAGGCGACCCCGTAGCGAGGATGGC
>NZ_JAHHPM010000486.1 GCF_024606345.1 Endozoicomonas sp. YOMI1
CCATACACAGCAAAGCCCGAAGCGTTAGTAAGCACTTCGGGCTTTTTTGTATCTGCCTGTTTGTGCCCATTATTGTGCCCACTTTCGATTGGGCTGTAACGGTACTAATGGGTATCAGGCTCTAATCTGCAATACAGCCTTTTGTCACTCATAAACAATTACTTCTTACGGTCTTCAGTGATCAAAGACTGGCCGGATATCTTTTTCTTTGTGCGTGTCCAGTCGTCGAAAAACCTGAAGTAGATTTCTCCCCCCCTTTTTTTAGTGGTGTAGCTTGAGCCGTTTCAGTGGCAAAAAATCACCGGGAGCCGAACGGCAGGCTGCTGTTATCTGTGGCCGAAAATCTCATTGGGAACAATGCCTTTTCTGGACCAGTGCTCGCCAATCGTTTGGGTAAAATCACTTCTGACCAACTTGGCTCTTTGCTTCAGCCATTCCCCTTGATCCTGTCTCAGATAGATGCCTTCAATGTTGATGGCACCGTAGTGAGATGGTGTGCTCAGCATTCCCACTAACTGCTCCATTGAAAAGGTGCCAGTAGCAAGCGGTTTTATTGGTTGAAGGCCCGGAAGGGCAAACAGCTCATCACGGTGAGGAACTGAATAGAATTTGTCGGCCTTTCGGTCATAAATATCAAAACCGACAAACCAGTCTGGCAGGGACTGATAAGCCAGCGAGTGACGGGCATAACACCACTCCCCAAACAGGATCAGGTGTTCACCCAGCAGACTAACCAAATCCGCCTCGTAACGGCCTGCCCACCGCCAGAGGTGTTTGAACTGACCGCCGGTATCTCGTTCAATCCAGGCACCGCGGTTCTGAGCCTTGAGTTTTCCATCAGGCCCGACAGAGAAGCCGACATTGGCACCATCGACTTTTTCTTCCACAGTCAGCTCTGCCAGCAGTAGCTGATTTACTTCGCTGGCTGGTAACAGCTTGTCGCCACGGGGCTCACCAGAACCGAGCCAGTGAATATGAGGTGTTTGTGGGAACCGGAAAAAATCGGCCATGGAGGTATGCCTGTTGCGGGTTCCGGTTAAGGGTAGGTGTTTACTGCCTATCGTCCACAGCACTTCTTGAACTTTTTGCCACTGCCACAGGGGCATGGGTCATTGCGGCCTGTTTTGGGGTCGGCTCTCAAGAAAGTACCTCTATCGTGTAATACGGTACCCTTTGGCGTTCTGTCTGGAGTAACAGGACCCTTGGGTTCTGGAATGGTTCGCTGTTGCTCTACCGGCTGGAACGATGCCCAGCTGGACAGCTTGGCGGTGGTGTCGGTGATGTAGTGTTTGAGATGCCAGAGTTCATCCAGATTGTCGTACTCTGACACGATCTCGTCTTCAATGCTTTTCAGGGATGCCACGCTTGTGTCGGCCAGCCCGTCCTCATAGGCCTTGCGGATATCGGGCAGCAGTTCGGCAAAGCGGAAAGCGGCACAGCAGATGATCAGGCTGTCCCACATAAAGCTGTCCTTGCGCACCGGATACTCCCGGAACAGCCAGGTAAAATACGACAGCAGGTCTTCCCGGCTTAATGCCTGTTCGGTAAACAGGGTGGCCAGGCTTTCCAGGGCGGCGGCACGGACAAACTCATCCAATGCTTCGTTTTCCACCAGCGCTTTGAGCGGGGCAATGTCACCGTGGCAGATGGAAGCCAGAATACGGGGCATGCCATTGGTAATGGCATCACCAAAGTAAAACTCGGCACTGTCTTCCCCGCAGGTCAGCAGGTGGATGATCAGTGGATACGCTCTGGCTTCCCGGAACTGAGCCAGCAGGAAAATGGCAAACAGGGTCAGACCGTCGTAGAAGTCGTCGTCAATGTCTTCGCCCAGGTCTATAAGCTCCTGAAGGTGGGCCAGCAGATGTGGCGTGATGGCCTCTTGCTGTGCAACGGCGGCGTTAATGCCGGCGTGTGGGAATGAGCCTTCGGGGTTACTGGAAAGCTGCTCCAGAATCTCGTCAATGGTCACGGATTGGCTGCCTTTGGTTGGGTCGGTGAATTGGGGGCGGTGGGGTTCAGTACTTGGTCCACCATGGCATCGGCCAGATGCAGGCGGGTTTGCTGCTGGTGTTGCAGTTGGGTTTTGATTTGGTCGCAGAGGGTTGTTAGTTGGTTGACTTTGGTAACGATGCGGTGTTGTTCATTCAATGGAGATATAGCGATAACTGCATCTTCCACATCTTCACGGGAAATTCCTGGTATAGCGATACTTTCTCTTTCACTAAACTCAGAAGGTTTTAGGTGTTGTCCTGAAATCAGATTAATTAAGGCTCCCAGGCGACACCACTCCCATCCATTCGGCAGCTCAAACGGTTTGTCATCTTCAGCAATTGGCGGCAACGGCTTCTGCTTTTTGATTTTGCCTTCTTTGACCAGCTGGGCTTTTTCGGCAGCGATGCGTTCCAGCAGTTTGGCGGCGGGTTCATCGTTGGGGTCTTGGGGTACCAGCTTACCCATCACGGCCAGTTGCAGGATGGCCTGCTTGAGCTGGTCGATGCTCACCTCGGTGGTGAACAGGGTGGTGAAGTTGCAGTGCAATAGAATCAGAATTTTTCAGCCATGCGTATTTTCGGCTTTTCTT
>NZ_JAHHPM010000487.1 GCF_024606345.1 Endozoicomonas sp. YOMI1
TCCCGTCTTATATCCCCGCCCGCATTGGGCGAGGGTTTACGACGTTTTTGCTAACCCGCCATTCCGTATTGAAAGTTGAGCAGGATGCAGCATAGCCAGGCAAGGCTTTATGCTGTCACTGGTTGCTGATACACCTCATCCATATTCTGTCTATTCTTTCTAATAAGAAAGCGGGCAGTTTTTGCTTTCAAATAAAAATTCTCTAACCATTGAACGGTAAAATAATGATGAAAACATTTAACGCAATGCTGGTCAGTCTGGCGCTGGCCGTACCGGCCACCAGTCAGGCTATGGATATTTATGCTTTTGCCCGTGGCGGGGCAGCTTATACGGCGATAAAGGATACTGAGGCTGTCAATCCATTCATTGCAGTTGCTGATCAGAACTCTGGCAGTAACCCTGTTGCTTTCCGAGGCAGTATGGGGATAGCCAATGTGAATAACGATCACAGCGTTGCAGTTGGAGCCTTCGGTGCCGGACTGGTATTTAACCCCAATTTCCGCCTGGAGCTTGAAGGGTCCTTTCAGAAGGAATCTGATTATCAGATTGATGTTTCTCTGGGCTATCGGTTAACAGGAGGTCCATTCAATACAACACTGCTTGGCACCGCGTATAACAAGATCAGTATTGAATCTGAAGTATACATGCTGAAAGCATATTACGATTTCCCCCTGAATAAGCATCTGGTGCCCTACGTTATGGCGGGTGCAGGATATGCCAAAAACAAGGCATCCGGTGTTCAGACCTTTTCAGACAACGCCAATTGGAATGAAAAGTGGGATGACCACGCCCGTAACGAAATGGCATGGACAGTGGGTGCAGGTATTTCCTATATATTCAGCAAGCACCTTGCCCTGGATCTTGGGGTAGAACATCGCAACCTGGGAGACTGGGAGCTGAAAAACCTGCCAACGACTGGTGATGAGTCGCTCAAGGGTAAGCTGGAATCCACCACATTGCTGATGGGTCTGCGTTACCACTTCTGACCATCCCCCGGTTATATTTCTGCACAGGCCGCTGGAAGCTCCTGTGCAGTAATCTCTCCAGAACACCTTTCCTTAAGACAAGTCAGGCAAATAGAAGCCAAACTCCCGTCTATAATCATCCTGGCATGCTGAATTTCGGTCATCCCCGTAGTGCAATTTAAGAGGATTCCGCTAATATAGCGCGCTTTTTGGTACATCAGTCATAATCTTCAGGCAAAACACTGCAGGGAAGCGTATGATTGGGATGGCCCGAGTAGCCCGAGAACCTGCTGTTTGCTGCAGAGGCTTTCTCACCGTAAACCATTTTCAAAAGTACAGCCCGCCGGTCCATCTCCGGCCTACGCACCGCCCGGGCGGTAACGTATAATGGCGGGCTTTCAGTCAGGCAAGGTTAGTAGTCAAATATGACGAGTTTCGTTTCTGGGCAACGCTGGATTAGTGATACTGAGACCGAACAGGGACTGGGCACGGTGCTCACCTTTGACAGTCGTATGGTCACCCTGCTGTTTCCTGCCACCGGGGAAACCCGGCTTTACTCCATAAACAACTGCCCTCTGACCCGCGTTGAGTTCAACCCCGGAGATCGTGTCGAAAGCCACGAGGGCTGGATTATGCTGGTCACCGAGGTGATTGAGAAAAATGGCTTGCTGACCTACTGCGGAACCCTGCCTGATGGGGAAACACGACAGCTGCCAGAAGCCGGGCTGGGGAACCATATTCGCTTCAACAAGCCACAGGATCGTATGCTGGCGGGTCAGATTGACCAGAACAGCAACTTTACCTTGCGTTACAAGACGCTCCAATATAACTACGGCCTGCGTAAATCCCCCATGCGCGGCCTGATTGGCCCACGCACCAGCCTGATTCCCCATCAGCTGCATATTGCCCGTGAGGTTTACCAGCGCCATGCGCCGCGGGTTATGCTGGCGGACGAAGTCGGAATGGGTAAAACCATTGAAGCCGGCCTGATACTGCATCAACAACTGATTACCGGTCGTGCCAGCCGGGTTCTGATTCTCTTGCCGGAAAGCCTGGTGCATCAGTGGCTGGTGGAGATGCTGCGCCGTTTCAACCTGCGTTTCAGCGTCTTTGACGAAGAGCGCTGCCGCCAGTCTCCGGATGAAAACCCGTTTAATACCGAGCAGCTGATTATCTGCAGCATCGGCTTTTTTTGCCATGATGAAGAGCGCCGTAAACAGGCACTGGAAGCGGACTTCGACCTGTTGATTGTGGATGAAGCCCATCACCTTATCTGGTCTGAAGAAGAGACCAATGCTGAATACCGCTGTGTTGAAGCGCTTTCCCTGCAGATTCCGGGACTACTGCTGCTGACCGCAACGCCGGAGCAAATGGGCGCCAAAAGCCATTTTGCCCATCTGCGTCTGCTGGATCCTGACCGCTTCCATGACCTTGCCGCCTTCGAAGCCGAAGAAAGCCGTTATGAGCCGGTGGCAGAGGCTGTTCAGGAACTTCTGAACAATGACAATCAGACGCTCCCTGCCAAGGCAAGGGACCATCTGATCAGCTTCCTTGGAGAAGACAGCAAGTCGTTGATAGATATCCTTGATCAGGGTGAAGAAGAGGCACGAAATACGGCCCGCACCCAGCTGCTGCGGCGTCTGTTGGATCGTCATGGTACCGGCCGCGTAATGTTTCGTAATACCCGGGCAGCCGTTGGCGGATTCTCTGGTCGTGCTGCCCAGGGCTATCCCCAGGTGCTGCCGGAACTGTACGAAATTGCCCTGGAAGAAGAGTCCAACTACCGCCATAACCTTTATCCGGAGCTGGCTTATCAGGCTCAAATCCGTGTCGATGATATGGACCCCTGGTGGAAAGTCGACCCCCGGGTAGACTGGCTGATGAACCTGCTGAAACTGCTGAAGAAAGAGAAAGTACTGGTTATCTGTGCCAATGCCAATACGGCACTGGACCTGGAAAATGCCCTGCGCATACTGTCCGGCATTCCGGCAGCGGTTTTCCACGAAAACATGAGCATTATTGAGCGGGATCGTGCTGCGGCCTTCTTTGCTGAAGGGGAGCATGGTGCCCAGGTACTGGTTTGCTCAGAAATTGGCAGTGAAGGCCGTAACTTCCAGTTTGCCCACCATCTGGTGCTTTTTGATCTGCCGGAACATCCCGATCTGCTGGAACAGCGTATTGGCCGACTGGATCGTATTGGCCAGACTGAAGCCATCAAGATTCACGTGCCTTATCTGTCTGGTACCGGTCAGGAGGCACTGTTCCACTGGTACGAGCGGGGATTGAACGCCTTTGCCGATACCTGCCCTGCCGGTAGCATAGTGCAGATGCAACTGGGTGAAGCGCTGCTGCCTTATCTGCAACCGGGTAGCCAGGCCTCCACAGAAGCCATGGATACCCTGCTGAACCAGGCTGCCCAATTGAACCGGCAACAGATGGAGCATCTTCATAAAGGCAGAGACCGACTGCTGGAGCTGAACTCCCGCGGCCTGGTCTCCAATGAAGATATGATCAACGACATTGAAGAGCAGGAACAGCCAAGACAGCTCAAGCGGTTTATGGAGAAACTGTTCGAAGGCTTTGGTGTTGAAGCGGAAGACTATTCCAAACACTGCCTGGTGATTCGCCCGGGCAGTCATATGATCACCACCTTCCCCGGTCTTCCGGATGATGGCATGACCGTCACCTTTGACCGGGACATGGCACTGTCCAGAGAAGACATGCACTTCCTCACCTGGGAGCATCCCATCGTTTCCGAAGGGATGGATATGGTGCTGACCAGCGAGCTGGGGAATACCTCGGTCGCCTTGCTCAAAAACAAAGCCCTGAAGCCCGGTACTATGCTGCTGGAAGCGATCTACGTGGTGGAAACCAGCGCCGACCGAACCCTGCAGCTGGACCGCTACCTGCCAGCCACACCGATTCGTTGTCTGATCGACCCGGGATTCAATGATCTGTCCGAAAAAGTGGCGTTTGATACTCTCAACGCCCAGCTTCAGCCTTTGAAACGGGGTGTTGCCAAGAAACTGGTGAACGCCCAGCGGGCACCCTTTCTGGCCATGCTGGATAAAGCCGAAGGGTATGCCAAAGACCGGGTACAACCCATCGTTAATCAGGCCTGCCAGAACCTGCTGACCGATGTCACCGAAGAGATCAAACGACTGGCGGCGCTTAAAGTCGTTAACCCGAATGTCCGCGGTGAAGAGATTGAATATCTGAAGAACCGGGCAGCTCTGGGTCATCAGGCGCTGCAGAAAGCGGTTCTTCGACTGGATGCCCTGCGGATTATGATTGCTGGTTAATATTTTCCTGTTGGCTTCTATCTAACTTTTACTCAGTCTGGGGGTCCCGCCTGCTGCCCGCACAAGCGGTTCCGGCTTTTCGGGTGGCGGGCAGCACTTATTGAAGTCGACGTTATTAAAAATGACAGTTCTTAGCCCTGTCTATTTTTCCACCAGTCATTGAATTAAAAGTGCCCAAGGGGCCTCTTCATTTTTGCATACATTTTGATAGTGTCGCAGAGGTCTGTTGAAATTTCATCAAAAAGGACATCGGGGGTGAATTGATAATAAGAAAATAATTTCTGCAAAGTTTTCTGGAAAAACACCGGATCATCAATGGGAATAAAATCCTCAAGAATCAAATTGCTCAAGTGTGAACGATGATATGAGCCTAATGAACGATCTTGTTCTATCTGCCTTATCAACTGATAAAACCTGATATAATCGGTGCCTTTATGATTCGATATTAGTGTTTGTAGTTCATTCAGAAGGTTAATTACTACTTTCTTCGCGCTGGCATTATGATCGGGGCGTCCTGGTTTAGCAAGTATCGGATCAAGAACTCCATCACAAAGGGTTTTAATTGATTTATGCCATGTTTCAAGGCTCTTTTTTTCTTTTTTAACGCGATCTACATCGTTTATATCATCGTAATCAATGATACAACGCGGACTAGTCTCGTCAAAAATATACTTTCCAAAATTGCACAAAGCTGTTGCATGTATTGACAAGCCAGTTTTTTTATAACTTATAGGTAAATCCTCATTTAATAGTTTATTAAAATTGGTTAGTTCTGAATTAAACGCATTTAACAAACCATCCAAATCAGAAGACAAATCATAATATTCGTGATTGAGCATCAATTCATCGATGGGAAGTATCGATAGAGTTCTGGTCTCAGAGGAATTTTCAGCAAGGGTCACCGTTCGCTCATTCAAAGCTTTCTGGAATTCAGACATATCATCAGGAAATTCTGTACTTACGTGCGTCAATATATTACGAATATATTCACTGCACACTCCAGGTGGCAGAAAATTGAGTTGATGTTTAAAGTTCTCAAAAAGGCCTTTAGCAAATTCAGAGCTGTCAGGCGCAGACGGAGATGGGTAGGCACCGGCAGACCGGTCTGGGTAACCACTGGAAGTTACTGGTAACATGTTAGTCTTCTCATACTTTAATAAGTTAAAAGATATTCAGGGTTGACCATAAGTTGCAGTCAATGCTGGATTTTTCTCTCAGGAAAAGCCTGCCAATAATTTCCTTCATTTTTCCACTCTGACCACTTCGAACAAGTGTCATCGCGAAATTTGGTCAGGCTCATTCAATACGGAGATTAGCAATCATTTCATTACGCCTTTTTGACCAGTAGCCTGGCGATAAGTTCCACATCTCCATACGGTCAGTCAAACTGACTATGTGACTCAACCAATTCCCTCGTGATCAGGTTGGGAATTTCCTCTACAAACTTTACGAGGACTTTCTTGCCGGGTGTATACCGTCTGATAAATTCAATCAATATATAGAACTAAAGTACAATAATCTCGCTCTTGTCACAGACGCAGCCGCACTGCCGTTAGCCGTGTTTGTTTCCAGTGTCACCAAATGCAATCTTTTCTGATTGCAAAGAAATGTTGAGCGTTCATCCTGCCAAATAAATCGTTGAACCTGTGGATTAACCCGTTGTCAAATTCGCTGTGTTTTTGATGACCTCTCTGGAGATCAATGATAAATAATCACCCTATTGACCGTTCATATATCCGGTTTGATAACAACTTATCCTCCCCGCCAACTTTCCAGAGCCATCACAGAGAAAGCTCCGGCAGGTGGTCATTATACCGGGTAGCAAAAGTGACACTAACGGCCCTGGGGCTACTGTTTTCAACACAGCAACTCACACACATCAGCGAAAGAAGACAACTTGCTCTGCAAAGAGGCCTGCAAAGCCGTAATATTTCCCACCCGCTGGAATCTGACATCAGATTCTGGCTGAGCTGCCCTCCTCTCAGCGTGGATAAAACCAGCCCGGTCACAGACGTTTTCCTGCAACACAATAACAATCACTCTATTCCAACACACCCTGATAGTGATGAATCAAGGCAGGCAGATATTGATGAAATATTACCCGACCTCAAGCATCTGTTTGATCAAACCTTCGACCAAACAATGTGCAGTACGACTCACGATAAAGGTTCTCACACAAAACAGCATCATCACAAAAACTCAAAGGAGCATAACGCCAGGATGGGATGGCTCTACCAACTATCACCTCAACCATCTCAACTGCCCCAATGCAACTTAAAAACCTCACATGAATATACCAGTCAGAACACCTTGACAACGTCTGCACTGAATCTGCTCACCACTCACCAGCCATCGCCTACTGTTGTTGCGGTTATTGATAGCGGCATTATTCGTCACAGCGCACTCAATGACCGGCTGGTGCCAGGTTATGACTTTATCAGCGACCCGGAGTGTGCCGGGGATGAAAACGGTTATGACAACATCCCCACCGATGAGGGAAACTTCACGCGTTTACCGCCCCCTTGGCATGGTACAAGAGTGGCTGGAATTATTGCAGGGGCGTCGGTCAATAAAGACGGAGTTTCGCCATTGCAAAATATCATCAAAATTCAACCCATACGGTATTTAGGCCGCCATAGCCGTTGCAACGAAACAGATGATGACTTCATCAATGCGTTAAAATGGGCTGCAGGAATACCGGTTGCCAATGTTCCCCTTAATACTAATCCCGCCAAAGTCATTAATCTCTCAATTGGCGAAATGCGTGACTGTGCGCCGTTTGAGACGGTTTTCAAAGCGTTATACCAGAGAAATGTTACCGTAATTGCAGGTGCTGGCAATGAGGCAATACCAGCCAGCAATATTTGTTTTTCAAAATGCCCTCATGTCATCGCCGTTGGTGCGCAATTAACAGAATCCTTGTTAGCCAGTTATTCCAACTTCGGCCCACCCATCGCAATTTCTGCCATTGTGGGTGAGGGAGTGACAACCACCAGCAATACCGGAAAGGCAATCCCATTGGCAGATTCATTCACCAAGGCGCGTGGTACCAGTGCTGCTGCAGCCCTTGTCTCTCAGGCCGCTGCCCTGATGCACTCGGTGAACAGCAGGCTGACGCCCGATGACATCCGGGCAATACTGATGAACACCAGCCGTCCTTTTCAAACACCTGCCTGGCGTTACATCGCTGATTCAAAAACGACTCTGCTCAGCACTAAAGACAACATTTTCTCCACCAAAGGCTCACCCAAACGATGCAGTAACGCCTACTGTGGAAGTGGGCATCTCGATATTGGCAAAGCGGTGGCTTTTGCCGCAGCAAAAGCGCTTGAACAATCAGGTGATCAATTAAGCAGTGAATTTCAGTGGGCAGATGATCTTCCAACCATCATGCTTAATGGATCATTAATAATCATCCTGTCAGCTCTACCATTAGTTCTTTTACTTGTTAATGGCCCGGAGGAAAAACTGCAAACAATAGCGCATAGGCCAAGGCAGATAATAACACCAGAAGAAGCAACCCGTAACACTGTTAATACTTCTGTTGTGATGATGGTAGATGATGGCATGATTCTTCGTAGTGGCAAACAATTGCAACGTCCATCAGTCAATACCCCCAAAGGCATGCTGCTCAAATCCGGCAAAAGACTGCCAGGAGTTGACGCTTAAGCAGCGCAGCAAAAAATGTCGGCTTATCAATAAGCTTAAAATGCTCTTCCATAATCTTTGGTCTTCAACAATGAACAGCCGTTGTAGCTGCGAAAACAATAATTATCAGTTGTGTGGGAAAAAGGATGTTAATTTTGCGGCGATATTTCTGGACACTCAATCACTGAGCATCCAGATAGACAATCAACCCCGGTAGAAGTCAGCCTCACCCTCAGGGCGATTTTTAAACCGCCGATGAAGCCACATATACTGCTCAGGATGCTCGCGAATTCGCTGCTCGACAAACTGGTTAACCTGCAGCGCATCCTGGTAGTCATCACTGGAAGGAATGCCTTCCAGGGCACAATGCAGGTGAACCTGATAGCCTTTGGCGTCAGCAAGACGAGTCACCGTCATGGGAATCACTTTAGCCCTGCCCGCTTTGGCAAGGCGAGAGGTACTGGTAATCGTCGCTGCGGGAATACCAAAGAACGGCACAAAGAGTCCATTTTGGGTACCATAATCCTGGTCAGGAGAATACCAGACGGTCCTGCCCGACTTTAATGAGCGCAGCATTCCACGGACATCTCGCCTTCTCAGCAACTGACTGCCAGGATCAAAACGATGCCTTAAGCGACGCTGAACGTATTCAAAGACCGGATTCCCATGCTCTCGATAGGTGGCATCCACGCTGTGGCACTGGGTAATCAGGCGACCAGCCAGCTCTATGGTGGTGAAATGCATAACCATCAGGATAGTGCCATCATCAGACTCCAGGTTTTCCAGCCCTTGATAAGAAACGATATTCTCCAGCCTGCTGGAGGGCCACCACCAGGCGATAGTGACCTCCATAATACCAATGCCTACCGACTCAAAGTTTTTCTTCAGCAGTGCCTCTCTTTCATCCTGGCTCAACTCAGGAAAACACTTTTCCAGATTAACCCGGGCAATATGAACACGGTCACCCACCACATGGTAAATGATACGTCCAAGCCATCTTCCCAGTTGGAGAATCCAGCGATATGGCAATAACGAAGGGATAAAGGTGAGCCCGATACCCAGCCAGGTCAGCCAGTACTTCGGGAGCAGATATGCCCGGCGAAAGACATCGTCTGCACGGGCATCAGCCTGTTTATTAAGATCAGGGTTTTGCGACATATAGGTTAATTCAATACTTGTATCTGAACGTTGAGTTCTCTACGCTACACTCTGTTGTATAAAAAGCTGACCATTTAATCTGCTGACTCTCATCATATAAAGCCGTTATACAAGACCAGAGTTGTACGTTATGACCCTTCAACTGCAAACCGGTACTGCCGCTGCAGCTTTCAAGATGACCGGTGGTATTTATACACTGACTACTCTTGAATTGCATTCTACCAATCCCGCGGATATTACCAATCAGCTGGAGAACATGACGCGCAAGGCACCCAATTTTTTCCAGCAGACACCGGTCATCATTGCCTTCGACCAACTCAGCCCGGAACAACCACCGATTGATCTTTACCAGCTGCGCCATAGCCTGCAACAGTTTGGCCTGATCCTGATTGCTGTTCGTGGCGACCAGGAGAGCCATAAACAGGACGCCATGATGGCAGGCATACCCTGGCTCCCGTCACCAAGGCAACGAAACCGGGAAGAAGAAAATTCTGCTGATCATGTTGCAAGCCATGTTGAAACCAATGTGGTCATTATGCAGAAATCCCACACCGCCAGTCCCCCTGCAGCAGAGAGTGCAAACCAGACGCAAACACCACCGGTGATCCATAAGACCACTCTTATAGAGCATCCGATCCGCTCTGGTCAGCAGGTCTATGCCGAAGGCGATCTGGTCATTACCAGTCCGGTCAGTTCAGGTGCAGAACTTCTGGCCGCCGGTAACATACACGTCTATGGTCCATTACGCGGTCGAGCCCTGGCAGGTGTCAATGGCAATACCGATGCCCGTATATTCTGCCTGCAGTTTGAAGCCGAGCTCATTTCCATCAACGGTCAGTATAAAATGCCCTCAGCAGCCAATAACAGTGATCCTCTCTGGGGTAGCAGTGTCATTGTATCTCTCGAGGCGCAAAGCTTGCACATAAAGAAACTTTAAGAAATACTGAACAATAGTTCAGTTCTTAATTTATGACAGGATTTCACCTTGGCTCGTATTATTGTTGTGACTTCTGGAAAAGGTGGCGTTGGAAAAACCACCACCAGTGCTTCCATTGCAACAGGATTGGCTCTTAAAGGTCACAGGACAGTTGTCATTGACTTTGATGTAGGCCTCAGAAATCTGGATCTCCTGATGGGCTGCGAGCGACGTGTAGTATACGACTTCGTAAATGTAATTAACGGTGAAGCCGAGTTGCACCAGGCCCTGATCAGAGACAAACGCACAGAAAATCTATCCATTCTGCCAGCGTCTCAAACCCGGGACAAAGAGGCCCTTACTCATAAAGGGGTTGAAAAGGTCCTGAACCAGCTGGCAAAAGACTTTGAATACATCATCTGTGACTCCCCGGCAGGTATCGAACACGGTGCCCTGATGGCACTCTACTTTGCCGATGAAGCCATTATTACCACAAACCCTGAGGTCTCGTCCGTCCGGGACTCTGACCGAATCCTGGGTATTTTGCAGAGTAAGTCCCGCCGTGCCGTTGAAAACCTTGAACCCGTCAAGGAGCATTTACTGGTAACCCGCTACAATCCTGAGCGGGTGACACGGGGAGAAATGCTCAATATTCAGGATGTCGAAGAAATTCTGGCGATACCACTGATTGGTGTTATTCCTGAGTCCACCTCAGTCCTGAAAGCCTCCAACCAGGGGGTACCCGTAGTATGCAATGCCGACAGTGATGCCGGTCAGGCATACAACGATGTGGTTGCGCGCTTCCTTGGTGAAGACATACCACACCGTTTTCTTGAACCCGTCAGAAAAGGGTTCTTACAGCGCATGTTCGGAGGAATAGGATGAATCTTATGCAGCTATTCCGCTCACGCAAAGAAGACAACAGCGCCGCGATTGCCAAGGAAAGGCTACAGATCATAGTAGCCCATGAACGAAGCAGTCGAAGTGGTCGTGATTTTCTGCCAGCCATGGAGCGAGATATTCTTCAGGTTATTCAAAAATACATAGAGATCCAGCAGGAATGCATTGACATCAAGCTGGACTCTCAAGATGGTTGTTCTATCCTCGAAGTCAATGTACAGCTGCCGAACTAGCGGCAGCTGACCACTTTCAGCCACATGCCATCTTGATAGCAGTGTGCCTGGTGAGTAGACCGGTGGAAGGAGCTTACCCGCCAGTCCTTCGTAAAATGGCACGTAAACCTCTCGGAAATGTGACCGATGTCTTTTGCAAATCCTTGAAAAACCTCTGAAATCTACCACTTCAAGTGGCTGTGGTATGCATTCACATGCTGCAGGTAAACCGGATAAAACATCAGGCAACCTGAAACCTGAGGTTCTCGCAAGCAGAACATAATGCCTCGTTGGACTACCCGAACGGAATTTTTCCCTGAAATCATTGTCAAATTTAATAAAGTGTTTGCCAGTCGTACGCTATTGCAGCCTGAACAGCAACCTTTTTACAAACCACAATGTTCGTAGAGTCCATTGGGCTTAATGATAAGATGTATAAAAGGAGATTAGATTATGCATGGAAATCAACCTGTCGGCGCTGCTGGCCAAACAGTGCGCCCTCCCTATGAAAAGGCTGCCACTGATCAAGCCCCTCCCTGTGCGAGCGCTTCGCAAGACAAACAAACCGAACAAGCATTATTTTGCTTTCTCAAGACAACCGTTCAAGAGCCGACTGTCAACCTTATTCAAACAAAGTCGGAGGAGCACCAGTGTCAGCCAAAAAAACTCGCCAAAGCATTGGTTGAGCATTTGATAGAGTATTTTGATTTAAAAGACCTGCAACCTTCATCCACTGTTAGCGGTAACAGAATCAGTAATAGTACCACTCAAAACCCTATCAACCCGGACGATTGGGATTGGGATTTATGGGAATTCATGCTATATAACGCCTTCTATAACAGCAATGACAACTTATTATATATGGTTGATCAAGAAGAAATTCTGGGGCAAGTCGAAATCAAACTCAACGTTCATTTCAAGTCTAATCCCTACGCCTTTAGTGAACTTAAACATCTGCCTTCAGTCATAAATAGTGGTATTGGGGCCGCCGCTCTTCAAGAAATGAAACATTTTTTGGAAATTAAAGATGGGCTACGTTGCAAAAGCAGATCATTGGCTCCCGTTATTAAGGATTGCATCAGCAATGCCATGCTCCCCGGAGCGTTGATTGATGAATTGTATAAAATGGCAATCCCGGACAGTCCAGTTAGCAGAGCAGGCAAATACGCTTAGAATCCTGAACAAGTCGTCCACAAGCCCGGAATTCTGTAATCCGACATTCTGAAAAAGCGTGTCGGATTCATACCATCATGAAATGAAATCATACCTATCTTTGTAGTAAGATCACCGCTTACATTGCAAGGTAGCGCCATGAGCAAAGAACACTTTAATCAGGAGCTTATCCAGTTCCTCAACGCTTCTCCGACCCCTTATCATGCAGTAGCCACCATGGTGGCCAAACTGCAGGAAGCGGGCTTCCAGCCATTGAGTGAGTCCGAATCCTGGTCCTTCAAAGAAGGCGGGAAATATTACGTAACCCGTAATGGATCGTCCATCATTGCCTTTACCATGGGCAAACCTGAGCTGGGCGCCAGAATGGTGGGAGCGCACACCGACTCGCCCTGCCTGAAAGTAAAACCACAGCCAGAGTTGAATAAGCACAGCTATTTTCAGTTGGGTGTTGAGGTTTATGGTGGCGTCCTGTTAAACCCATGGTTCGACCGTGACCTTTCCCTCGCCGGCCGTGTCCAATACCTCAACGATCAGCAACAACTTTGCCAGCAACTGATCAATTTTGAGCGTGCAGTCGCCATTATTCCCAGCCTGGCGATTCACCTGGACCGTGAGGCCAATAGTGGTCGTGCAGTCAATTCGCAAACCGATATCCCACCTATCCTTTTTCAACTGGCCGATGACGAAACCGTCGATTTCCGTGAACTGCTGAAACAAGAGCTGATACGTCAAGGGCACAGTGACTGTCACGAAGTGATGGAATATGACCTCTCTTTCTATGACACCCAAAGTGCTGCCGTTATTGGCCTGAACCATGACTTTATCGCCAGTGCCCGCCTGGATAATCTGCTCAGCTGCTATGTTGGCCTGGAGTCCCTGATCAATCACCAGCCATCAGATACCACAGCCTTGTTGGTGTGCAATGACCATGAAGAGGTGGGCAGTGTCTCGACCACCGGAGCCCAGGGGCCTTTCATGAAGAGCGTACTGGAAAGAATGTATGGCACCGGTGAATCACTGACCCGGGCCATGAACCGCTCCATGCTGATTTCAACGGATAACGCCCACGGCATCCATCCCAACTATGCCAGCAAGCATGACGAGCATCACGCACCGAAACTGAATCATGGCGCTGTCATCAAAGTCAATGCCAACCAGCGTTATGCCACCAATGATGAAACCTCGGCACTTTACCGCACGCTTTGCCAGGCCAGCGGCAGCAAAGTTCAGCACTTTGTTACCCGTACCGATATGGCCTGTGGCAGTACCATTGGCCCACTGACTGCCGGCATGCTGGGCGTACGCACACTGGATCTTGGGCTGCCAACCTTCGGCATGCACTCAATCAGAGAACTGGCCGGAAGTGAGGATGCTTTCGAACTCAGCAAAACCCTGTCCCATTTTATGACACTGGCTGAACTGCCATTGACTGAATAATTGATCATCTGCTGGCTCTCAAATGGGAGCCAGCAAGCTCTCTTCCGGGCATCTCGTTTTATTGGCAAATCGCAACGCAACCTCCCGTCATACGTACAATTTCAGACTCCAATTATTCGGCCGATATTGCTAACCTCAATAATGTCATCAGACCAGCCAACATTGCAGGCAACCTCATGAAACCCGAAGCCAATAACCGGCCAACACTGCACCCAACCTCAAACTCCAAGAACGTCTTTTCACTCCATCGCAGTACGATTAATCCGGTTAAGCCGTTGCTAAAGGCCTCTACAACACTGCCTGCGGCAAAGTCATTTGATGAGACTGGCGGTTATATCAAAGGCTATAATTGACCATTACCCCACCTTGAAAAAACCGCATATTTTGGACACAGTAGATAATTTACCTGTGTCCAGCTATTTCTGTCCTACAAACTACCTACACCAGCCCTCCCGCCAAATGAATCATTGATTTTTTCCCATAGCCTTGATGGAATAGCACTTATTCAAACATTTTACCGACTGAGGATTAATGGCCTGATTTACATAAGGTGTTCAGAATATGAAAGCTCAACGGCTGTCATCAACCATATGACTGTATTATGCTGTATTCATCCTTACAGAATATTCAAGAGTTTAAGATCCTGAGCGATGACTTGAGTAATGGAAAGAGTCTTATCCGTTAGGTTAGCCAGGAAGGCACATTTCAACAGACAGAATGACACGGAGCTAACGCCTCTATGATATCGAAACTGCAGCCAGCCAAAAGAATGAAGCTGTTCTTTTCAGCGCTGCTTTTCACAGCACTTCTCTCAGGCAATCTCGCTCAGGCCGTCGATAAGGACATCAGCCAGCCAGTACCCACTCTGACGCCTAATTTGCAGCAGGCCATTGCCAGCGTTCATGTGGTACAACTGCTTTCAAGAAGCCACTATCGGAAAATCCCCCTTGACCAGAGCAATATGGAAAAGGTGTTTGATCGCTATCTGGATCGACTGGACCCAAACCGCAGCTTCTTCCTGCAGTCAGATATTCAGGAATTTGAGCCACATCGGAAAAAACTGGGAGACTCTCTGAAAAGCGGCGACCTCAATCCTGCCTTCGCCATCTTCAACCGCTACCGTGAGCGGGCGGAAGAACGCGCACGCTTCATGCTTAAACAGTTAGAGCTGGGGATTAAAGACCTGAACCTCAAGAAAAATGAAGAGCTGGTGATTGAGCGTAAGGATGAACCCTGGCTTACCAGCAAGCAAGCCCAGCAACGGCTTTGGATCAAGCAGTTTAAAGACAGCGTATTGAGCCAGAAACTGAACAATAAAACCGACGAAGAAATTATCAATCAACTGCGCAGAAGAAATACCAACCTGCTTCGCAGGCTGCACCAGAGCAAAAGCGAAGATGCCTTTCAGACCTACATCAACGCCTTCGCTGGTATATACGACCCTCATACCCAGTACTTCTCTCCCCAGACCGCTGAAAACTTTGATATCAACATGAGCCTCTCTCTTGAAGGCATAGGTGCCGTACTCTCTGCAGAGGATGAATACACCAAAGTGGTCAGTGTTGTACCTGGCGGCCCTGCGGAGAAAGCCGGGCAGCTGAAACCCGGTGATAAAATCGTCAGCGTTGGTCAGGGCAAGAAAGGCAACCTCGAAGATGTGGTGGGCATGCGTCTGGATGATGTGGTCAAATTGATTCGCGGTGCCAAACACACCCTGGTTCGCCTGGAGATTATTCCCGGCAGCAGCAAGGACAGCAGCACACGGGTTTACGAGATTGTCCGGGACCGGGTCAAACTGGAAGAGCAGGATGCAGCCAGCAAGATTATCGACGTACCCATGAATGGCAAGACCAGTCGTATCGGAGTGATCGAGTTACCCACCTTTTACATCGACTTCAAGGCTGCCCAGGCCGGTGACCCTGACTATAAGAGCACCACCCGTGATGTCCGCAGGCTATTGGAAAGATTAAAGAAAGAGAAAGTGGATGGCCTGATTATCGATCTTCGCGGTAATGGTGGCGGCTCACTGCAGGAAGCCAATGAGTTAACCGGGCTATTTATCGATAAAGGGCCTACCGTTGTCGTCCGCAATAATCGGGGTCGCTCTGAGCGACAGGAAGACCCGGACTCAGAGCAGCTCTACGATGGCCCCATGGTGGTTATGATTGACCGCCTCAGCGCTTCCGCTTCAGAAATCTTTGCCGGGGCCATGCAGGATTACGGCCGGGCACTGATCGTTGGCAGCCAGAGTTATGGCAAAGGTACCGTGCAAAGCATACAGCCACTGAACCATGGACAGCTGAAACTGACACTGGCCAAGTTCTACCGGATTTCTGGCCAGAGTACGCAGAATCGTGGCGTGATACCCGATATCATCTTCCCTTCCCTCTACGATGGCCGGGATATTGGTGAAGACACGCTGCCGGATGCACTGCCATGGGACAATATCTCACCGGTATCCTACAGACCTTATGCCAACTTAAGCCCTTACCTTCCGGAGCTGCAGAAAAAGCATGAATACCGCACCCGTAAAAATGCTGATTTTGTTTACCTCCATGAGATGAAGGACTACTTCGAACATTATGAGAACCAGAAAAAGGTTTCCCTGAACCAGGAAAGACGACAACTGGAGCTGCAAACCATGCGCAGCCAGCGACTGGCCATTGAAAATCGCCTGAGGAAATCCAGAGGCCTGCCATTGCTGAATAATCTGGATGAGCTGGAGGAGATCAACAATCAGGAACTGGAACAGAAGAAAAAAGATAAACAGCCTGATGCCTTCTTGAAGGAAGCGGGTGTTATCCTGACCGACATGGTGAAAGCCAGCAACAACATGCGACTCTTTACCCGCCGCTCTGGCTAAAAGTCATCACTGATTAACATGCCCGCTCTTGCGGGCTTTTTAATGCTAAGCACAATCCCCTTGCGCCAACATAGCTGTCGCCTCTCCTGAATTTAAAAACCTGAACAGGGGGCGGCCAGTGAGTGATCAATGGCCCGCTATTCAGAAGAGTTCAAAGA
>NZ_JAHHPM010000488.1 GCF_024606345.1 Endozoicomonas sp. YOMI1
TCCCGTCTTATATCCCCGCCCGCATTGGGCGAGGGTTTACGACGTTTTTGCTAACTTCTGAACCATTGGGGAAAGAATACCAAGATGAATGAACAGGGCCATCTGACTTTCTAAAGGCCGGATAATAGTTACATGTTGACTGACATTGGCTTCACAAAGCTCATGGGGAAAAATTGTTGACCGGCCAAGTGATGCTCCTGTGATATTGAGAAGAATGTCTCCTGGCATCACCTTTGTATTTGCCATTTTTTGATGTGTTTCATTCGGAATGTAAGCAATATCATCAAGCTTAAACCCTTCATTCCATACGTTCTGAGAACGAAGGAAAACTATTCCTTCTTCAACATAAGCATTTTTTCCACCTCTTGGTGTACTCCCTGACCCTATCTTTGACGTTAAGTTACCAAGGCGAACAACCTCCCAACCTGCTGGAAGATCTTCAGGCCTTTCTTCTTCTGCCACTGAAGGCAGTGCTTTTGTGCGTGGAATACTTTTCTCTTTTACCAACCTATTTCTTTCAGCCTCAATCCGCTCCAGCAGCTTAGAAGCCGGTTCATCCTCCGGATTCTGCGCCACCAACTTCCCCCGCACCGCCAGCTCCAGAATCAGCTCCCGCAGTTTCTTAATACCATAAAGGTCAATCTTCTTGCCGGAACCCCGGCCAGAAGCGGATTTGTTCTGCACCGCCAGCGCCAGGGTAGAGAGGTGGTTTACGATCAGTTGCTCAGTCATTGTTCAGCTTCCGGAGCCAGCATATTCATAATCAGGCGGATCAGTGTTTCTTTGTGTTTGGGGTCGGACTCCGCCACCAGCAGGGTCAGGGCAGAAAGGCCAATGTCGTTAATCACCGGCTCGCCGTTTTGATTGAACAAGCGACCATTGCGGTGCAGAAAGCCCACAAACAGAAAAGCCCCGCTGCGCTTGTTGCCATCGGTAAACGGGTGGTTCTTTACCACAAAATACAACAGGTGTGCCGCCTTGCTTTCAATGGTCGGGTAGGCGGGTTCACCAAAGGCGCTCTGGTCCAGGTTACCCAGAAGGACACCCAGGCCATCGCCACGGGGGCGGGCAAACAGGTCAGTGGCTTCGCCTTTGGCCATCAGTTGCTGCTTCAGGGTTGTCAGATCCTCGCTGGCCTGCTGCGCCGTTGGCAGGGTGCCGCCATGCTGGCCGTGGGGCTCGTGCAGCTTGCCTTCATCGTAGCGTTGCAGCCAGAGAAAGGTCTGGATATAGCGGCTGATAATCTCCACCAGCCCACGGCCAGTGTCTGCCTGAAATTGTGGTGAGGCCGCCGCTTTGCGCACCGGTTTCAGGGCCGCTTCCAGCTCTTGGGCATTCTGCTCGAACCGCTGCTGATTGATGGTGTAACCACGGGTCAGATGCTCTTTCAGTTTGTAGATACGTCTACTTGACTAAAAGTAGACGTATCTCATTTGCTTAAGCAGGCGTGTACGGCTTCTCAAGCAACCGTATTAAAGGGCATTTTTTTTTCACAAATTGGGCAGTGCTTCCTATGTTCACGAAGCCAACCTTTAAAGGTTCTCTCGATATTTGTTGGGGCTAAACGGATATTGAGATTTTTTTCGTCACAAAATGCCTTAGCAGGTTTAACGGCTTTTCGTGCAACCTGAGCCAAGTTAGTTGTATTGCTTTTGTGGTAGAATTCGATCACAAACTCCTTCAATGGTGCATACTTTCCTGCCTTGGCCTTTCCTCCTTTTCTGGCTATATCTTTTCTTTCTCTGGTTTTCTTTTGCTTTTTTTTCTTGCTGGCTCTGGGTAAAAACAGAATTCAGGTTATGGGCCTTTAATAGATACTGCGCAGCCATCAAGGCATTTGACATTGCTAATTCAGTGCCTTCGAGTTGCTGCTTATGACTCGCTTGATAAAATGGAATACCTTGATCAGCAGACCACCAGTGATCCAGGCATGGAGTTTTCAAATAAGTGATTACAGTAGCTATTGAATTCAGAGCCAGGCACGCCATTAACTGCTGAGCAGTGTAACCAATAAGGGACTCTGACCTTGTCCAGCCTCAGTACGGATCTTTATCATTGGTAGCTATAAATTCACAAAGCTCATACTGGCTGATCATGTCACTTAAAAAAACGTCATTCACTATCTCGGAATCGGGCCAGCGTATGAACTTGTCAACGACCACAAACTCAATAGTTTCGCCATCGCAATTGTTCTCATCCAGAATTTCACATGGAGTACAGGCGTCAGCAGTACCTATGACCAGGCATCTTACTTCTTCTGCTTCTTTTATTACCAAGCGAATATATCTGTCCGCTTCATCAAATAGCAGCCATGTCACATCATTAATTTTTTTATCCGACCAGCCGGGGATGAGCTTGCGAGCTTCATGAAGGATAAGATCTATTTGTTCGCTGTTACTCGTGTAAACCATACCCGTAGCAGGTTGAAAATCATCAAATCCAATCCACTCGTACATATTGGTCCCAAGAAATCCCTGTTTACCAGAACCAGTCCAAACAGCCGGGAAACCTGTCCTTTCGGGTACAACCCTATACTGGCCCAAGAAAAAATCAGCGGTAAACCGCCTTACGGTGACCGACTTTGATCAATTCGATAATTAACTGTCCGTTGTCTATCTGGTACACCAGACGATAGTTGCCTGCCCTGACCCGCCAGGTATGTTCCGTGCCGGACAGCTTGCGACAGCCGTCGGGAAACGGCTCATCCACCAGCGACTCCGCCAGTGCCACCAGCGTGCCCACCGTGGCTCTGGGCAGCTTCTCCAGCTCCTTCAGGGCGGAACGCTTCCAGCGCAACGTATAACAACTCATAGCTTGCCGCTGGCCTTCAGGTGCTTAAGCACATCGTCATGGGAAATGGATTCTTCGTCTCTGCGTTCGGCAACGGCGGCCAGGTCTTCAAGGTCGTCCAGTAGTTCCTGGTAGTCGTTCACCGGTAAGACGACAGATACCCGGTTGCCCTGATCGTCGGTTATGTACTGGGGGCTGCTGTCTGGTTTCATGGCAGTGTTCCCTTTGGTTGATTATGAAAAACGGCCACGGGTATGAACCGGAGATTTCTCTTACGGCTCGCAGGATCGCCATTGCCCTGCCGGTTAGCGGTACCACATGTATCTTTTCCGTTCCCTGCCGTCCCTTTCGGTCTATCAGAGTAACGCAGTTTCGCTGAAAGTCGTAGTCCTCCCAGGTTGCCCGGAGTAACTGTTTGGGCCTCTGCCCAGCAGTGGCCAACATAAAGCGTATCGCACAGGCTAGGACAAAGCCGACTCGATGGGTGTTGGCAATGTTGTTCCAAAGAAGACGAACCTCTTCATGGCTCAATACACGGTTACCGGGTTTGGAGGCTTTGGTGTTTTTCTTGGTAGCAGTCACCGGGTTATGCTGGATATAGAAACGCTTTTCGGCAATCCGTGTCGGGTCGTAGTCGCCCTTGATGCCAAAGTTGAAGCAGGCGTGAAGCAATGCCCGAACCCGAACGGATTCCACTTCAGATCCCCGCTGGTGGATGGCTGCCAGAATGGTGACAATATCGTCCGGCGTCACATCCTTAGCCTTTTTGGCCGCAATCATGGGATAGGCATCAAGCACATTCAGTCTGAACGCCTGACGGGACTGGTGGGCGCTCTCTTTACCCTGGGCTTCCTGGTCCAGTACGTAGGACTCC
This sequence comes from Endozoicomonas sp. YOMI1, assembly GCF_024606345.1. GTDB lineage: Bacteria > Pseudomonadota > Gammaproteobacteria > Pseudomonadales > Endozoicomonadaceae > Endozoicomonas. The sequence continues at coordinate 3,665 of NZ_JAHHPM010000488.1, forward strand.
ATCAGATCAGCGAATGAGCCTTTGCGGGCTTCCATTTCCTGCCGCTGCTGCTCTTCAAGCTTCTGCTGTTCCTTCTTGCGCTCCTCGGCTTCCAGATAGCCTTTCAGGTCACCGCCATATTGGCGCCGCAAGCGGGAAAGGTCCTGAGACTTTTCACGGCAATAATCCAGAATCTGCGAAAGGGCGCCGTCATTGGACTGGTAATGCCCCAGCTTGATTTTGACCTCTTTGCCCAGATGCTTGTAACGATAGTAAGCTTCTATCGTTTCGCTCTCCCGCCTGATAAACAGTAATGATCCATCACCACGCCCACCAACCCGCTCACTGAGTTTTGAATTGATGTCTTTCAAATTCTGTACTGACAGTTTCGCCATGAACTAACACCGGTTTTTTTATTGTTATGACTGTTACGGGATCTGAGCCCACTTTTGTGCCCACTTTCGATTGGAATTGTAAGGTGATTAATGGGATTTAAAGAAACAGTCTGCCACTATCAACCCCTTGTTATTCAAGGGCTGTGAGCAGTATAGTGGAATCTGACGGGATGGCATGAAACGATCGTACTTTCAACTTGTAATCAGTGGGTCCCGAGTTCGACTCTTGGTGCCGGCACCAGATACAGCAAAGCTCGAAGCGTTAGTAAGCACTTCGGGCTTTTTGCTATCTGAAGGTTTAGGCAAAGACTTGTTCTCATAATACGTGATCCAGAGAACTTTCCATTCCTCGTCACTCACAACTTTATTGGCTGGTGTCTTCTCATTCCATGTTTTGTCACCTTTTGCCTTTCTGTCATAAGGCAGAATCAGGGCTTTCCTGATTTGCAATAATCTTACCGCTACAAACATCAGTATTACTGCAAGACGTTGCATATTACCGGCACAAAGCATTCGCAAGCGCTCAACACCTGCACCGGTTTTCCACGCTTTATGAAACTCCTCAATACGCCAACGCAATTCATAAAATCTCAGCACTGTACGACAATCTTCAAATGTTTCCAGTGACTCTGAGGTCAATAAAATCCAGCACAACCTATCCTCAGTGTCATTATTGATTTCTTCAGCAATCAGAACATTGACGGTTATCGGAGCCAAACGTCCGCCCGGTCTTTGGGGTGATTGAATCGTAGCGGTTTTCTTCTTCACTTCCAGAATTATTTTGCGTGCTTTACGTGCATTTCGCCCACCACGCTGAGGCACCTTAGGAATTGACCCGTAATAATTTGCACATTTCTGAGTTTCAAAACTTCGTTCGTCC
>NZ_JAHHPM010000489.1 GCF_024606345.1 Endozoicomonas sp. YOMI1
AGAGTGACTGATCACTTAGTCAGAAAATATGATTTCATTTGGTTAACTACTTAAGGTGCCTGCCATTTCAACCAGTGTTTCTTCCAGATATTCCTGACGGGATTTAAAAGGTGGCAAGCTTGAGTGGGGGTCATCATGCTGAACCGTACTGTCTATTTCGGCCATAACCTGGCCTACCGTTGTATTTTCAAATCCCCTTTGCCTGGCGATAGCGACACACTCTGCAGGCAATAGTACCGGCGATGTTTCCCTGATGTACTGCATGCCACCGGATGTCTCGACAATAACGACGGCTTTATCTAACCATACTTTCTGACCGTTTACCTGCTCATGGAAAATACCATTTTCGATAGCCACCAACAAAAAATCAGCGTCATGACCTGTTGACTGGTACTTTGCTTTCGCGTCTTTTATTCTGTTGCCAGCTCCCGTATAGGTTTCGTTTTCAACGGGCTGGCTATTTATCCCGGAACGTGCTTTGGTCGCAATCAGATTAACCCGGTAGCAAGCAAAAGCTTTCTCTACGGCACGAATTTTCATTGTTGACTCAGAGGCCACAACAATATCAATTGCAGGTTTGCTGCCAGGGACGGCAAGATTCATAGCATTGACTCAGCTTTCTTTTAAAGGATTTCATGCAATTATAGTGAGCTTTTCGGGTTGTGCTTCTCTTAATTGAACTTTTCGTACCAGCAGAAGTCTAATCGCCTGATAAGTAATTAAGTCTGGAAGCAATTTATAAAAAAATACTGGAAGGAAGTATAATGCTATGACCATAGAACAGAGTAATTTGATTTCACATTTCCTGTTTGACGTAAATGGCAAAGATGGCCATTTGATGCATGCAGGCACTGGAATATCTGTGGGACCCGATTTAAAAAGTAAACTCATGGAGGTTTATAATCAGCAGAGTCTCGCCCATTGCAATAAAAGTCCGCATAACACACCGATCAATGAAAGAAATATTGAAATCATTCATGTATTACCAACTCTTGCTAAAACCCCTGATTTTATTGATAAATTTAACAGGCATGCCCAAAATTTCTGTAGAGTTATAGAGAGTAAGATTGCCGATTCAAAAGAAATACAAATCGCTCTGCAGGAGATGGAGAAGCTTGAGCTGATTGAGGAGATAGAGAGGCCAGAGAAGGTAGTGAATCGAAAGAGTCCGAAGGTGAGACATTTAAAGGAGTCATTCAAGGAACTTGAAGGTGTCGGAAACTTCCTGGAATCAATTCTGGAGAAATATGATAACAAAGATCTAATAACTGAAAATGAAAAGAAAATATTCAGGTTTCTGTTAGCCAGTCTATTAAAGATTGATCTACATACAGACGATTCAAATATGGCGTACATTATTAAAGAGTTGTCAAGATATTTTCATCCTGATAAAAGTGGTGTGAATAGCGATCTATATTCCAGCATTTTAAACAAAGGATTCCGTCTTGCCAGGGTGGTCGAAAATGGTTTTAGCCATGAATTATATGATGACCCATTGATGTTATCGATTGCCAACCTAAAAAAACTTGGCATCATGGATCGGATCGAATCTAAAAATAAAATAAAAGAAGAGATGCTGGCACTCAAGGCTAGTGATCTCAAAGATAACTACAAAGAAAAATTATTAATGTTGATTATCAAGTGCGACCAACCATGCCTGCTGGGTATAATGATAAATCGGCTAGGTATTAATAATTTAAAAGTCAACAATGAAACCCTACTTATTTATGCTGTTCAGAGTGGTGGCAGCGAGCTTGTTATCAAGAAATTAATAGAAAATGGAGATGTCAATGCTCTCAGCCTCGAAGGAAAAACACCGCTCCAGGTAGCCATTGGCTGTTACAAGAATTGGAATGATGAGAATCCCTTAAGACCTTTTCTTAACCCCTACGAAAAGACAATTCAATGGATTTTGGATTATCATAAACTCTGCGTTGATGCCAAGGACTCTAAAGGTCGTACCGCATTATGCTATATTATCTTGTTGTGGAAAATGTTTGATTTATCAAGTTTTCAGTTAATGTATAAATTAATCAATCGGGGGGCCAGTATTGATCAGCCCATTGATAGCGATGTGACAGTACGCGGCTTTTTACAGAGGAGGCTAACGAAGAATTATTTTTCTAAAATAGCGACATTGGCAGATAATCCGGAAGAAAACAGAATTGACCCGTTGCCGTTAATACAATCGATTGCCAACCTATATAAACCTCACTCCAGAAATTCGTTCGAACACAAAGATTATGAAAAAATAATAGAAAAGATGCAGGCACTCAAGGCTAGTGATCTTAATGGTAACGACAAAGAAAAATTATTAATGTCGATTATCCAATCCGACTTATCATTCCTGCTGAACATAATGATATATCGGCTAAGTATTGATAATTTAAAAGTCGACAATGAAACACCACTTATTTATGCTATTCAGAATGGTGGCGAGCTTGTTATCAAAACATTAATAGACAATGGAGATGTCAATGCTCTCGGCCTCGAAGGAAAAACACCACTTCAAATAGCTATTTCCGGTTACAAGGAATGGAAAGATAAGAATGCCTACAGTTCCAACCCCTACGAAAAGACAATTCAACGTTTATTAGATTGTCATCAACTCTGCGTCGATGCCAAGGACTCTGAAGGTCGTACCGCATTATGCCATATTGCCTTGCAGCAAAAGATTGATTCAACAAGCCTTCAATTTATTAACCAACTAATCAATCTGGGTGCCAATATTGATCAGCCCATTATGAGAGATATAACAGTACGTAGCATTTTAAAGGAGAGGCTAGACAAGGAGCAATTTTCGGATATAGAGAGATTGGCAGATAATCTGGGAGATATCAGAAATGGAGTTGAATTCCACGGAGATGAAATTGTCAGTTCTTTGTCTGATGCTATTTCAACAACTGGTGTTGTTCCAACAAACAGTGGAAATACAGTGGAATCATCAAATAGTCCGTTCACTTGAAAGCCATATCCTGGCGCTGGATGAAACACCGACAAAAGCAGGACTGAAATGCAAAGGTAAAATGAGAAAAGGCGACTTCTGGTGCTTCTATAACGGGCCATGGCTCTTGCTATATCCACCCATACTCTTGGGTGGATAGCTTTTTTTCAAGCCAGCGAACCAGGCTTGCAAAGCTGAAAGGAATAGGGTTTAGCTGGTGTTAAAAATGGCGATATACCAGACATTCAGTATTGAGATTTATTTTTTGAACTTTGAGGTTTAAAGCTAAAAGGATTTACCCATGGCATCCTCCATTGAACCCAACAAGCCTGGCTCCACTAGCTTGACCCACGATTTTCCTCCACCTGAACATAAAATCTCCGGGAAAAAATACCATAAGGATGTATCACCTGCCAGGCTGAAAGAGCCTGGCATACAGGCAGACAAAGGGAATCAGGGAACCAGGGCAATCACAAATTTTGAGAAAATAAAGCCAGTTGAGTCAAGTCCCCTCATGGTTGAAAAAAACTGGACAGTACCAGAGCAGGAATTGAAAGAGATACTCTCAACGGATGGAGAACTGGCGAAAATTAACCGGACAAATTCAGAAAATCACTACATCAGTGAGTCTTATAGAGCACTGAAATCGTTACTGGAGTACATAAACAATGGTGATCTGAACAATGACCTTTCCGACAAAACAGCCTTAAATAACTATAAAGATTTAGTCTTAACACTAAATTTGCCAAAAGATTTAAAAATCAGCCTGACAATGCCATCAGGTGATACATTCTGTTTAATTCCTGTCAACAGCCGACTAATGGTTATAGACAACCTGCAACCACTGATTAACACGGCTATCCGGCTTACCAAAAAAATAAAAGATTCAAGAGCCCGCCAGCTAAGTCAGCTGCCCCCACCCTCCAGAAAAAAAGAAATTCTGGAAAACATCAATCAGCTACTCCCCAGGGTCAATAACCCTGAACCGTTTATATCGAGACTTAACGAAATAAAAAAAATACCAATATACATCACAACAGATAGCTACAAACCATCACCTGCTGGTGTAAAAAACCGCTTCTCACCGGAGGCAAAACTTGCCATCACAACGATAAATACACCGGAAAAAATAGAAAAACTGGCTGACCAATTAACGGCACACCGGAAAAAAGTACAATCATTCATCCACTCGACTCAACGCTTATTGTTGGAAAATGGCCCGGATATCAGGTGGATAGCGGCACACTGGGCAAAGATTGAGGGCAGCCTACTGCAACAGGCAAGGCAGTTGACAGGCAGTGGCAGCAAACATCTCAGCACAAGACTGGTAGAAATAACGGGTGCTATTGAAGATGATATAGCGGGCTTAAAAAGATATATACAGGATGCAGCCAAATACGATTTCAGAGGCGGCAAACAATATCTTAAACAGGTTGATATCTATGCCGAAGTGGTCAAGCGGTTATCCAACACTCAGTCTGCAAAGAAAAATGCTGACCAGAAAATCGCAGCAATCATCGATAGTAAAAGGGCAATCGCACTGACCAGTGCTGGCAAGGTTGTCCAGTGTGTTCCTGAGGCCATTCAAGAACTCAGTGGACTGCACAGAGAACTAAAAAAACGGTTTAAAGCCGATCTATTTGAACAGGTACTCATGAAGGTTTTGGCAGAGAATAGTGAGTCGTTTAGCAGTCGACTTCATATTTATCAGCATAACCAATGGCATCAGGTCTCTCTTCAATACACTCCGGCAGCGTCCATGCGTCTGCAAGATGACACTGCTGGTGCCAGGCGGGGAAACAGAGACCCTTTCCAAAACAGCTATCATGACAAATTGGCTCTTTCAATGGAGCGGAACTCTCCTCATGCAGTCAATATGCTGGCCTATACCATGAAAGTTGATGGTCAGGAGACGGCCAGGCATATCCGGGTGGGCTGCCCTTATGCCTACAAGGAAAAAGGCGAAAATATAGATCGCGTAACCGACCAGCGCCTCGATGAAATATTTACCGCCCTTTTGCTTCACAACCATAAACAGGCGTTAAAAAATGCCATGAAAAATCCCGATCACCAACCGATTAAACTGGATTGCCTGTACCTGAATTTGCTGAGCCCGGATCATATACGCGATAGCCGCATAGCGAGAGCCGCAGGCCTTGAAAATGAAAAAGAGTGGACTGAAAAGCTGCACAAAAAGTTAATGGAAATGTCCAATAAAGAGCGCACGCTAACCATCCATTACGCTGATGGCAAGTCCGCTGCCGTGAAAATCAGGCCACGGGCGGTCATGGCGGTTACACCTTGCAATAAACTGGCCTTGCCAGACAGGCAAAAATCATTGTCTGGCAAAATCCTTTTGGCTAATGCCAACACCTGGAAAACCGTGATGGAGGTCAATAGAACTGCACTGCAACAATTAGTGGGTTCGAACCATCAGTACGGAGGCTTATTGGGAAAAAAACTTCCAGCACTATCAGCCAGCAAACAGCATAGGGCAAAGGAGCTGGCTGATCAGTTATGGGCGCTGTACAACACCCGTGGCGGCCTGAAGCAGGTTGCCGAACAATCAGGTCCCTTTTATTTCTCCGGAAAATTAAAAGAGCTATCCGCCATTATGGGCATTGACCTTTTTACCGGTTGCAAAAGCAATAAAGATCGGACCGGGATCTCCGAGGCATTTCACCAGTCGATGTTAACCTCCGGTACTCCCGATCTTACGGAACAGTTTATGGTCTACGGTGGCCATATCATGATTCAGATGAAAAATACCGGCCTGCCGGGCTATAAACTGGATGGCACCCAGGCCAAACAGCTGGACGACAGTATATTTTCAAAATTAACTCGCCATTAATACCTGAGACTATCGGCTTAAATGCTCTCTCTGCTTTGCAGCTGTCGCTTGTTTACAGCGAGCAGCAACCGTTCCATCATACTTTTTTTAATTCCAGCTGGTAGTACGAGCCCGGGCAAATTCGCCACTGAACGAGCAGCCACACGCCTTGAACGAGTGGCTTTTCCGGGTTGTGTGATGCATATGCGATAGCCCTTACTTCCGTTGCGCTCGTTAAAACGTTCCATCTCAATCAGAGGCTGGCCATTCTGGTCTTGCAAATCCAGCAAATTCTTCAGGATTATTTTCGTGAGTGACATCAATGAACTGTCATCAATGTCAAAATTCGCCCTGAACTTGAACAGTCGGCAGAGCAGGTGCTCTTTGCCAAAAGTCAACTGGGTGATATCAGTATCATCGGCGTCCAGCAGTGTACCCAACATATTCCATTGTTCGTTGCGTTCTGCCAGCATTAGGTCAGGAGATGGCTTTACTGTATGCTGGCTCAGTAGCCAATTACCTTGGTACTCTTAAACAGTTTTTACTGATCGGAAATGGTTTGTGATTGCGTATCCTGAGATTGATCCCGTGGCGTTCAGCCTCGGCCCCTTAAGTGTGCACTGGTATGGCCTGATGTACCTTGCCGGCTTTGCACTGGCACTTTGGCTCGGTGGTATTCGTGCCCGGAGATCCGCTGGCTTATGGCGTCCGGAACAGGTCAGTGACCTGATTTTTTATGGTGCTATCGGGGTTATCCTGGGCGGACGATTCGGGTATGTCATCTTCTATCAATTTGACTATTTTGTAAGAGATCCGCTCTGGTTGTTCAAAGTATGGAGTGGAGGCATGTCCTTTCACGGTGGTCTGCTTGGGGTTCTTGTGGCCATGTGGCTCTATGGCCGTTCCCAGGGCAAGCGTTTTTTTCAGGTGACCGACTTTATTGCCCCACTGGTGCCTTTGGGGCTGGGTCTTGGTCGAATAGGAAACTTTATTGGTGGAGAGCTTTGGGGCAGGGCCTCTGATGTGCCATGGGCCATGGTTTTTCCCACCGATCCCGGTCAAGTGGCAAGACACCCTTCCCAGCTTTATCAGTTCTTTCTGGAAGGGCTTGTGCTGTTTGGCATACTGTGGTGGTTTTCATCAAAGCCCAGGCCAAGAATGGCCATTTCCGGACTGTTCCTGCTGATCTATGGGCTGGCAAGGTTTGCCGTTGAGTTTGTGCGGGAGCCGGATGCCCAACTTGGTTTTATTGCCTTTGACTGGCTAACCATGGGGCAGCTGTTGTCTTTGCCGATGGTGATTATGGGTATAGTGTTTATGGTTTGGGGGTATCGTCACCACCCATTGGTTAATGGTTTGAATAGTGATGAAGCGGCCTGGCTGGCAAAGGCCAGAGTGAATAACTGCCCTGGGCAGAAGCAGAAAAACTGCCCAGAGCATAAGCATAAAGAGAGCGGATCGAAAAAACGATGAAAGAATATCTGGACCTCCTGCGGCATGTGAAAGACCATGGCACTTTCAAAGCGGATCGGACCGGCACGGGTACCTACAGTGTGTTTGGCTATCAGATGCGCTTTGATCTTTCCGAAGGCTTTCCACTGGTGACCACCAAAAAGTCCCACCTGCGTTCAATCATTCATGAATTATTGTGGTTCCTCAAAGGGGAGACCAATATCGGCTACCTTCAGGAAAACGGTGTCCGGATCTGGAATGAGTGGGCAACCGACGACGGTGATCTCGGTCCGGTTTATGGCAAACAGTGGCGCAGCTGGCAGGGGGCCAATGGTGAAGTGGTCGACCAGATTCAGTGGCTGTTGAATGAGATCAAAACCAACCCGGATTCGAGACGAATGGTGATCAGTGCCTGGAATCCATCGGTACTTCCTGATGTCGCCTACTCGCCAAAAGACAATGCCGCTATGGGACGCCAGGCGTTACCACCCTGCCACTGCCTTTTTCAATTTTATGTACTGGATGGAAAGTTATCCTGCCAGCTGTATCAACGCAGCGCTGATATTTTCCTGGGGGTGCCTTTTAATATTGCTTCCTATGCGCTGTTGACGATGATGATTGCCCAGGTCTGTGACCTGGAACCCGGTGATTTTGTTCATACTTTTGGTGATGCTCACTTGTACGCTAATCATCTTGAACAGGCAGAAGAGCAGTTAAGTCGCACACCTTATCAGCGACCTCAGATGAAGTTAAACCCGGCAATTCGTGATCTTTTTGAGTTTACCGTTGATGACTTTGAGCTGGTGAATTATCAAGCTCATCCCCATATCAAAGCGGCTGTATCTGTTTAACCGGGAGCCTCTATTGTCTCATGATCGTTTATCCGTGGGGCAACCTGCGGATAAATGAATTCAGGGGCGAGAGTAGTTCACTTCACTGCCTCAAACAGAGCCTGTAGTAGGGTGTTTCGGTTCTCTTGCAATGTGACCAGGTTCTGGTACTGGCCAGAGTTTTGCACAAACTGCACTGATCTGCGCTGCTTGGCGGCAAGAATCTTACTGTCAATATCCAGCGTGTCCCCCTGGGGATTTTGCCCATAGTGACGGATGATATCGCTGGCGACAATGAAAGTACCGGTCCGGCCTACCCCGGCGTTACAGTTAACCACCATCGGATGATTTGCCCGCTCCAGCACTGCCGGATGTTTTCTCAATGTTTCGGCAATCATCGTGATGGCTGCCAGTCTTATCGGATTGTTGGCTGTTCCATCAACCCAGCCCATTTCATTCATTCGAAAGTGCGGTTTGCCATTAATTTCCAGCTGGTCGATCCTCAGTTTCATATCTGGCACATCAATTGAGCCGACCAGACTTACTGATACAGAAGGCAATGTCTCCGTGCCTGTTGTTGTGGTGATTTGTAGTGCAGGAATGGTTTTCGGCTGAAGAGTGTCGGTTGGTCCAATGCGGGTGTTATCAGGCCTGTTGAGTTCGCTCTCAGTGACCAAGGCAACAGAAACGGCCGTATCGTTAACTGCCAGCAGCTGCAGGAAACGGTTATGGGTTCTGTTGACTGCCCCCTGTGCAGCAATGAAATTACCGTAATGCATGTCGATGTAGTTGGCATGGTATGCCTGGCCAGGCATGGCGCAGTATGCCTGGTGACAGCTTATATTGCTGCATTTGGGGATGGCATAATCCCGGAAGTTAGCGGCACTGGTCCTGGCACAGGCCCCACCATTGAGATTTTGCTCAAAGGGAACATCTCTGGATCTTTTGCGCAGATCCCGGAAACGTTTGGAGACCTCTGCAGAGCGGGAGGAATCGGGAAATATTTGCGTAACCGATCCAAGGGCATGCAGGATGCCTTTTAGAGTTTCGGCAATGGCAGGCAGTTCTGTGCTGTTCCCGGTGATGACTGTCTGAATGGGCTGTGTTGTGACGGTTTGGCGGGCATCACTGGCTGCGAGGCACTGTGAACCAGGCAGAAGTGATGCAACCCGGGCCGGTGAGCCTGCTGTCGGGGTTTGACAAAGCGGCGCAATGTTACGCTGAGTTAATGGCAAGGGGTTGAGGCTTCGATAAAGTGCAGTTGTCAGGCAAAGAAGCCCGCCAGTGGCAAAAACCGCGGCAGGTTTAACAGCATCGGCAGCACCGGCCGCTATCGCTGCTACGGTCAAACCCGAGCCGACCAGTACGAAGGTACAGGTTCGGATTTTATGCCAGGTCACCCGGGTGATTATTCCGATGTTACTACTGGGCTGGGCAACTGGGTTATAACGATAAACCCCGGTTGTTTCTGCAGTTGTCGAGGCTGTTGGCATCATTCTATCGGTACTGAAAGTCAGGTACTTCCGAAGTCAAAGATGAAACTTTTTCATTATTGTATGGTCAGAAAGTTAGCTGTCATCTTTTGAACATAGAAAGAAAATTGAGGAGATTTTTCTAATGGGTCCAATTTCTTCACATTTCTCAATGTTTCATGAATTCTGGGGCGACGACGAAAATGTTGTTCGGGATCGCCAATCTTCCAAGTTATTCTGGCGTCATGGTACCGGACACAAGACTTTTACTACTGATGGTGCCAGTAACCGACTGATAGAACAGGCAACCGTTGACCATGTTGGCTGTTGCCTGGTCTCTTTTGATTCAGGAAAACGAAAAGTTGCTCCGCTGAACCCTGACACTCGACTGCTTTTCAGACATCAATTACCCCATGAATCGTTCCTGGAGCCGGAAAAAATCAAGGAACTGTCCGTCAGGAACATTATTGTGCTCCATGGTTTCTCTGAACTTCATGATGCGCAAGCCTTTGAGCACCATCTGAGAGTGCGCTCTTATTATAACGACGATGGCACTTGCATACTGGATGAATTCCCGAAATGGCCTTCGGCAGACCAGATGGCAAGCTATGGTTTCGTTTTTTCTGAGATTCAGGTTCACGGTCCCGAGGGCAAAGCGTGCGTTGATATGGATTCAATCTGGCAAAGTAAATTGTGGGCTAACTTTGCGATAGACGATATGAAAAGGCAGGATGCTGACGTCATAAAAATTGAGGATATATACTCAGATTCCTGTAGATTTGCTCTGAATGTTGATAAACAGCAATACCTTGCTGAACTCAATGCCGCCCGTAGGCAACCGGTTCTGCAACTGAACCACCAAGGCTTGAAGAGTAATAACATGCTGACGACGGTTTCGGCCTTGCGCTCAGTGGTACAAACTGAAGCCGCCTCCCTGCCCGAACTGCAGCTGATCATGCCTGCCAGTTTTGATATTCTGCCCATGTGCAATCCTGAAGGTTTCGCCGCCCGAACAGGGCCGGTTGCTGTTTGTGATCCATCCTTTACTATTCCTGTTTTCCACTCGAAAGAAATATCCCTTGTGTCGCAAGTGAGGCAACTAATCAAATCGTACCCGGTTTCTCCGGTGGAGGATTCCGACGTGGCCGACTCTTCTGTTGATTCCGATTCCGCCTCGCTGAAATTAGCCGGAGCAAGTGTTACGGGACCTGATTTTGCGGCGGTAAAGTACCCATTAGTAAAACGGCCTTCGGTGTATGTGAACATAGTTTTCACCCCAATGGTGCCTTAGTACATAGTATGACTTTCCTGCTTTATCCAGTGTTGGACGATGTCCGCTGGTCATTGCCAATAGATTAACAGAACACCCAATCGGCAGATTGCAGATGGGGTGAGAGGGGGGCAGTAAATTGCCAATCAAAGATGAGATTTTTTCATTATCGTATGGTCAGTAAACTGCCTGTCACTTTTTAAAGGTGAGCAGTCGGAGAAAGAAAATTGTTGCCATTTAATCGTGATTTTCGGGTACCGGCAACTGGCTAACTCCCAGGTCAAGTACTTCTTCAATCACCTCCTGATCATACTCGGTATCTGCCAGGGTACTGCTGACTTTGGCAAGATGGACCAGGGCATCGCCCTCGTTGGCCAGTGGCAGTTGGCTAAGGCCAATAACAACACCATCAAACGGTGCGGTAATGCTTTCGCTGTCATTGGCGTCAAACGGATTGACAATGGTCATCATTGTGTCCCCTTCTTTTACCAGGTGACCCTGTTTGGTATGAAGTAACACCAAACCATCCCTTGAGCTTCGCAGCCATTGGCTCTGGTTGCACTCCCATGGCTGAATAGCCGATGCTTTGGCGGGTTTCCCGGCCAGCATATGCAGATGACGCATAACACGCATAACGCCTTTGAAGCCCAGCTTGATGGAAGCCTGTTCCAGTCGTAACGCTTCACCTGCTTCATAAACCAGTGCCGGAATATTGTACTCATTGGCAGCATGGCGGAAAGAGCCATCTCTCAGGGATGAGTGGAGGATCACCGGTGCACCAAAGGCTCTGGCCAGACCAAGACATTTCCCGTTGGTCAGGTCGGTTCTCAGCTGTGGCAGGTTGGTTCTGTGAATGGCTCCGGTGTGAAGGTCCAGGGCATAGTCAACGTGGGGAAAAATACCCGTCGTAATCAGGTTGGCAAGCCTTCCGCCCAGGGAGCCTTTGCTGGATCCCGGGAAGCAACGGTTCAGGTCCCTGCGATCAGGCAGGTAGCGAATTTGCTGGATGAATCCGAGCTGATTAACCACGGGAATGACAATCAGGGTACCATGGATTTTCGACAGGCTTTTATGGCCGAGGATTTGTCGGCAGATTTCCACGCCATTCAGTTCATCACCATGAATGGCCGCCGTCACTAACAGGCATGGGCCTTTTTTGCGGCCGTGAATAACCTCAATCCGAAGATCAATGGGCGTATCGGTGTAGAGTCTGACGACAGGGATATTAAGTTGTTGTCGTGTACCTGGCAAAATGGTATGGCCAAATAGCTTTAGAGGTTGCGCTCTTTCCATGGAAGACTCCAGCCCTGGTCATCAAGCCAAAGGAAGAGACCGGGGTTGAAAAGCATCACTCGGGTGTTTGTTTAATCAGAGTGATGGTGGTTGTGAAGTGGTGTTATCCGGTAATTCGTGTGTTACTGGTGCGGCGATAGTTATTTTCAAGGTATTCGATAATGCAGTTGGCTACATCGTTGGCCGTTGCCCGCTCAATACCTTCCAGCCCCGGAGATGAGTTGACCTCCATCACCAGGGGGCCGCGGTTGGAGCGAAGAATATCCACTCCAGCCAGTCTCAGGCCCATGGCTTTTGCCGCCTTTACTGCGGTAGCTCGCTCGTCTTTCGTCAGTTTCACCAGGCTGGCACTGCCACCCCGGTGTATGTTGGAGCGGAACTCGCCTTCAGATGCCTGACGTTTCATCGCTGCGATTACTTTGTCGCCAATGACAAAACAGCGAATATCGGCACCACCGGCCTCTTTGATGTATTCCTGAACCATAATATTGGCTTTCAGACCCATAAATGCTTCCAGGACACTTTCTGCTGCTTTTCGGGTCTCAGCAAGGACCACACCAATTCCCTGGGTGCCTTCCAGTAATTTGATCACCAGAGGCGCGCCCCCAACCATATCGATCAGGTCAGGAATATCGCCCGGACCACTGGCAAAGCCGGTAACCGGCAAGCCAACCCCTTTACGCGACAACAGTTGCATTGACCGTAACTTGTCACGGGAGCGGGCAATGGCCAGAGACTCATTCAGTGAGTAACAGTTCATCATTTCAAACTGGCGAAGAACCGCTGTTCCGTAAAAGGTGTTGGAGGCACCAATGCGTGGAATCACAGCATCATAGTGAGGCAACTCAACCCCTTTCATGTGGATACTGGGGTTTTTGTCATTGATATTCATATAGCAACTCAAAATATCAATAACATCGATCGTATGACCTCTGGCTTCTGCAGCCTCTATGATGCGGCGGGATGAGTATAACCGCTCGTTACGGGAAAGTAGCGCAATTCGCATTGGGTAATTCCTGATAAAAGGTCATTCTGCGCTCTGGCTGAAAACCTGGTTAATTACTGATTCATATTAAAAGGCTGAGAAAACATATTAAAAGGCTGAGAAAAGTATGGCTTACCAGAGCGCTTTTTTCGGGTATGCTCATGAACTTTAGATCAATCGTCCGGCAACCAGCTCTCCATTATGTTCTTCCCTGATATCTTCCAACCCTTCCGCAATTACTGGGCAAACGACCGGATTAATTACAGTGTAAAAGTCTTTTTTGCCCTGACAGGCGTTACCTTGCCTGCCTGGTATCGGGGATCCCCTGATGAAATCACACCCTTGGTTCTGGGCGTTATTGCCGCTGCCCTGGCTGAAGTGGATGACAACCTCAGGGGAAGAATTAAAGCGCTGATCATGATGCTTGCCTGTTTTCTGCTGGCATCACTGTCAATTGAGCTGCTGTTTGATTATCCATTGCTTTTTGCTGCCGGGCTTTGCAGTTCGACTTTTGGATTTACCATGCTCGGTGCTATGGGGCCAAGGTACAGCAGTATGGCATTTGCTTCGCTGTTGCTGGCGGTTTACACCATGCTGGGTGCGGGGGCAAGCCCGAGCCTGTGGGAGCAGCCGAAGCTGCTGCTCAGTGGCGCGCTCTGGTATGGTGTGCTGTCTCTGGCCTGGCATATCCTCTGGCCTAATCGACCTGTGCAACAATCCCTGGCCAAGGTATTCAAAGAGCTGGCGGGTTATTTTGACAGTAAAAGTCAGCTGTTTGATCCCGTCGCCAATATGAATCCTCAGCCTCTGCGTCTGGAGTTGGCCAGAAAAAATGTCAGTGTTGTTAACGCTCTGAACCAGGCCAAGGCCTCTTTGCTCCAGAGAGTCCGCCGACAGGACAGTGTGAAAGAACAGCCTTTCCTGCACATATACTTTCTTGCCCAGGATATCCATGAGCGGGCGAGTTCCTCTCATTATCGATATCAGGATCTGGCAGAGCGTTTTTCCCGCAGCGATATTCTTTTTCGCTTTCAGAAAATGTTGCGAGTTCAGGCCAAATCATGCCGGGCCATAGCCCGGTCTCTGGCCATGGGGCGAGAGTATCTGCATGATAACGAGAATACAGCGGTTCTTGATGAGCTGCAGCAGTCGCTGAAATATCTGCAACAGAGTAATCCTCAGTGGCGATCTTTGCTGGTTCAGCTGGAATATCTGCTGAAAAATCTGACGACAGTGGAATTGCAAATATCATCTGTGGGACACCCGGGCTCAGAAATATCCGTCGACGAGCGCATATTGGCTGATTCCAACCCCAGGGGAATCAAGGCTCACCTGCTTTGTATCTGGAATGAGTGTCGCCTGGACAGCCCTCTATTCCGACATGGTCTTCGCCTGGCAACATCGCTAACACTGGGTTACGGGCTGATTCTGGGGTTGAACCTGCAACCCGGTTACTGGGTTCTGCTGACCATCCTGTTTGTCTGTCAGCCCAGCTACAGCGCAACGCGACAGAAACTTGCCCAGAGGGTCGTTGGCACCCTTGCTGGTCTCCTGACAGGCATACCGCTTTTGTACCTTTTTCCGGGGCAGGAAGGTCAGCTGGTCCTGATGGTGATCAGCGGAATTCTGTTTTTTGCATTTCGTACCGTACGCTATGATCTGGCAACAGCCTTTATTACCTTGCTGGTGTTGTTTTGTTTTAATCAACAGGGGTTGGGCTTTTCTGTGATTTTGCCTCGCCTGGGGGATACCCTCTTGGGCTGCCTGCTGGCTGTTAGTGCGGTTGTGTTTATTTTGCCTGACTGGGAATCCAGGCGGCTGAATCGGATTATGGCATTGACCATATCCAGGCATAGAGAGTATCTGGTTCAGGTTATGGAGCAGTATCAGACTGGTAAACGGGATACAGTGGCGTATCGTTTGTCTCGTCGTCATGCGCACAATATGGATGCCCGGCTAAATGCCGCCATTATGAATATGCTGACTGAACCTGCCCGCTATCAGCGGGCAAAGGATGAGAGCTTTCGCTTCCTGACGCTTTCCCATGCAATGCTGAGTTATATCTCCACTCTGGGTGCACACCGGATGCAGTTGGGTGGCGGCTCTTTTCAGGAAGAACTGCTGGCACAATATCAATTCATGGATAAACATTTACGGTTGTTGGAGAAGCAGTTGATGGGGAGCTCTGTGCAAAGTCGTGGGAGCCTTGCTAAAGCGGAATTAACCGATGAATGGCTGGACGATGGGCGGCCTGAGACTCGTTTACTGTTGCAACAGTTACAGTTAATGTTTCAAATCATGCCAGAAATGCATCTTCTGGCTGTTGAGATTTATAATAAATTAAGTAAGCCTGACAGTCAGTAACTCGGCTACCAAGACGGGGGTTTTTATAATTATTTTGTCGAGTTTGGTTTGATTTGCCAGACCCGATGAGTTCGGTAGCTGAATTAATGATGATTGCCAGGGTGGTTCCAGAGTCGTTGCAAAGCTTTGTTGTACTTCAGCGTTTAAAAAAATAAAAGACAGTCAGCCTTCGCAGCTTTTTGGTGCTTTGTAAACCGGATTTATCGGTTCAGCTGTTTTGGCGGACTGAACACCCAATGGTATTTGTCTATCGTCTGATTGAACTATTGGAGTCCACGGTTGTGCTTTCAAAACATCAAGGACATCACCAGGCATTGAGAGCTTTGTATTTGTCAGCGTTGATATTGGGTCTTGAGGCGGGTTTGTATAAGTATTGGCTTGCTTCGAAGTGGATAATGCAATGGTTTGGTTATTCTTTACTGACGAAGTGGTATCAGCTGAATAATGTTTGTAATTAAGTTGAAAAATGATTTCACTTGCAGCTGTTAAACCTAAACATTGTATATCATTCAGTTCAGATTCTTTCTTTAAAGCATCTTGTAATGTTTCGCCATTAACCACGTTATATTGCTGTTGGAGTAAAAGCCACGCCTTGCTCAATTGCTCAGGATTTATTACTTTTAATGCACCTCTGGCTTTATCAATCCATGTTATGGATTTGCCAATATCCGCCTGTCTTGCCAGAAAAGTACAACCAAACATCTGTGGAGATGAGGCTATTTCATCTTGAGTTGGTTTGGTTATGTTGACCCCTGTGCTTGAAGAGTCCGGAGATAAGCGGTGTTCTGATCCTTTAAGTCGCTCAGGTATGTTGTAGGGCACATGCTGATGACGCGATGCTCTGGTAGTTGCCATTTTGGTAACTAATTCGGTCTTATACAACGAGAGTTTATACTGCTGATCAGACAGGAAGTCTATATCTTCTGAGTCGCATAAAGCATTATGTAGGTCACTGGGATTCAAGACGCCTTGTTGACGTTGATTTTGCTTCCATTGAGCTTCTGTCAGGCTCCAGTTGTTTACTTTCAGAATACCGTGTTCCTTGTTTAACCATGTAACGGGGGGATTATTTGCACTGCTCTCTAAAAAAGCATGCAGACTGGATGGCTTATTACGAGGTAAATGATTTTCTGTTTGAGCTTTAAGAGCCATCTGTCTTTGTATAACAGGAGTAGATGAGGTAGGGGACGTACCTTCATACTTCAGGAGGTATGCCTGTAATGGACTATGATCAACTTGCCGCTGGTTATAAGCTCTCTGTGCATAAGTAGCATTAAGTTTTTGAGTTGATTGTGGCTGATTGCCCAAAGAGAGAAGGTGGTTTAGGGTAGGGTGATTAGTAGATGCATTTTGAAAAGTCGTATTTTTAGGGTTCATTTCGATAAAAGCTATTTCAACAAATTTAAATTTTCAGACCAGAAATATGCCTTTTAGTTCCTTTTGTTTTTATGTTGATTTTTTCAGGATGGGATAAGAAATACGTTTAAAAAAGATGGCTTCACTTTTCCTGCTTTTGGGTTAGCATAAATAATCCGCTGGCTTTTCTGGCAAAGCTCAATTTATTATCTTTGTACCAAATGCAGAGACGGTTGTACTGGCGTTTAGGTAGAATTCCTGATCAGTATTTTCCGTTTGTCAGCAACCTATAGAGAAGCAGTGAAAACATGAAATTGTACGCAAGACAGCAGGGGCAGGGGACTGATGTGATCAGTCTGCATGGTCTGTTTGGCTCTCAGGAAAACCTGGGGATGATCAACCGTGGTCTTGCTGAATCATTTCGTGTTCATGGGTTGGATCTTCGCAATCATGGACGCTCACCCCATGATAAGGATATGAATTATCCGGTCATGGCCCAGGATGTTCTGGAATATATGGATGATAACCAGCTTGAGAAAGTGCATTTGGTTGGCCATTCCATGGGCGGTAAGGTGGCGATGACGGTTGCCCTGATGGCGCCGGAGCGCGTTACCAGGCTGGCTGTGATCGATATTGCGCCGGTAACTTATCAGGCAAGGCGACACGACAGTATTCTTGAGGGGTTGTCGTCCATGCCTTTGAATACGCTGAAAAGCCGTACCGAAGCGGACCGTTTTCTGGAAGCCTATGAAGCAGAACAAGGTGTGCGTCAATTCCTGCTGAAAAACCTCTATCGTGATGAGCAGGGTAACTATCGCTGGCGGGTGAACCTGCCTGCGATTATGACACATTACCTGGAAGTCCTTGCCGGGCAGCACTCTGATACGGGTTTTGCCAATGAAACCCTGTTTATCAAGGGAGGCGAGTCTGACTATATTTTGCCAGAGCATCGTGAGCAGGTGCTTGCTCTCTTTCCATCAGCATCTATGCGGGTGATACCGGGAGCGGGCCACTGGGTTCACGCCCAGAAACCAGAGCTGGTGACTCGCACACTGTTACGCTTTTTTGGATGAATATTTCTACAGACGCTACCCGCTGCCGGCCTCCCGCTATCCGAAAACCGGAACCACATGTGCTTTTGCGGGCAGCGAGCGTCGGGAAGCGGGCGGCGACCTTTTCCCGGACGAGTAAAAAAATCCTTAACAATAGCCCCTTACACGGCGTCCGGCTGGTTTTCCGGTGCCGCATCAATAAATGCTGGCTGCGTATTGCAGTGCTGGTAGATTTCATGGATTTTTGGGAAGTCTGACATTTCCATCTTAAAGCGCAGGGCATTAAATACTTGTGGTACAAGGCATATGTCGGCTATAGAGGGCTGTTCCGAGCAGCAGAAGGGCTGGTCATCCAGCTGTGCTTCCAATGCGGTAAAACCTGTGTGAATCCAGTGCTTATACCACTGTGTTTTGGCATCGTCACTCACCGCCAGTTCCTGCTGCAGGTATTTCAGCACTCTGAGGTTATTGATCGGGTGAATGTCACAGCTGATCTGGTAAGCGAGGCTGCGCAACCGGGCTTTTTTCCATGGATCTCCAGGGATAATGGAGCGTTCCGGGAATGACTCTTCCAACCACTCAATAATGGCCAGAGACTGGGTGAGCATCCCTTTATCGGTGTTTTTATCGATAGATAATGTGGGTACCAGTCCCTGGGGGTTGATATTTTTATACTCCTCCAGGCCCTGCTCACCTTTCAGTAGATTGATGGCCGATTGTTGATAATCAAGCTCTTTCAGGTTCAGGGCAATCCTTACCCGATAGGCAGCCGATGAGCGGAAGTAGCTGTAGAGTTTCATGGTGTTTATTCTCCAATATCCGTCCGGGCAGGCAGAAACGCTTGAGCCGGTAAAATCGTTGCCTGTACTTCACCAAAGCCGATACGGGCATGTCCGGCCTTTTCACACCAGCCGTTGAAAATGACGGTATCGCCATCTTCGAGGAATGTTCTTGTTTCACCGTTGGGCAGAGACAGAGGTTTTTTTCCACCTTGGGAAAGCTCCAGCAGGGAACCCGCTTCTTCTGGTTCGGGGCCTGACTGAGTGCCGCTGCCAAATAGATCACCCGGCCGGAGGTTGCAGCCATTCACGGTATGGTGCGCCACCATCTGATTGATGGTCCAGTAGGAATGACGGAAGCTGGATTGTGACAGTTTCGCCGGTGTGTCTCCTTCCTGATCCATCTGTCTGGTCAGTAGATGCGCAGAGAGCTGAATATCAATGGAGCCCTGCTGGCGGTTTTTCCGGGAGTCAAGATAAGGCATTGGCTGAGGATCACTGGCGGGGCGTTCAAAGTTGGTCAGGTAGGGCACCAGCGCTTCCAGCGTGACAATCCAGGGTGAAACGGTGGAAGCAAAACTCTTGGATAAAAATGGACCCAGTGGCTGGTACTCCCAGGCCTGAAGATCCCGGGCAGACCAGTCATTGAACAGGCAGAGACCAAATACGTGTTGATCAGCCTGATCCAGCGTGACCGGTTCTCCCAGGGCGTTGCCAGGGCCAATGAAGATCCCCATTTCCAGCTCATAATCCAGCCGTTTACAGGGACCGAAAGAGGGAGTGTCAGCATCCGGCGCTTTGGTCTGGCCGCAGGGGCGGTGAAAATTCTGGCCAGATACGTCAATAGAAGATGCGCGGCCATGGTAGCCAATGGGTACCCACTTGTAGTTGGGCAGCAATGGGTTATCGGGTCTGAACAGTGAACCTACGCTGGTGGCATGGTAGATGGATGTATAAAAGTCGGTGTAATCACCAATCTGGCAGGGGAGGCGATATTCCACATCGTCCATATCAACCAGACAGCCCGACAGTTCTGCTTCTTCCGGGGCACCGGTGCGCAGGGCTTTGGATAATGCCCATCGCAGGGATGACCAGTGCTCAACACCAAGACCCATAAATCGGTTGAGCGTTTCATCACAGCAGGTTTCCAGAGCCTCACGGGATTGTCCTGAAGCACCTGTCTGTGAAAATACTGGGGTTTGGGAAACGGCGGCAAGGTCCAGAACCTGGTTGCCAATGGCTACGCCGGCCCGAAAAGATTCACCACGGTCTTTGCGTCGGAAGATGGCAAAAGGCAGGTTTTGAATGGGAAAATCACTGCTTTTGTTATTGGCCGATGTAACCCAGCTGGTCAGGTTTACATCGTGTGTTTCATTGAGTGTCAGCATGATGAGCTTTCAGTCTCCGGCGTATGTTAGAAAAACGACAAGTTATTTATTGTTATTGTTGTCGGCTGAAGTGCTTCTTGAGCCCTTTCCAGCAATCAATATAGTCGGTTTGGCGGGCATTACTTTCCAGCGCAAACCGGGTTGGCGCAAAGACAAAGCGGGACTCAAACATAAAGGCCATGGTGTCTTTGTACTGCACTGGCTTCAGCTCTGCGGCACTGGCTTTTTCAAACACTTCAGCCTCGGGTCCGTGGGGGCTCATGCAGTTGTGGAGGCTGGCACCACCGGGAACAAATCCTTGTTCCTTGGCGTCATAAATGCCGTGAATCAGCCCCATAAATTCACTCATGACATTGCGGTGATACCAGGGAGGACGGAATGTGTTTTCCGCTACCATCCAGCGGGGCGGGAAGATGACGAAATCCACATTGGCGATCCCGGGAGTGTCACTCTGAGAGGTTAATACGGTGAAGATGGATGGGTCAGGGTGGTCGAAGCTGACGGTGTTGATCACATTGAAGCGAGACAGGTTGTATTTATAGGGGGCAGACGTGCCCACCCAGGCGACCACATCCAGGGGAGAGTGATCCAGGTAGCAGCTGAAGAGGTTTCCGGCAAACTTGGCCACCAGTTCAAACTCACCGTCGATATCTTCAAAGCAGGCCACCGGATAATGGAAATCCCGATCATTGGCGTAACCATTGGCTCCTACCGGTCCGCGTTCGGGAAGGGTAAATGGTGCTCCGTAATTTTCACAGATGTAGCCTCTGGCCGTGCCTTCCGGTAGTTGAATCTGAAACTTGATGCCCCGGGGAATGACCAGAATCTCACCAGGAGGCACATGCAGGTTGCCCAGCTCGGTTCGTGCCAGAATAGCTCCCTGTTGAGGGACGATCAGCAGCTCGCCATCGGCGTTGTAAAAGAAGCGATTGGTCATATCCTGGTTGGTCAGGTACATATGTACAGCAGAGCCGGTCTGAGCGTGGAGGTTACCATTGGCCGCCAAGGTGACCAGCCCATCAACAAAATCGGTTTCTGCTGCAGGGAGGTCAAGAGCGTCCCAGCGCATCATGTCCGGGGGCGCTGGCACCTCAGTAACCGGGCCAGAGCGAAGCAGGTTCGGTGCCATTGGTTGATAATTGCCCTGGGCTGCTGAAGGGCGAACCCGGTACATCCAGGTTCTTCTGTTCTGATGCCTTGGCGCTGTGAACGCGGTTGTGGAGAACTGCTCTGTGTAGAGCCCCATGGGCGCACGTTGCGGATTGAATTGCCCGATGGGGAGGGCACCTGCCAGGGCTTCGGTTTCATGTTCGTTACCAAAGCCATGGAGGTATTGGAGTTCGGGAGGTGTTGTCATTTGTCATTACCCCATAATCGTAAAGTCGATTTCTGATCAGTAAAGAACATTTATGGCAGTTAGGCCTTATCAGATGATGAAACACATACCGCTCACGATTCCTGATACTGGAGTTATTGTTGTTATGCCTTATTTATGAACCATTTCTACCTTTCTGTATTAGTTTGAACTTTTCTGGCCATGCCATAAATAAAAATGCCACATTCAATGAGTGGCATTTTTGGCTGGCAATATGATTCAGATTCGGGGTTTGTAGCTGGGCTTGTTTACTTCGTCATAATCATCAGACTCTTGAAAACTTTCTGAAATACTGTTTTTCAATTTGCTTTTCTCAAAGTAGTCTTCAATGCCCTCTCTTATGGTTGATGATTTTAGCCCCTTGTGCCTTGCTTTCCGTGCTTTTGCCTTTCTGTGTTCATGATTACTGTTCCAGAAAGCATCGTCCCACTCATCCTGATGCATGGAGTTTATCCTGGTCATAACTACATCCTTATGTTTACTGCTCCTAACAATAAATCTAGGAAAGGATGCGAGCCTATTTAATAAAAAATAGTTATATGATTCTAATCGATTAATTCTGAAAGATGTTCTTGGCAGGAAACTGACAATCGGTTGTTGATAGCCGGTCAGTAACCGTTTGATTTCAGATCGACTTTCATTGGTTTATCACTAACTCTTACAACGCTGGTTACTATCTGACCGTCTGGCAGCAGATCCTGTTGCAAACAGGTTGTCAGCAGTTCCAGCTCCGTTTCCCTGAGATATCCGTATGTTTTTATCAGTGTTTTCGTTATCCTGTTTTTTCTGTATAAGTTCGACTGGCAGGTAAAGCGTAATCAAGCCATTGAGCCAGAAACTGATTATGCTGCTCTTTTTCATCAGGCTGATGCATTTTACTATTGGGATAATGGTACCGTGGCTGGATTATCTTGCTTGTTTTTCGAGAGACAATTTCGGCCATCTTAACGTCGTGATAAAGACGCACTTCGGCTTTCGGCATGTTGAATAATTGCCCCCAGTCAGCTTCCATCTGCAACGTTAACAAAGTGGTAAATGGCGACCGTTCCAAAACGTCAATGACCAGCCATTCCACGGCGCTATCCAGACTGTTTTTGTGCTTAACCGGCAGGCGAAAGTGCTCCTGATCTGATAGCCCGGGCAGCAGGCGCATAAGACGCAGATAGTTTCTTTCACCAATCTGTTGCAGGCGGATCAGGTTGACACGATAGTTGGGTTTTAGCGAATGTCTTTTCATAACACCTAGTATAGCGTTCTCCTACCTTCAGCCTAAAGAAGCAATATCCATTGAGGAATTCGTCATAGTACTGCATTTTTTGCGTAAATTAGTGTAGATTTCCTTGATCTGAGTTTGATACAGCGATTTTATCCCCAACCAGGGACCAGTCTGGCAACCGTTGACCAGTTAAGAATGACTGGCGAACTTTCCAAGGATCACAAGATTATGTTACGAAATAGTCGTAGAGGGTTTCTGCTTGCCGCCCTCGCGGGTGCCGTGTTAAACGTGCAGGCTGCACCAACTCAGTACAACCTGCTCGAGGTTTACAATATGGCGCTGGAGAACGATGCCCAGCTGGCGGCTGCCAAGGCATCCATGAAAGCGACCCAGGAGACTGTTAACCAGAGCCTGGCTACATTGCTACCAACCTTCGGGCTGTCTGCTAAAACGCAATATAATAAGACATCTTCTGAACTAACGAATGGTCCAGATGAGGATGAAAACTATAACTCTCATGGGTGGGGCGCGACATTAACCCAGCCGCTGTTCAATATGAACAGCTGGTTCAATTATGAGCAGGCCAGGTCTGTCGGGGATCAGGCCTCTGCCGTATTTGCCAATGCCCGGCAACAATTGATCCTGCGTGTGGCTGAGTCCTATTTCAATGTGCTCCGGTCTGAAGACAGCCTGATGACCGCGAAAGCCCAGGAAAGAGCATTGAAGCAGCAACTGGATCAGGCTCGTGAGCGTTACAATGTGGGCCTGATTGCAGAAACAGATGTTCTGGTTGCCCGTGCAGCTTATGATAATGCCCGAGTGGCCCGCATTCAGGCTGAGAATCTGGTCTCTGTCAGCTACGAAGGGCTGCGGACCATTGTAAACCAGGACGTCACCGATATTGCCCAGCTGGAGAAGGCAATGCCAGTGGTTGCCCCGACGCCAAACAACCCTGAAGAGTGGGTCAATACGGCACTGGCCAATAACCTGGGGTTGAAAGCGGCCCGGGAAGGGTTAACGGCTTCCAAGTCCAAAGTAAAAGCCAGCAAGTCTGGTCATGCTCCAACAGTTAATGCCTTTGCCAGCTATAACTTCAGCTCTAACAATTCCAGCCAGGCCAGGTCCACAATTCTTTCTGGCGATCGTACTGATACCGTTGTAGGTGTTCAGTTCGATCTGCCGATTTTCTCTGGTGGTGCTACCTCGTCTGTTACCCGTCAAGCGAGCTTTCAACTGGAAGAAGCCCAGAAAAATTACGATCAGCAACTCAGGGGCACCAATGCCAATACCCGTAACCTGCTGAGAACCGCTACCTCTGATGTGGACCGGGTTCATGCCAGCTGTCAGGTGATTATCTCGTCAGAAAGTGCACTGAAAGCGACTCAAAGTGGCTATGAGGTGGGTACCCGCAACATCACTGATGTTCTGGACGCTCAGCAGCAACTCTATTCTTCCATCAGTAACTATCTGAACACCCGTTATGACTTTATCGTCAATACGCTGAAGCTGAAACAGGCTGTGGGCACTCTCAGCCCGGTAGATCTGGAAGAGCTGAACCAGTGGATGACGGATGCCAGTGGCGAGCTGTCTGTTCCGGATCAGTGCGGTGGTTAATTACTGATCATGACATTTTCGTAAAAATGGCGCCTGATGGAGCCAATTTTATTTGAAGTGGTAAGTAGTTAACCAAATGAAATCATATTTTCTGGCTAAGTAATCAGTCACTCTGCGGCGTTACAACTCCGGTCACATAGCTACGGCTAT